>CAYMKZ010000085.1:0-12548 GCA_964391345.1 uncultured Alcanivorax sp.
CAGCCAGCCCCACTCCACGTCGCGCATGATGTATTGCACCGAGGCAAAACCATCGGACGGGGTGTAGAACATGGTCAGCCAGATGCCGGTCACCAGTTGGTTGACCAGCACCACGATGGACAGTACGCCGAAGTAATACCAGAAATTGAAATTCTTCGGCGCGTAGTACTCCGACATGTGTTTTTTATAGGTGTTGACCACGGGCAGACGCGCATCCACCCAGCCAACCAGGCCACCGATTATTCTCATGCCTTGGTCTCCCCTTCTTCAGAGCCAACGATGATCACCGAGTCGCTCAGGTAGGAATGGGGCGGCACCACCATGTTCATGGGCGCGGGCACCCCCTTGTAGACGCGGCCGGCGAGATCGTACTTGGAACCGTGACAAGGACAGAAAAAACCGCCGTATTTCAGGCGGACCGTGGGCTTCTCCTTGTATTCGGGGGAACAACCCAGATGCGTGCAGATGCCGATCATCACCAGATAAGGCTTCTTGATGGACCGCCACTCATTCTGGGCGTACGGAGGCTGCTGGGTGGTCACCTCGGAGTGAGGGTCCACGAGGATGTCGTCCAGCTTGGACAGATCGGCAATCATCGCCTCGGTGCGGTGAATCACCCACGTCGGCTGGCCGCGCCAGGTGTCGACGACACGCTGCCCAGGCTCCAGCTTGCTGATATCGATCTTGACGGGGGCGCCGGCATTGCGGGCTCTTGCGCTCGGCTCCCAGGACTTCACGAATGGCACCGCCGCTCCGACCACGCCCACGGCGCCCAGCGCCGCGGTCAGCCCGATCAGAAAAGTACGACGGCTGGAGTTAACACCATTGTTATTCATTCTATGCGGTCTCCCCTTCGATCCCATTCTCGGGGGCTTGTCTCGGGGTTCAGCCAAGGCGGTTGCGACACACCTCGAACTCCAGACAGAATCAGCCGTTAAAAAGAGTAAATAAAAAGACCCTGTCTGACAACAAGCCGTATACCGGCGATCCTTTTCGGGCCGTGACCCAGACCCGCGCTGCTTGACTGTTCAGGAGAAGAACCGCCGACCCAGTCCGCACAATAGCCCCGAAGTTTCGTCATGACAACTTTCGTGCGACGAAGCGGCTTTGTCTTTGTTTTGAAAAAAATGTTAGGTTAGTGGCGTATCGTAGTAGTTGATGAGCGAACTCCAGAACCAGCAAAACAAAACAGGAGGAGCCATGATCGAATCGGCGATGCTGCACGAGGACGAGCTGAGAACACCGCTGGCGGCACTGCGAACCCGCCTGCTGCGACAGCCGAACAAGCTGGCCATGGTGCAACCACAGGGGCGGGGCCGGCTACGCGAGTACAGCTGGCGCGAAGTCGGTGAACAGGCGGCGAAAATGGCCAGCCACCTGGTGGCACTGAACCTGCCGCCGCGCACGCCGATCGCTCTGATCTCGGAAAACTGCGCCGAATGGATCATCGCCGATCTGGCCATCTGGATGGCCGGCCATGTCAGCGTGCCACTCTACGCGACCATGACCGCCGACAGCGTGCGCAAGATCACCGAGCACGCGGAAACCCGCCATGCTTTCATCGGCAAGCTGAACGACTGGCGGGAAATCCGCCGGGGCCTCGCTGAAAACACCTACTGTATTGCCTTTGAACTGGCGCCAGAGGCTGCCCGCGCCGAAGCCGACGCCCGCTGGGAAGAGATCATGGCCCGCCAGGCGCCGCTGGAAAAATGGGCGGAACGCGACAACGACGACGTGGCGACCATCATTTACACCTCCGGCACTTCCGGTACGCCAAAGGGCGTGATGCACGGCTTCGGCGCGCTCAAGGCAGTGGGCAACCGCATTGCCTTCGCCTACGAGATGAGCGGCGACGACCGCATGGTTTCCTACCTGCCCCTGGCGCACGTGGCGGAGCGCACCGCCGTGGAGCTGGGTTTTCTCTATGTCGGAGTGACGGTTTATTTCGTCGAATCCCTGGCCACTTTCGGCGATGACGTCAAGCGCGCACGGCCGACACTGTTTTTCGCCGTGCCCCGTATCTGGAGCCAGTTCCGCCAGAAAGCCGGCGAGCAAATGCCGCTGGAAAAACTCGACCGCCTGCTGAGCAGGCCGATCATGGGCCTGTTCGCCCGCCGCAAGATACTGGCCGCCATGGGGCTGGATCACTGCCGCATTGCGTTGAGCGGGGCGGCGGCGCTGTCACCGCCGCTGAGCAACTGGTTCCACGCTCTCGGGCTGGAAATTCTCGAAGGCTACGGCATGACCGAAAACCTGGCCTGGTCGCACACCACTCCCGAGGGCCATCAGCGCATCGGCTGGGTGGGCAAACCCAACGACTCGGTGGCATGCCGCCTGGGCGAAGACGGTGAAATCCTGGTGAAAAGCCCCGGCGTCATGCTCGGTTATTACAAAAATCCGCAACTGACCAGGGAGGCCTTTACCGACGGCGGATGGCTGCGCACCGGCGACACCGGCGAAATGGACGAGGACGGCTATTTGCGCATCACCGGCCGTACCGATGAGCCCTACAAGACCGAGAAAGGCATGTACGTGTGCCCGGCGCCCATCGAAGCGAAACTGGTCGCCGCTTCAAGCATCGTGCAGGCATGCGTGATGGGCGAAGGGTTGCCGCAATCCGTCGCGCTGGTCGATTTGAGCGCCGAGGAGCGCACTGCGCTGACACGCGACGAAAACGCAACCCGCCAACGCCTGACCGGTGAGCTGACGGCGCTTTTGCAGCGGGTCAATGCCGGGCTCAATCCACACGAGCAGATGGACGCACTGGTGGTGACCAAAGCACCCTGGACCATCGACAATGGCGCCCTCACACCGACATTCAAGATTCAGCGCCACGCGCTGGAGCAAGCCCATGCTCCACAACTGGCGGCCTGGGGAAATCAGGGGGGCCTTATCTGGGAATAAGTCTGGGAGTAAGTCTGGGAGTAAGGGCGGCACGCCCTTTTTGGGACCCTTTTCATCGGCTCACGGCAGTGCTGGCACAGCCGCGCCATGGCTGCATTGCGTATTGTCAATAGAAAAGGTATATAATATACCAGTTTAGATCGCGGCCACCCGGGAGGGGGATCACCAATGCCGACCGCAACCATGCAGGACCAACACCAGCCATCCGTCGAAGCGCAGGGCCAGGAGACCTACAACGATCACGTGGTCCGGCTGTTTCTGCTGGCCGCGGCGGTCTGGGCGCTGATCGCCATGTCCATCGGCGTGTTCATCGCCGCCGAACTGTGGTGGCCCACGCTCAACCTGAAATACTGGCCGGTCCTCAACCTGGATATTCCCGCGCTGGCCTTCAGCCGCCTGCGCCCGGACCACACTTTCGGCATCATCTTCGCCTTCGGCGGCTCGGCGCTGATCGGCACCAGTTTCTACGTGGTACAGCGCACCAGCCACGCGCGGCTGGCCTTCGACCGGCTCGCCAGCTTCGTGTTCTGGGGTTGGCAGGCATGCTGCGTGCTGGCCATGGCGACCATGCCCTTCGGCATCACCCAGAGCAAGGAATACGCGGAACCGGAATGGTGGATCGACATCATCATCGCCGTGGTCTGGATCAGTTATGCCGTGGTTTTTTTCGGCACCCTGGCGCGCCGCCGCATTCGTCACATCTACGTGGCCAACTGGTATTACGGCGCCTTCATCATTGCCGTCGGCATGATGCACATCGTCAACAACCTGGCGATTCCGGTTTCCCTGACCCGCTCGGTGCCCATCTACTCGGGCATCGTCGACGCCATGGTGCAGTGGTGGTACGGGCACAACGCCGTGGCCTTTTTCCTCACCGCCGGCTTCCTCGGCATGATGTATTACTTCGTTCCCCGCCAGGCCAAACAGCCGCTGTGGAGCTACCGTTTCTCGATCGTCAATTTCTGGGCGCTGATTTCCGTCTACATGTGGGCCGGTGCCCACCACCTGATGTACACCGCCCTGCCCGACTGGGTGCAATCGGTGGGCATGGCCTTTTCCATCATCCTGATCATGCCCAGCTGGGGTTCCGCCGCCAACGGCCTGATGACCTTCAACGGCGTCTGGCACCGGGTGCGCCATGACCCGGCGGCCAAATTCATGGTGCTGTCGCTGATCTTCTACGGCGCCGCCACCATGGAAGGCTCGATCATGGCGGACAAGACCGTCAACTCGCTGTCGCACTACACCGACTGGACCATCGCCCACGTGCATTCCGGCTCGCTCGGCTGGGTCGCCATGATCACCATCGGCTCGTTTTACGCCATGGCGCCGCGGGCCCTGGGGCGGCCCGCCATGCACTCGCGCCACGCCATGGAGTGGCATTTCTGGCTGCACCTGACCGGCACGCTGCTGTACGTCATCGCCATGTGGGCGGCGGGCGTCACGGCGGGCCTGATGTGGCGCGACACCAACCCGGACGGCACCCTGACCTACTCTTTCCTGGCCAGTCTGAATGCGATCGTCCCCTTCTACATCGTGCGCTGGCTGGGTGGCTGTTTCATTCTCACCGGCATGGTGGTGATGGCCTGGAACCTCTGGCACACCGCCGACGACGCACGCAAGCGCCTGATCAAGCCGGTGCCGGTACCGGTGCCGGAGCCGGTCGAGAAACAGATGCCGCCACCTTTGCCGGCGGCGGGGAGCTGAGGAGCCGATCATGAAATTACGTTATCGGTATTTCGAGGCCATCGAAAAGCGGGTCTGGCTGCTGGGCACGCTCACCGCGATCTTCCTCGCCTTCGGTGGCCTGGCGGAGATCGTACCGCTGTTCGTCGCCGCCAACAGCGTGCAGGCCCCCGCCAACGTGAAGCCCTACAGCGCGCTGCGCCTGGCCGGCTTCGAAACCTACGTGCACAACGGCTGCTATCTCTGCCATTCACAGATGATTCGCCATCTGGGATTCGAGACGCAGCGTTACGGTGCCGCCTCCACGGCGGAGGAATCGGTCTACGACCGCCCCTTCCAGTGGGGCTCCAAGCGCACCGGGCCCGATCTGGCCAGGGTCGGCGGCAAATATTCCGACGAGTGGCAGCGCGCCCACCTGATGGACCCGCGCAGCGTGGTGCCGCAATCCAACATGCCCCGCTACGACTGGCTGGCCGAGAAATCCATCAATGTCGGCGACCTGCAAGGCACCATGCGCGCCATGCAGGCGCTGGGCACGCCTTACACGGATGAGGACATCGCCAAGGCACCGGAGGAAGTCAAAGGCAAAACGCAAATGGACGCGCTCATCGCCTATCTGCAAGGGCTCGGCATCGACAACGAGCCGGATGGCAAGCCGCGGGTGAAGGAGGCCGACCAGCCATGAGTCCACTGTGGGGCAACATCGTCGGAGTCATCACCGTAGCCATGATGCTGCTGTTCATCGGCATCTGGATCTGGGCCTGGCGCAAACGCCACAAGGCGGTTTTCGATCGCATGGCGGTACTGCCCATGGAAGACGAACCGGGTGATACCGGGAGCGAACAAAGCGATGCGGGAGGTAACACGCAATGAGTGATTATCTGGCCGCCCTGGATCGTGTCTGGTCCGGAGATCTGTGGTCCGGCTGGGTGATGGCCCTGGTCGTAATCAACTACGGCACCATTCTGTTCCTGTTTCTGTGGGCCCCCTGGGTGAAGATTCCCACCGTCAAGGACGGCACCACCGGCCACGTTTGGGCCAATGGCGCCATCCGCGAAGGGTTGAGAAGGTTGCCGAAGTGGTGGCTGCTGATGTCCAGTGCGGCGTTCATCGCGGCGTTCATCTACCTGGTGCTCTACCCCGGTTTCGGCTCCCACAAAGGCACGCTGAAATGGACCTCGCACCAGCAAATGCAGGAGCAGATCGCCGCCAGCGAGGCAAAAATGGCGCCACTGCGGGAAATCATCGAAAACCAGCCGGTACTGGCGCTGAGCAAGAACCCTCAGGCCATGCAGCTCGGCAAGCGCCTGTTCGACGACAACTGCGCCGCCTGTCACGGCTATGACGCCAAGGGCAACCAGGTGGTCGGTGCGCCGAACCTGACCGACAACACCTGGCTCTACGGCGGCAAGGTCAGCGACATCGAGCAGAGTATTGCCCAGGGCCGTCACGGCGTCATGCCGCCCTGGAAAAGCGTGCTGCGCTACGGCCAGATCAAGAACGTGGCACACTATGTGCTGAGTCTGTCCGGCGAATCTCACGACGCCGGCGCCGCCGCCGTCGGCAAGCGGGTGTTCGACACCTATTGCATGGCCTGTCATGGCGCCGACGGCAAAGGTAACCGGCAGCTCGGCGCCGCCAACCTGACCGACCACGTCTGGAAATACGGCGGCACGCTGAAGGACGTCATGACCACCATCGAAAACGGCCGCCAGGGCCACATGCCGGCGTGGAGTGATCGTCTCGACGCGAACGAGATTCGCGTACTGTCCGCTTGGGTGCTCAGCCATGACAACACCGAGGAAGCCGTCTCCAGCGATGCCCAATGAGCAGCGGGAATCCGACACCGGATTGCCCTGGTATCGGGTCCCGGTGCTGTGGCTGGGCGTTTTCATCACCCTGCTGATCCTGGTCGGTTGCATCCACCTGATCATCGTCGGCCACCGGCACGCCGGCGACGCCGCCACCACATCCCAGACCAGCGACAACAAACAGCTCACCCATCTTCTCGGCGTGCCCCTCTCACGCGAGACGATCCAGGCTGAATCACCACAGGCGGCGGCTCCGCCCGCCGAACAACCATGAACGCGCCACTTTCCACACTCGGCCAAGCCACACGGGAACAGTGCTACCACTGCGGCGCCCCGTTACCGCAGGGCCAGCGGCTCAGCGCCCGGGTGGCCGGCAGGGACAGGCCGGTATGCAGCGCCCGCTGCCAGAGCACCGCCGAATGGATCGAGCGAACCGGGCTCGGCGACTTTTACCGCCTGCGCAACGGCCCTTCGGAGGCACCACGCAACGACCACGAAAGCGGCGACTGGGACGCGCCGGCCATGCTGCGCCATGTGGTCCGCGACAAAGGACAAGGCCGGCTGGAAGTCTGCCTGCTGGTGGACGGCATGCACTGCTCGGGCTGCGTATGGCTGATCGAGCGCGCCCTGCTCAAGCTCGGCGGCGTCTCCGACATCCAGATCAATCCGGTCACCCACCGCGCCCGCCTGACCTTTCAGCAGCAACAGGTGACGCTGGCGCAAATACTGCACACGCTGAAGCAAGCCGGCTACCAGCCCAGGCCGCTGGAAACCGCCGCGCTCGACGACGCCCGGGCCCGTGAGAGCCGCGACCTGCTCAAGCGCCTGCTGGTGGCGGGATTCGGCATGATGCAGGTGATGACCTACGCCTTCGTGCTCTACATGGGAAGCATCAACCCGCTGCCCGGCGGCACCGAACAACTGTTCCGCTGGCTGGGTTTCCTGGTCGCCACCCCGATCGTTTTCTACTCCGCCCAGCCGTTCTTCCGCGGCGCTTTCCAGGCCCTGCGCCTGAAAGCGCTCAATATGGACGTGCCGATCGCCATCGCCATCGCCGCCGTCTACGGCTCCAGCGTCTATCAGGCGATGCTGTTCCAGGGTGAGGTCTACTTCGACTCGGTGAGCATGCTGGTGTTCTTCCTGCTCACCGGCCGCTACCTGGAAATGCGCGCCCGCCACCGCTCGGTGGACAGCGCCGATGCACTGATCCGCCTCACCCCGGCCTTCGCCGAGCGCCGCCGCGAGGACGGCACCCTCGAACAGGTAGCCGTGATGGAGCTGCGCCCCGGAGACCGGGTGCAGGTGGCGGAGGGCGGTCACATGCCCGCCGACGGCCGCCTGCTGAGCAGCAGCGCCCTGCTGGACGAATCCCTGTTGTCCGGTGAAGCCAACGCCAGAAGGCGTTTCCAGGGTGAAACCGTGATCGCCGGCAGCCTGGTGCTGGAAGGGCCCCTCGACATGCAAGTCACCCAGGTCGGCGCCGACACCTTCTTGGCCAACCTCGCCGATCTCTCCACCCGCGCCCAGACGCAAAGACCGAAACTGACGCGGCGCAGCGAAAGCGCCACCGCGCGTTTCGTGTTGCGCGTGCTGATCTTCACCGCCCTCACCCTGGCCGGCTGGCTCTGGTACGATCCCGGCCGCGCCCTGGAAGCCACCATCGCCCTGCTGGTGGTGGCCTGCCCCTGCGCCCTCGGGCTGGCGGCCCCCGCCGCCATCACCCGTGCGCTGGGCGTACTGGCGCGCCGCAACATCCTGGTGGTGCAGCCGGACGCCCTCGATACCCTGACGCGCATCAGCGTGGCCGCATTCGACAAGACCGGCACACTCACCAAACCGGCGCTGGACGGCACCGGTGTCGACGCCACCACCCTGCAATGGGCCGCCAGCCTGGCCCGCGAGAGCCAGCACCCCCTGTCCCGCGCCCTGGTCAGCGCCAACCGGCTGCCACTGCTGGCGGTGGAAGACAGCCACGCCTTCCCCGGCCTCGGCCTCGAAGGCCGGGTAGCGGGCCGCACCTTGCGTCTGGGGCAGCCTCGCTTCGCCCTGGACGAGCGGACGGCGGCGTCTTTCGCCGATGCCAGCCTGATCCTCAGTGAAAACGGCAAGCTGCTGGCCAGCTTCAAGGTCGACGAGCAGTTGCGCGACGATGCCGGCCGCACCATCGCCGCGCTCACCGCCGAAGCGGTCCGCTGCGAGATTCTCAGCGGAGACGGCGAAAGCCGGGTGGAGAGAACAGCCGGCCGACTAGGCATCGAGCGCTGGCACAGTCGCCAGCTTCCCGATGACAAGCTGGCCCACTTGCGAGGACACCATGCCAGGGGCGAATGCGTGATGGCGGTGGGCGACGGCAGCAACGACGCACCAGTACTGGCCGGCGCCGACGTCTCCGTGGCGCTGACTTCCGGCGCCGAACTGGCTCAGGCCAACGCCGACGTATTGCTGTGCACCGGCCGCCTGTCCGGACTGCTCGACGCCCGCGCCATTGCCCGGGAAACCCAGAAGATTCTGCGCCAGAACGAACGCTGGGCGATCACCTACAACACCATCGCCATGCCGCTCGCGGCGCTGGGATTCATCCCTCCGTGGCTGGCCGCCATCTGCATGTCGGCCAGTTCACTGACGGTGGTGCTCAACGCCCTGCGCATCGGCCGCAAGCCCACCGAGAAACCGGCCCCGCACTGCTGCGGCGGAGCAGCCGGATGAACATCATTCTGGTGATGATCCCGCTGTCACTGATCCTGCTGGCGGCGGCCGCCTTTGCCTTCTTCTGGGCGGTCAATCACGGCCAGTTCGATGATATGCAATCCCCCGGCCTCACCCCGATGAGCGACAATCTTCCGGAAGAGGACGAAAAGGAGGAAGAGGATGGAGGGGATAGAGAGAACAGCGCCACTACCGATACGGACACCAGTACGAGCAGCGGCCCACAAAGTGACCGCTAGGGACGGCCCGAAGGGTGGCCGCCAAGGACGGCCGGCCACAAAAAACCCGGCTTGTGCCGGGTTTTCGTTTCCGTACAGGACGGAGAAACAAACGCGAATCAGCGCTTGGAGTACTGCGGACGCTTGCGAGCCTTGTGCAGGCCCACTTTCTTGCGCTCGACTTCACGGGCATCACGAGTCACGTAGCCGGCACGACGCAGCGCGCCACGCAGCTCGCCGTCGTACTCCATCAGCGCACGGGTGATGCCGTGACGGATGGCGCCGGCCTGGCCGTTGTTGCCGCCGCCGCTGACGGTGACGTAAACATCGAAACGATCCGTCATGTTGACCAGTTCCAGAGGCTGACGAACCACCATGCGGTTGGTTTGACGGCCGAAGAACACGTCCAGAGGGCGACCATTGACGGTAATGTTACCGCTGCCAGGACGCAGGAAAACACGGGCGGAGGCGGTCTTGCGGCGACCGGTTCCGTAATCGGCGTTTGCAGTTGCCATCAATGACCTCTTAAATTTCCAGCTGTTGTGGTTGCTGAGCAGTGTGCGGGTGCTCGGCGCCAGCATAAACCTTGAGCTTGCTGAACATGGCGCGACCCAGCGGATTGCGCGGCAGCATGCCTTTGACGGCCTTCTCGATCACCATTTGCGGCTTGGTGTCGATCAGGGTCTCGAAGTTGGTTTCCTTGATGCCGCCCGGATAACCGGTGTGGTGGTAGTACATCTTGGCGCTGGCTTTGCGGCCGGTCACTGCCACTTTCTCGGCATTGATCACCACAATGTAGTCGCCGGTATCCACGTGCGGAGTGTACTCCGGCTTGTGTTTACCGCGCAGACGGCTGGCAATTTCCGTAGCCAGCCGACCCAGCGTTTTGCCGGAGGCGTCTACCACATACCAGTCGCGCTTTACGCTTTCCGGTTTCGCGCTGAAGGTCTTCATGGGAGTCTTCCCTAAAATTTGTGCCTTGAATTCATGTCGTTACAGGCCGGGAAACGGCCTGCCGGCGAATGCCCGCCGGGCAAGAGGGTGCGAATTGTACTTAACGCCCCGCGCAAAGACAAGCAGGAAAAGCGGCCACGGAACAAAGATCGCGGGCCGTGGCTTGCCGCCGGGGTACTGCTATAGTGATGACCTTTCGCCTACTCATCTGGCCAAGGAGAATAACATGGAACACCGTCCTCTGGGCCGCTCGGGACTCTCCGTGAGCAGCCTTTGCCTGGGCACCATGACCTGGGGCAACCAGAACGACGCCAGTGACGGCTTCGCGCAGATGGACATGGCGCTGGATCACGGGGTCAATTTCTTCGATACCGCGGAAATGTACGCCGTGCCGGCCAGCCCGGAAACGTCGTTCCGTACCGAGGAAATCATCGGCCAGTGGTTCGCGCGCAGCGGCAAGCGCGATCAGGTGGTGCTCGCCAGCAAGGCGGCCGGCCCCGGCGATTACGTGAAGCACATCCGTGGCGGGCCGCGGCTCAATGCCGCCAGCCTGCGCAGCGCCGTGGAAGGCAGCCTGAAGCGCCTGCAAACCGATGTCATCGACCTGTATCAACTGCACTGGCCAGAGCGCCACACCAACCGCTTCGGTCAGCTCGGCTACCGCCCCGGTGACGACGGCGACGCCGTTCCTATCGCCGACACCGTGGCCGGCCTCAAGGCGCTGGTGGACGCGGGCAAGATTCGCCACTGGGGGCTCTCCAACGAAACCCCCTGGGGAGCCATGACGTTCCTTCACGAGGCGGAAAAAATCGGCCTGGCCCGGCCGGTATCCATTCAGAATCCGTATTCGCTGCTCAACCGCAGCTTCGAGGTCGGCCTGGCGGAAATCGCCGACCGCGAGGACCTGGGCTTGCTGGCCTACTCGCCGCTGGCGTTCGGCGTACTCACCGGCAAATACCGCCACGGCCAGATGCCCGCCAACAGCCGTCTGGCGCTGTTCGAGCGCTTTTCCCGTTACAGCAACGCCCGCGCCATGGCCGCCACCGACGCCTACTGTGAGCTGGCCGAGGAGCGTGGCATCAACCCGACCCACCTGGCCTTGCAGTTCGTCACCAGTCGGCCGTTCGTCACCAGCACCATCATCGGCGCCACCACGCTCGAGCAATTGCGGGAGGACCTGGCCAGCGTCGAGCTGCCCTGGGACCAGGAACTGGAACAGCGTCTGGAAGCCATCCACACCCGCTTCCCCATTCCCGCCCCCTAGAGAGGAGCGCCCGCCAATGCGCTTCTGGGTGCTCTTCATCGTACTTTCGCCAGTGCTGCTATGGCAGGCGCGGCGTACCCGCGTCACCACGCCGCGCCTGCCGGAGGCAAAAGGGGACGCATTCGGGCTGGCCGGCCCCGCCGGCCACGAGCGGCTGCGGCTGCTGGTAGCCGGCGAATCGACCGCCGCCGGCGTCGGTGTGCAGTATCATCACCAGGGGCTGGCCGCACAGATCGCCACACACCTGCGACGGCGGCATGGCCGCCCGGTGCACTGGCACACCATCGGCATCAATGGCGCACGCGCCGCCGACCTCGGCCGGCACCTGCGTGCATACCCCGGCCGCCGGCTGGCCGATCTGGTGATCATCAGCCTGGGGGTCAACGATACCGTTGCCCTCACCTCACCACGGCGCTACCGACGGGAACTCACCGCTCTGATCGCCACGCTGCGCGAACAATGCCCCGGTGCGCCCATCCACCTGCTGGCCGTGCCGCCCATGCAGCATTTCACCGCGCTGCCCGCGCCACTGCGGCAACTGCTTGGCCTGCGCGCCGCCCGGCTGGACCGGGAACAGCGGCGTCTGTGCAGGAAATCAGGCAAGCTGCATCACGTGGCGTTTCCGCTCATCGATGCCAGCGGACATCTGGCCGAGGACGGTTACCACCCTTCGAGCAAAGGCTATCAGTACATAGGCGAACAGGTGGCCAACCGGCTGTAAGCCCGCCTTTCCCGTATCAGCAAGCCAACCACATCAGGGCCGCTGCGGAGGCGGCGTCAACGACTCACCCGCCGGGTCGGCGGCGGGCAGCAGCCGCAGCCCATCGGGAACCTGGACATTCGATATCGGGATCGCCAGTTCTCCGCCCTGCTTGCGGATGATATCGGCGATGGTCAGCAGCACGTCTTCCTTCACACGCATGTATTCGGTGTAGTCGGTGGAAACCGTGAAGGCATAAAGGAACAGCTTGAGTGCGAAATCCCCATAGCTGTCGAAGCGGAACA
>CAYMKZ010000086.1:0-12443 GCA_964391345.1 uncultured Alcanivorax sp.
GGAGCGTAGCCCCATGTCATCCTGCGCGGAGCGTAGCCCCGTGTCATCCTGCGTGGAGCGTAGCGGAGTCGCAGGATCCAGGGCTGGGCGTCGTGGATCCTGCGACTGCGCGCAGGATGACGTCTGGTTGCGCGGAGGACGTCTGACTGCGCGGGGGACGTCTGGTTGCGCGGAGGACGCCTTGTCAGAGCCCCGGCTGTACCACGATCACCACTCGCCGGTCGGCGGCGTAGCAGGCGGCTTTGCCGGCGCTGCTGATCAGAATCGTAGCGAGTTTTCACTGAAACCCCACCAGCCGATGGGCCACATAGGGTTGCTCCAGCTTCGCCAGCTCTTCATCACTGAGCACCACATCCAGAGCGGCAATGGCGTCATCCAGTTGCGCCGCCTTGGTGGTGCCGACGATGGGTGCGGTGATCGGCGATTGCTGCATCACCCAGGCCAGCGCCACCTGCGCTCGCGGAATGCCGCGCGCGGTGGCAATTTCGCCCACCGCGTCGATGACGCGACGGTCGGCGTCCTCGGCCTCGGTGTACAGCGTCGCGCCAAACTGGTCGGTGCTTTGCCGCTCGCTGCTTTCACCGGCCGGACGCGCCAGCCGCCCCCGCGCCAGCGGGCTCCAGGGGATCACGGCGATGCCCTGATCGGCGCAGAACGGCAGCATTTCCCGCTCTTCTTCCCGGTTCAGCAGGTTGTAGTGGTTCTGCATGCTGACGAATTCACTCCAGCCGTGCAGACGCGAGGTGTAGACCGCTTTGGCGAATTGCCAGGCGTACATGGAGGAAGCGCCGATGTAGCGGGCCTTGCCGGCCTTCACCACGTCATGCAGGGCTTCCAGGGTTTCCTCGATGGGCGTGCTGTAATCCCAGCGATGAATCTGGTAGAGGTCCACGTAATCGGTGCCCAGCCGCCGCAGGCTGTTGTCGATTTCCTGCATGATCGCCTTGCGCGACAGGCCGTGCCGGTTGGGGCCGTCACCCACGCGCAGACAAACCTTGGTGGCCAGCACCAGCTCGTCACGGCGGACGAAATCGTGAATGGCGCGGCCGACGATTTCTTCCGAAGTGCCATCGGAATAGGCGTTGGCGGTATCGAGAAAATTGATGCCGGCATCCAGCGCCTGGCGGATCAGCGGCCGGCTGTTCTCTTCGCCGAGGCTCCACGAGTGCTTGCCGCGATCCGGCTCACCAAACGTCATGCAACCCAGGCACAAACGAGATACTTCCAGCCCGGTGTTGCCGAATTTCACGTATTCCATTCATCACTCCCGAGTCCAATACTCCACGAGCTTACGCCTGCACGGAGACAGGATCACCCCCGTCAATTGATGCGGCGGTGAAGATCAGGAAACCATTCAGCCCGATGTTCTCGTCAGGCCGCACGAATCAGAAATTCAGTGGTCGTGACCACCGGCAGGACACGGCGAGCCTCGCGCCGCAGTTCGACAAGCCCGTAACGCTCCATAGTCTTCAAAGTACGCGACAGGTTGCTCGGAGCCCGGCCGCTCAGTTCGGCCAGGTGGGTCAGAGACTCGGGGCGCTGGTCATGGATAAGTTTCAGCAAGGCACGGTTATCGTCTGACAGCACCTCGGCCAGTGAGCGCATGGAAGTGAACCAGATTTTCGGCTCACCCGGCATGGGCTTGCGCTCGCCCCGGGCGATGGCGCGAGCGCGAGCACGAATGGTTTCCTGCGACGCAATACCGATGATGATGGGTTTCATGGTTCTACCTCCGCCAGCCTCTTGACCCAATACCCTTTCCCCTGATCGTAAATTTCACCATGGAGCGCCAAAAGATTCTCCAGCCCCGAATCATACTGCCCATGCATATTATCATCCACTGATAAATCATCATCATCCAGACCTTCCTCGCATACCCCCTGCGTGCAAGGCTGACTTGTCATCATGGCGCAGGATTGACGGCTGTGCAAAAAGACAGTATTCGTCGAATGTATCCACACTCCGAACGGCAGGGACAGGGCGGCGCACGGGCCTCAGAAACGGGCCAGCGTCAGCACGGCGAAGACGGCGAGGAACAGGCCGATGACGTTGATGCGCGCCAGGCGCTCGCGGAAGGCCAGCAAACCGACCAGGGTGGCCAGCACGATGACGCCGATGTTCATGGCGGCGAACACCAGTGCCGGGTCGCCGGGCAGGGCACGGTGGGCGCGGATGTAGAAAACGATATTGCCGACGTTGAGCACGCCGAGAATCAGCCCGGCGAACAGGTGCCGCCAGGCCCAGCCGGCCCGGCCACGCCAGTACAGTGCGACGACGGCGATCAACGAAACCAGCGCGGCCAGCATGAAAGCCGCCAGCAGGACGCTGACGGACGAGGCCGGCGTCAGTCTGGCCATGGATTTGAACAGAATGTCGATCACGCCCATGCCGAGAAAAACCAGCCCCAGAATGGCCACCTCCCGTGTTCCCGCCGCCACGGCGGTTCTGCCTGGACGGGCGACGATCAGCGCAATCGCCACCAGCCCCAGGACGATGCCCGCCAGCTTGCCGGCGGTCAGGGTTTCACCGAACAGCAGAAACGCCGCCAGCAGAGGCAACAGCAACGACAGCCGCATGGCCGCATCGGTACGCACCACGCCGGCCCGGCGCACTGACACCGCCAGCACCCAGAACATCCCCGGCAAGCCCAGGCCCAGCGCCAGCAGCAGCCCCCACACCGGTAGCGTGGCCTGCGTCAGCGGAGCCAGATCCGGCTGAAAGCGCCACCAGACCACCGCTGCCGCCACCAGGTAATTGACCAGGATGGCCTGGCGGATATCCAGCTTCAGGCGCGGCGCCAGCTTCAGCAGCACCGAAACACTGACACTCAGGACAATACTCAACAGCAGAAAATGCATGGACAGAGGTTCCTTGGTGGAGAAAACTTGTACTGGCTCTCGTCGGGGGCTCGCTAGCGAAATGAGGCCTTAGCAGGGATAACCAGCCATGAGCAAGACTCGCGCAAACAACCTCACCGGGCCAGGTATTCTGGCTATCGCCATCATGCTGCTGGCCAGCACCCTCGTCTGGCCCGGGCCGGCACGGGCCAGCGGCGCGCAGGCCCCGGAGTTTACCGGCATCACCCAGTGGATCAACTCGGAACCGCTGACCCTGAAAGCGTTGCGCGGCAAGGTGGTGCTGATCGATTTCTGGGCTTATTCGTGCATCAACTGTCTGCGCACGCTGCCCTACGTGACCCGCTGGTACGACACCTACAAGGACAAGGGGCTGGTGGTGGTGGGCGTGCACTCTCCCGAGTTCGAGTTCGGCAAGAAGCGCATCAATATCGAACGCGCCGTCAAACGCTTCCACATCCATTACCCGGTGGCCATGGACAGCCACATGGCCACCTGGAACGCCTGGCACAACCGTTACTGGCCGGCGGAATATCTGGTTGATCGCCAGGGCAACGTGGTGCTCCACCATTTCGGTGAAGGCCATTATCTGGACATGGAGAACGCCATTCGCACCCAGCTCGGCCTGCCGCCCACCGAGCATGCCGTCACGCCGGGGCCGGATTTCACCGCCATCGGCTCGCCGGAAATGTACTTCGGGCTGGAACGCCAACAATATCTGGCCAACGGCAAGGGGATGTTTTCCTCAGGGCAGCCGCAGGATTACCAGTTGCCCGATACGCTCGACCTGAACCGGTTCGCGCTCGGCGGCCGCTGGGCAATGACCGGCCAGTATGCCGAACTGACCGGCGACCAGGGTCAGATCCGCCTGCATTTCAAATCCGCCAAGCTGTACATGGTGGCTGCCAGCCAACAGCCCGTGGTGTTGCACATCACCGTGGACGGTCACAAGCAGCCGCCGGTCACCGTCAGCGAGGATCGGCTTTATACCCTGTTCGACAGCGACGACTACCACGAACACCAGATCACCATCGACATTCCGCAGGCCGGTTTGCAAGCGTTTACGTTCACGTTCGGCTGATATCGGTGTGCGCCCTCTCACTCCCCCGTCATTCTGCGCGGAGCGAAGCAGTACGTCATCCTGCGCGGAGCGAAGCAGTACGTCATCCTGCGCGGAGCGAAGCAGTACGTCATGCTGCGCGCAGTCGCAGGATCCAGGCTTTGGATTCTGCGACTGCAGTACGCAGAATCCCGGTCTGGTGGCCCATGGATCCTGCGACTCCGCTTCGCTTCGCGCAGGATGACATAGGGCTTCCGCCCGGGGGTGACATAGGGCTTCGGCTCGGGGGTGACATAGGGCTTCAGCTCGGGGGTGGCATGGGGATTCGGCCCGGGGGTGGCATAGGGCTTCGGCTCGGGGGTGGCATGGGGCTTCGGCCCGGGGGTGGCATGGGGATTCGGCCCGGGGGTGGCATGAGGCTCCGGCCCGGGGGTGACGTTGGGGTCTGGGGTCAAGACAAGGTGGTGTTCTCCAGATTGGCCCGTACCACCGTCAGCGCCGCCATGTTGATGATGCGGCGTACGGTGGCGCTGGCGGTAAGGATGGTCACCGGCGCGTTGACGCCCAGCAGCAACGGGCCGATGGCGATGTTGCCGCCGGCTGAGGTCTTCAGCAGGTTGTAGGCGATGTTGCCGGCGTCCACGTCCGGGCAGACCAGCAGATTGGCGGAGCCCTGGAGCGGGCCGCCGGGCAGGATTTCCTCGCGGGTGGACTGGTCCAGCGCGCAGTCGCCGTGCATTTCACCGTCCACTTGCAGTTGCGGGGCGCGGCGGCGGATCAGCGCCAGAGCCTCGCGCATCTTCTGTGCCGAGGCGCTGCGGCTGGAACCGAAATTGGAGTGCGACAGCAAGGCGACCCGCGGCTCCAGGTTCAAACGCCGCATCTGTTCCGCCGCGGCGATGGTGTACTCGGCGATCTGCTGCGCCGTGGGCGCTTCGTTGATGTGGGTATCCACCACCGCCAGGGTGCGCTCCGCCAGCAGCAGCACGTTCATTGCGGCGTAGGTTTCGGCGCCGGGCTTGAGGCCGATCACCTCATCCACGAAACGCAAGTGTTCGGCGAAAGCCCCCACCGTGCCGCACACCATGCCGTCGGCTTCGCCGAGGTGCACCATCATGGCGCCGATCAGCGTCATGCGGCGGCGCATTTCGGTACGCGCCATGTCCTTGGTGATGCCGTGCCGGCAACGCATTTCCCAGTAGCGGGACCAGTAACGGTGAAAGCGGTCATCCTGCTCGGGGTTGGTCACTTCCACGTCTTTTTCCAGATCCAGACGCAGGCCGAAGCGCTTCACCCGGTTGGCGATGACATCCGGACGCCCCACCAGAATCGGATGAGCCAGCCCCTCATCGACGATCACCTGCATGGCGCGCAACACCCGTTCGTCCTCGCCCTCGGTGAACACGATGCGTGATTTCTCGCCACTCTTGACCAGCGCCTTGGCGCTGGAAAACAGCGGTTTCATGAAGGCACCGGAATGGTAGACGAACTGCTTGAGCTGCTCGGCGTAGGCGTCCAGATCCTCGATCGGGCGGGTGGCCACACCGTCGGCCATGGCCGCTTTTGCCACCGCCGGCGCAATGCGCACGATCAGGCGCGGGTCAAACGGCTTGGGAATCAGGTAATCGCGGCCGAAGCTGACATCGTAGTTGCCATAGGCGGCGGCGACGCGCTCGTTCTGCTCCTCACGGGCCAGCTCGGCGATGGCACGTACCGCCGCTTTTTCCATCTCCCTGGTGATGGTGGTGGCGCCGGCATCCAGAGCGCCGCGGAAAATATAAGGGAAACACAGGACATTGTTGACCTGGTTCGGGTAATCGGAGCGGCCGGTGGCCATCACCACGTCATCGCGTACCGCCTGGGCGTCTTCAGGGAGAATTTCCGGGTACGGGTTGGCCAGCGCCAGGATCAGCGGGTTGTCGGCCATCTTCTTGACCATCTCCGGCTTCAGCACACCACCGGCGGACAGCCCCAGGAAGGCGTCGGCGCCGTCGATGACCTGATCCAGCGTGCGCAGTTCCGTATCCTGCGCGAAGCGTTCCTTGTCCGGGTCCATCAGCACCTTGCGGCCCTGGTACACCACCCCCTCGATGTCGGTCAGCCAGACGTTCTCGATCGGCAGGCCCAGATCCACCATCAGATCCACGCAGGCCAGCGCCGCGGCGCCGGCGCCGGACACCACCAGTTTGATTTCATCGATTTTCTTGCCGACCACTTCCAGCCCGTTGAGGAAGGCCGCGTTGACGGTGATGGCGGTACCGTGCTGGTCGTCGTGGAACACCGGAATGGAGGCCCGCTCCCGCAGCTTGCGTTCGACGATGAAACACTCCGGCGCCTTGATATCCTCCAGGTTGATGCCGCCGAAAGTCGGTTCCAGAGCGGCGATGATGTCCACCAGCTTGTCCGGATCGCTTTCGTTGATCTCGATATCGAACACGTCCAGGCCGGCAAATTTCTTGAACAGCACCGCTTTGCCTTCCATCACCGGCTTGGCCGCCAGCGGGCCGATATTGCCCAGCCCCAGCACGGCGCTACCGTTGCTGATCACCGCTACCAGATTGCCCCGGCCGGTGTAGCGCACCGCATTGTGCGCATCCTTGACGATTTCCTCGCAGGCCCAGGCCACCCCCGGCGAATAGGCCAGCGCCAGATCGCTCTGGTTGCTCAGCGGCTTGGTGGGCACCACCGCGGTTTTTCCGGGGATCGGTTTTTCGTGGTAATCCAGGGCGGCTTGCCGGTCGTTGTTGGCCAAAATCAACTCCTGAAAATGAGGCGACGAGGGGACACCCGAGTGTACTACCGCGGCGATGTTCGTGACAGGTATTCACCGGGGCTGGAGAGCGGAATGCTCACAAGGAATGTCGGAAATCTCTTAGCCTTTTTGAAGAAATCACCCATATCCATCCTGCCCCGCATTCGCTCTACTAGCGTCTCCACCAACAATAAAAGGTTACAAATCAGAAGGGGAAGAAAAGATGCTGCACATCGATCAGCGAAGCCCGGCCGGCCATGTCTGGCTCATCACTCACCGCTGCCGGGACCGCAAACCCATGCTCGACGCAAACCGGGACCGGCTTCTGTGGCGCCGCTGGCTGTTCGAGGCACGGCGCTGTTTCGGATTGCAGGTGCTCGATTACATCGCCCGGCGGGACTGTGTACAACTGTTGGTGCGCGATCGGGGCGAGGGGGAAATCGGCAATGCCATGCAACTGGTCGGCGTCAGCACTTCACGGGGTTTCCATGGCCGCCGGCATCGGCGCGGCGCGTTCTGGGAAGACCGCTACCAGGCCATGGCGGTGGACAACCACGAGCAACTGCGCCGTTATCTGGTGCGTATCGACCTGAGCATCGTGGGCCCTGGCCGGGTACGCCACCCCCGCCACTGGGATGTCAGCGGCTACCAGGAGATCCAGCGGCCCCGCGCCCGCTACCGGATCATCGATATCGGGGCATTGATGACGGCGCTGCGCATCGACGACCCGGAAGTGCTGCGCAGAACCCATTGGCGATGGGTGGAGGACGGCCTGCGGACCCGCAACGGCACTCCCCGGGACGACGACATGGCACCGCCAACGGGCAGCAGCTGGCTGGTCGGACACTTCCGCAACGCCCAGGACGCCAGAATCCGCCAGTACCGCATCGAGACGGCGAATGCGGGCCACCGTCTGCGCGAGGAGCCGCTGTCCTACAACATCTGCTTCGACGAAGAAAACCCCGGCCCCGGCAGAGCGAACGGCTGGCGATCCACGGGTGTACCTTGACACGCTCGCCGCAAGTGTGATTGCTTATGCGCCGACAAAATGCCTGTTGAGCCGAGCCGGCAAGCCCCGTGCGGTGGCCTCAGACATACGAACAACCAAGGCTGCCACCATGACGACGATCGACTATCGTGCCGGCGAGAAACCGTTGCACGAGTACCTGCTGGACAACGCAACGGATGCGGGCGACCGCACGGCCTGTGTTTTTTACGGCACCGAGATCAGTTGGCAGTCGCTCGCCGACAGCACCCGGCGGCTGGCGCAGTACCTCGCCGACAATGGCGTGGCCAAAGGCGATCGCGTCGGGCTGTACCTGCAAAACTGCCCGCAGTACCTCATCGCCCACTTCGCCATCCAGATGATCGGTGCCATCGTCAGCCCGCTCAATCCGCAGTACAAATCGGCGGAGGTCCAGTACCAACTGGACGCCAGCGAAGCCTGCGCGGTGATCACCGATCGTATCCTCTACCGGCAGGTGGAACAGGTCCGGGGCCAGGTGCCCTCGCTGCGGCTGGTGGTCACCACCGCCTACTCCGATTACCTTCCGGTGACCCCCACGCTGCCGGTCCCGGATGTTCTCACCGACACGGCGCCAATACCGCAGGACACCACCGACCTGCTGGATATTCTCCAGCACAGCGCGCCGCTGGCCGCTCCGGTACCGGTGGATCTCCAGGAAGACATCTGCCTGATGACCTTCACCTCGGGGACCACCGGCCGTCCCAAGGGGGCCATGCTCAGTTACGGCAGCTCGCTGTACAAGAACGCCGGTTTTTTCACCGCCACCGGCATGAAAATCGACAGCACTTCGCTGGCGATCGCTCCGTTCTGCCATATCGCCGGCATGTGCACCGGCCCTTACATGACCGTCTACGGCCGGCTGACTGCGGTGATTCTGGCCCGTTTCGACGCGGAAACGGCGATTCAGGCGTTCGAGAAATACCGTTGCAGCCTGTGGTACAGCATCGCCCCCATGAACCGGGCGATTCTCGATCACCCCGGCATCGAAGAGCGTGACCTCGGTTCACTCAAGCTGAACCCGGCCACCAGCTTCGGCATTCCGGTCACCGAGGCGCTGGCCGACGAGTGGCGCGAGCTGACCGGATGCCAGATGGCCGAAGCCGCCTACGGCCTCAGTGAAACCCATACCTGGGATACTTACATGCCGCGGGATGCGATCCGCTGGGGCAGTTGCGGCCGACCGATTCCGGGCAACCATATCCGCATTCTCGACCCGGCCACCGGCGAGCCCGTCGCCGCAGGAGAAACCGGCGAAATCACCGTCTCCAACCCGGCTGTTTTCAAGGGTTACTGGAAGCGCCCCGAGGCCACCGCCGAAACCCTGCGCGATGGCTGGGTGCATACCGGCGACATCGGTTATCTGGATGAAGAGGGTTACCTCTATTTCAATGGCCGTATCAAGGAAATGATCAAATGTTCCGGTTACAGCGTTTTTCCGGAAGATGTGGAAGCATTGATGCTGACCCACCCGGCCATCGCGCAATCCGCCGCGGTGGGTGTTGCTGACGATAAACGGGGCCAAAGCGTCAAACTTTTTGTCGTATTAAAACCCGAGTACCGGGGTCGAATTACCGAACGACAGATCATTGATTGGGCCAATGAACATATGGCAACCTTCAAGGCTCCGCGTTTCGTGGAGTTTCGTGACGAACTGCCCGCCACTGGCGCCGGGAAGCTGTTGCGCCGCCTGCTCAGGGAGGACTAGTCTCACCAATAGAATATCGGTCAGAACCAAAACTGATTAAAACAGATTGACCAGAAACACAGAACACCAAATAACAAAGCCAGCATTTGCTGGACAAGGGAGAGTCTGATGAAAAGAACAATGTTTTCCGCGGCCCTGTGTGGCCTGACCCTGCTGTGTGCCGGAACCGCCGTTGCCGCCGACAGCAGCGCCAGTGGCCTGTCCGATGGTTACGTGAAGATCGGCGTGCTCAGCGACATGTCCGGCGTGTACAAGGCCGTTGAAGGCCCGGGCGCCGTGGTTGCCGCACAGATGGCGATCGATGATTTTGGTGGCAAGGTGCTCGGCAAGCCCATCAAACTGGTTTCCGCCGACCACCAGAACAAGCCCGACGTGGCCTCCACCGAAGTGCGCAAATGGATCGACCGGGACGGCGTTGACGTGATCGCCGGCATCGACAATTCCGCGGTCGGCCTGGCCGTGCAAGGCCTTGCCTCCTCCAAGCACGTCATCACGCTGAACTCCGGCTCGGGCAGCTCCCAGCTTACCGAGGCCCAATGTACTCCGTACGGCATCCACTACGCCTACGACACCTATTCCCTGCCGGTGGGCACCGCCACCGCCATCGTCAGAAACGGCGGCAAGAGCTGGTTCTTCATCACCGCCGACTACGCCTTCGGCCATTCCCTGCAGAAAAACACCACCGCCATCGTGGAAAAGCTGGGTGGCACGGTCGTGGGCAGCGTCAAGCACCCCATCGGTACCACCGATTTCGCGTCTTATCTGTTGCAGGCCAAATCATCCGGTGCTGACGTGGTGGCGCTGGCCAATGCCGGCCAGGATACGGTCAACGCCATCAAGCAGGCCAACGCCTTCAACATCACCGCCAATCAGCGTCTGGCCGGCATGCTGGTGTTCCTCACCGACGTGAAAGCGATCGGCCAGAAAACCGCCGAAGGTCTGGAATTCACCACCGCCTGGTACTGGAACCAGAATGACGAAACACGCGCCTGGTCCAAGCGTTTCTTCGCCAAGCACAAGGCCATGCCGACCTTCATTCAAGCCGCCGTGTATTCTTCCGTCACCGCCTATCTCGACGCGGTCAAGGAAACCGGAACCGACAACGCCGATGCGGTGCGCAAGGCGCTGGGCAACATGACCATCAACGACATGTTCGTCCACGGCGGCAAGATCCTGCCCAACGGGTTGATGCTCCACGACATGCAGTTGATGCAGGTGAAGCCGAAATCCGAATCACAGGGCCCCTGGGATCTGCTCAAGGTGGTATCCACCATTCCCGCCAAGGACGCCTTCATTCCACTGTCGAAAAGCGCCTGCCCACTGCTTCATCATTGAGCGGACGGCACGAACCGGACAACCACCCCGGTTCGTGTAGAACAGTAACAATACGCCCCCTCCGGCACGCCGCTCCAGGCCGTGCCAGAGGGGCCGTGTAGCAAGAGATACTCAGCCCACGGAGCGAATGAGTAGTGACTGAACATATTCTCGAGACCCACGGTCTGACCAAGCGCTTCAAGGGGTTTGTCGCCGTCAACGACGTGAACCTGCAGGTCCGCCATGGCACCATCCATGCGCTGATCGGCCCCAACGGCGCCGGCAAGACCACGGTCTTCAACCTGCTGACCCACTTCCTGTCGCCCTCGGAAGGCTCGATCACCTATCAGGGCGCCGACATCACCCAGCGCAAGGCCGCCGACATCGCCGATCTCGGCATTGTCCGCTCCTTCCAGATCTCCGCCGTGTTCCCGCACCTCACCGTGCTGGACAACGTGCGCGTCGCCCTGCAACGGCACCTCGGGCTGTCCTACCACTTCTGGCGTTCCAGCAAGATCCTCGACACGCTCAACGAGCGTGCCATGGCGCTGCTGGAAGACGTCGGCCTGGCCGGCTTCGCCGGCACCGTCAGCGCCGAGCTGGCCTACGGACGCAAGCGGGCGTTGGAAATCGCCACCACCCTGGCGCTCGACCCGCAGTTGCTGCTGCTCGACGAGCCTACCCAGGGTATGGGCACCGAGGACGTGGGCCGCATCACCGGCCTGATCCGCAAGGTGGCGGCCGAGCGCACCGTGCTGATGGTGGAGCACAACCTGGGCGTGGTTTCGGAACTGGCCGACACCATCACCGTGCTCAACCAGGGCGAAGTGCTGGCCGAAGGCCCCTACGAAGAAGTCTCCCGCAACAAAACCGTGATGACGGCCTACATGGGGACCGCCAATGTCTGAACTTGCCCACCGCTCCGAGCCTGTTAGCGCGACTCAGCCGGCCCTGTGCATCGAAGACCTGAACGCCTGGTACGGCGAATCCCATGTGCTGCACGGCATCAACCTGACCGTCAACGACGGTGAAGTGATCACCCTGCTGGGCCGCAACGGCGCCGGGCGCACCACCACCTTGAAATCCATTCTCGGTCTGGTGGACCGGCGCACCGGCAGCATTCGCGTGGCCGGCAACGAGGTCATCCACCAGCCGACCCACAAGATCGCGCGCCTGGGCCGGCTCGGTTACTGCCCCGAGGAACGCGGCATCTTTTCGCGCCTGAGCGTGGACGAGAACCTGCACCTGCCGCCGGCGCTGAGTGACTACGGCATCAGTGTGGAGGAGCTGTACCAGATGTTTCCCAACCTGGCGGCACGGCGCCACAGCCGGGGCACGCAACTGTCCGGCGGCGAGCAGCAGATGCTGGCCATGGCACGGATTCTGCGCACTGGCGCGCAACTGTTGCTGCTCGACGAAATCACCGAAGGGCTGGCCCCGGTGATCGTGCAGGCGCTGGGCGAGACCATCCGCGATCTCAAGCAACGCGGCCTGACCATCGTGCTGGTGGAGCAGAACTTCCACTTCGCGGCGCCGCTGGCGGATCGTCATTACATCATCGAGCACGGCCGTGTGGTCGACACCATCGAGTCCTCGCAAGTCGAGGCCAAAAGCGAACAAATCAATCAGTACCTGAGCGTCTGATGGATAACCAAAGACAGGAGCACTGCGCGGTATGCACTTTTCCATCGATCTGATTCTGGCACAGATGATGCTGGGGCTGAGTGTTG
>CAYMKZ010000087.1:0-12342 GCA_964391345.1 uncultured Alcanivorax sp.
GCCCTTGCCGCCGCCGCCGGCCACCGCCTTGATCAGCAGCGGGAAACCGACGTGGCCCGCCTCTGCGATCAGCGTCTCGTCGTCGGCGCCTTCCTGGTCGTAGCCGGGCAGCACCGGCACGCCGCTTTGCGCCATCAACTGGCGGGCGGCGGCCTTGTCGCCCATCACCCGCATGGCGTGGGCGTCCGGGCCGACGAAAATCAGCCCGGCTTTTTCACAGGCTTCGGCAAAGGCAGCGTTTTCCGAGAGAAAACCGTAGCCGGGGTGAATGGCGTCGGCGCCACTGTCTTTCGCCGCCTGAATCACCTTGTCGATGTTCAGATAGCTTTCGTGTGCCGGCGCCGGGCCCAGGCACACCGCCTGGTCTGCTTCCAGCACGTGTGGCAGATCGGCATCGACTTCGGAGTAGACGGCCACGGAGCGGATGCCCAGTGCGCGGCAGGTGCGCAGCACACGGCGGGCAATTTCGCCACGATTGGCCACCAGCAAAGTACGGATATGAGGCATGGAATCAGCTCCTCCAGGCCGGTGCGCGTTTTTCCAGGAAGGCGCTGAGCCCTTCCTGACCTTCCTGCTGCGTGCGCAGGCGGGCGATCAGCGCCGCCGTGTAGTCGATCATCGGTTGATCGACGCTGTCGTGGCCGGTGCGGGCCACCAGTTCACGGGCTTCGATCTGCGCTTGCGGCGCGCCGGCCAGCAACGCCTCGATGAATTCACCGACGCGCGCTTCAAGCTGTTCGGCGGTGGCCACCTCGTGCACCACGCCCAGCCGATGGGCGTCGGCGGCGTTGAAGATTTCGCCGCTCATGAAATAACGGCGCGCCTGACGCTCGCCCATGGCCCGCACCACATAGGGCGCGATCACCGCCGGCAGGATGCCCAGCTTCACTTCGCTGAGGCAGAAGCGCGAACCCTCATCGCACACCGCGATGTCGGCGGCGCAGATCAGACCCAGTGCACCGCCGAAGGAAGCACCATGCACCTTGGCGATCACCGGCTTGGCGGATTGGTCGATGACACGCATCAATTCGCCCAGACGCAGGGCGTCGTCGAGGTTTTCCTGGTAGCCGAGGCCGCCCATCTTGCGCATCCAGCCGAGATCGGCGCCGGCGGAGAAGTGTTTGCCGGCGGCTTGCAGCACGATCACCCGCGTGCTGCCGTCGGCATTGGCCAGAGCGAAGGCATCGATCAGCGCCTCGATGATGGTGTTGTCGAAAGCGTTGCGCTTGTCGGGGTTGTTGAGCGTGATCCGGGCCACCGGGCCCTCGAGTTCGGTTTGTACGTTCATGCTGTTCTCCCTGTCACATCCGGAACACGCCGTAGTGCGTGTCCCCGATCGGCGCGTTGAGACTGGCGGAAAGCGCCAGGCCGAGAATGTCGCGGGTGTCCGCCGGGTCGATGACGCCGTCGTCCCAGAGCCGGGCGCTGGCGTACCAGGGGGTGGCCATGTTTTCGTAGCGGGCGGTCATGTCGTCCTGAAACTGCTGCGCTTCGCTTTCGTCCCAGTGCTGGCCTTTCTTTTTCATGGAGGCGGTTTTTACCTGGGTCAGCACGCTGGCGGCCTGCTCGCCGCCCATCACGCAAATGCGCGCGTTGGGCCACATGAACAGGAAGCGCGGATCATAGGCGCGCCCGCACATGCCGTAGTTGCCGGCACCGAAGCTGCCGCCGGTAATCACGGTGAGTTTGGGCACCTGTGCGCAGGCCACCGCATTGACCAGCTTGGCGCCGTGCTTGGCGATGCCTTCGGCCTCGTATTTGCGACCGACCATGAAGCCGGTGATGTTTTGCAGGAACAGCAGCGGTATCTTGCGCTGGTTGCACAGCTCCACGAAGTGCGCGCCTTTCAGCGAGGACTCGGAATACAGCACGCCGTCGTTGGCGAGGATGCCCACCGGCAGGCCGTGAATGCGGGCGAAGCCGGTGATCAGGGTAGTGCCGTAATTGGTCTTGAATTCGTCCAGATCGGAGCCATCGACGATGCGCGCGATCAGTTCCCGTGCCGGCATCGGCGAACGGGTGCTGGGGGGGATCAGGCCGTACAGTTCTTCCGGTGCGTAGGCCGGGGCGCGTGGCTGGCGTTTGTCGAGTTGGTCAGGCTTGCGCCAGTTGAGGCGGTCGATGCAGCGGCGCGCCAGATCCAGTGCATGGGGCTCGTCGTCGGCGAGATGATCGGCGACCCCGGACTGTTCGCCGTGCAGCGCGGCGCCGCCCAGTTCCTCGGCGCTGACCACCTCCCCGGTAGCGGCTTTCACCAGCGGTGGGCCGGCCAGAAACACGGTGGAATGGTTGCGCACCATGATCACTTCGTCGGCCATGGCCGGCACGTAGGCGCCGCCGGCGGTGCAGGAACCGAGCACCACGCTGATTTGCGGAATGCCGCGCGCGGACAGATTGGCCATGTTGAAAAAGATGCGCCCGAAGTGTTCGCGGTCGGGAAAGACTTCGTCCTGCCGGGGCAGGTTGGCGCCGCCGGAGTCCACCAGGTAGATGCAGGGCAGGCGGTTTTCACTGGCGATGGCCTGGCAGCGCAGGTGTTTCTTGACGGTCAACGGATAGTAGCTGCCGCCTTTCACGGTCGGGTCGTTGGCGACGATCATGCATTCCACCCCGCAGACCTTGCCGATGCCGCCGACACAGCCGGCGGCCGGTACCGATTCACCGGGGTAAACCTCATCGGCGGCCAGCGGGGATATTTCCAGGAACGGCGAATCCACATCGAGCAGATGCTGGATGCGCTCGCGCACTGGCAGCTTGCCGCGCTCGCGCAGGCGCTCCGCCGCCGCCTTGCCGCCACCGGCGGCGATCTGTTCGAGCTTGTCGCGCAGTTGCTGCCGCAGCGCCAGATTGTGCTCGCGGTACTGGGCGTACTCGGCGGTGTTCTTGTTCAGTTGGCTGATGATTCTGGGCATGGAAGCTCCTTGCGTTCAAGCCGTCTCGTTGAACAGTTCTCGCCCGATCAACATGCGACGGATTTCGCTGGTGCCGGCGCCGATTTCGTAGAGTTTGGCGTCGCGCAGCAGGCGGCCGGTGGGATACTCGTTGATGTAGCCGTTGCCGCCCAGGCACTGGATGGCATCCAGCGCCATCCGCGTGGCGTTTTCGGCGCAATAGAGAATGGCGCCGGCGGCGTCCTTGCGGCTGCTGTTGCCGGTATCGCAGCAGCGCGCTACCTGATAGAGGTAGGCGCGGCTGGCGTTGAGGGTGACGTACATGTCGGCGAGCTTGCCCTGCATCAACTGGAATTCGCCGATCGCCTGGCCGAACTGCTTGCGTTCGTGCACGTAAGGCACCACCACATCCAGGCAGGCCTGCATGATGCCGGTGGCGCCTCCGGACAGCACCGTGCGTTCGTAATCCAGGCCGCTCATCAGCACGCGCACGCCTTCGTTGAGCTTGCCGAGAATGTTTTCCGCAGGCACCCGGCAGTTTTCGAACACCAGTTCGCAAGTGTTGGAGCCGCGCATGCCGAGCTTGTCCAGTTTCTGGGCGCGCGAGAAGCCGGGAAAATCGCGTTCGACGATGAAGGCGGTGATGCCGCGCGGGCCGGCATCCGGCTGGGTCTTGGCGTAGATCACGTAGGTGTTGGCGTCGGGACCGTTGGTGATCCACATCTTGTTGCCATTGAGCACGTAATGATCGCCATCCTGATCGGCACGCAGCGTCATGCTCACCACATCGGAACCGGCGCCCGGCTCGCTCATGGCCAGCGCGCCGATGTGTTCGCCGCTGACCAGTTTGGGCAAATATTTGGCGCGCTGGGCGTCATTACCGTTGAGGAAAATCTGGTTGACGCACAGATTGGAGTGAGCGCCGTAGGACAGCCCGATGGAAGCCGAGGCGCGGGAAATTTCTTCCATGGCAATGGTGTGTGCCAGATAGCCCAGCCCGGCGCCGCCGTATTCTTCGCTGACCGTGACGCCCAGCACGCCGAGGTCGCCGAGCTTTTTCCACAGCTCGTTGGGGAACAGATTGTCCTGGTCCACGCGCGCGGCGATCGGAGCGATTTCCTTGCGCGCGAAAGCGCGCACGCTGTCGCGCAGGGCGGTGAGGGTGTCGTCGAGCTGGAAATCCAGACCGGCATCAAACATTGTCGTTCTCCATCTGTTGCAGGGCATCGCGGGCGCGCTGTTCCACCTCGTTCATTTCCTGGTGCATGGCCTGGATGTCCTGGAGTTGCTGTTCCAGTTGCTGGCGTTTTTCGGCGATCTTGTCGAGCAGGGCTTGGAGTTGCTGACGGTTGTCTCCGGCCCGTTGATAAAGGCGAATGACGTCGCGCGATTCGGCCAGGGAAAAACCCAGGCGTTTGCCGCGCAGAATCAATTTCAGGGTGGTCCGATCCGCTGGCGAGTAGACACGGGTCTGGCCGTTGCGCCGCGGGGTCAGCAAGCCCTGGTCTTCGTAGAAGCGAATGGTGCGGGTGGTGACGTCGAACTCCCGGGCCAGTTCGCCGATGGCGTAGGTCTTTTGAGTGTCCATGGCGAGAGATTAGGGGAAGTTTACGTAAACGTAAAGTACTTTGCAGGCGCTGAATGGTGAGGTGGCGGGGGAGGCCTCGGCCCGCCCCTGTGTGCAGGTTGGCGATCTCTCTACCTGTCCTGTGGTGAGACTGGCGAGCGGGTGCCGCTGCCTTCAATCTCTGGCCTGTATTACCGCGCGGTGTTAAGTTAGCGCGCTCACGCCAGCTCATGGGAACGTTGGACGGTGGTGTACCGAAAAGATCGCAAGGTTCTGAAACGAGTGGATTACGGGGCCGCCAGGAATTCCCTGCTGGGGATGCTGGCGGCCCTGGTGGTTTATGCCCTGGTAACCGCCTGGGGCGGCGTCTATCAGGCCTTCGAGCTGGAAACGCTGCTGGCCGGCGGCGCGGTGGCGCTGGTCACGGTATTGCGGCTGTGGCTGGTGGTGCGCTTCGACGGCATCTACGGCGCCGGGCCGGCGCGCTGGCGGCGCCTGTTCGGTCTTGGCCTGATCCTGCATGCGCTGGTGTGGGGGCTGATTCCCGCCTGGCTGGTGTGGCGCCTGGGAGTCAGCTTCAATTTCTTCGTGGTGATCCTCTACAACGTCGGCATCACCACCGCCCTGGGCAGTTCCTGGATGGCCGGCTTGCGTTTGCGGCAGAGCTATCTGCTGCTGATGTTCCTGCCGGTGATCCTGGCGCTGGCCGTGTTCGGTGCCATGGAAGAGTGGCTGCTGGCGCTGCTGATCGCCGCCTATGCTTTTTACCTGTTCCGGCTTTACCGGGGGCAATACGAGCTGTTCTGGCACGCCGTCAACCGCGAGCGCCGCCCTGGCGACGGCCAGCCACGCGCCCTGCCGGCCAGTACGGACATTCAGCTCAATCTGGTTTACCGCCTGGCCCATGAGTTGCGCACGCCGATGAATTCGGTGATCGGTATGCTGTCGCTGCTGGAAGATACCCGCCTCAATGATGAGCAGAGCGAGTACCTGCAGGTGGCGGAGCAGAGCGGCAAGCTGATGCTATCGCTGATCGACGACGTGCTCGATTATTCGCGGATTCTCTCCGGACGCATCATTCTCAGCCCCGATTATTTCAACCTGCGCAGTGCCATCGAACAGATGCTGGAAGCCTTCGGCCCCATGGCCCAGCACAAGGGCGTGGAGTTGTCGGCGGTAATCGACCGCATGCTGCCCTTGCGTGTCAGGGGTGACCGCGACCGATTATTGCAGGTGCTCACCAATCTGCTCAGCAACGCCATCAAGTTCAGCGACAGTGGGGAGATCCGTCTGGATGTGGATTTCACCACCGAGGGCGAGAGCGATGGCGTGCTGCGGGTGCGGGTCAGCGACCAGGGGCAGGGGATGGACGCGGACACCCTCAAGCACCTGTTCGAGGACCGTTTTCTCGATGGCGAGACGGATACCTTTACCTCCCGGCATGTCGGGTTCGGGTTGCTGGTGTGCAAAGGGCTGATCGAGGCCATGGGCGGGGCCATCGGCGCGGAAAGCGTGCTGGGCGAGGGCGCCACGGTGTGGTTCACCGTGCGTCTGGGAATGCAGGCGGACATGACCGGCTCCTACGAACTGGCCAGCGTCATGGGCCGGGTGCAGGGGCTGGTGGTCGGCGCCGCGGCGGGCTGTCAGGCCTGCCTCAAGGAAGAATTCGAAACGCTGGGCAGCGATTGCCAGGCGGTGCGTGATTACGACCAGGCCTTGCAGGCGCTGCGCGCCGGGCGGCGGGAAAATTCCGAATTCGACGTGCTGCTGGTGGATACCCACGATCGTCGTGAGTCGGCGCTCAATCTCTGCCGTGACGTTTTGCAGGACCCGACACTGCGGCCGGTCAAGCTGGTTTTGTTGTGCACCATCGAAGAACGGGGTGAACCCGGCGTACAGAAACTTGTCGATCGTCATGGATTGGTGGTGGTGGTTCGGCCGGTGCATCGCACCGCCCTGCGGGGTGCGCTGAGTCGCCTGCTGGGTGTGTCGCGCCAGTTGCCGGTGGCCGATGTGCTGGTGGAAACGGCGGAGGAGCTGCAGCGGCGCCAGCTCTACCGGTTATTGCTGGTGGAGAGCAACGAGGTCAATCAACTGGTGACCCGTGGCATGCTCGGCAAGCTGGGCTATCAGGTGAAGGCGGTGAACAATGCCGAAGCCGGGCTGACATTGCTTGAGCAAGAGCATTTTGATCTGCTGCTGATGGATTGCCTGATGCCGGGCGTGGATGGCTTCACCGCCACGCGGACCCGGCGCGAGCGTGAACGGCAGGATGGCGCGCCGCGCCTGCCGGTGATAGCGATTACCGCCTATGCCGCCGACGGTATCGAGGCCCGTTGCCTGGCCGCCGGCATGGATGACGTACTGATCAAGCCGGTCAATTTGCAGGAGCTGGATACGGTGCTGCGGCGCTGGCTGCCGGACCAGCCCGGCGAAGAGGATGACGAGGCGTCTGGAGACGATTCATCACAACAGTAATGCCCGCCCCGAAGAGGACGGCCATGAGAAGGAGAGAACATGAGCTTCGTGACCTGTGACCTGTGTGACGACAACGCGGACGTGGTGTCCGTGGTAACCGGCGTGAACTGGTTCGATTACGGCGGCCGGCGGGCTTTCGGCGGCGAGATCGTCACCGTCAAATGCTTCGAGGACAACACCCGCGTCAAGGCCCGGCTGGCCGAGGAAGGCAAGGGCAAGGTGCTGGTGGTGGACGGCGGCGGCAGCCTGCGCAACGCGCTGATCGGCGACATGATCGCCGCCAAGGCGGTGGCCAATGGTTGGGAAGGAGTGATCATCTACGGCGTCTGCCGCGACGTGGACGAACTGGCCAAGCTGGATCTCGGCGTCAAGACTCTGGGCTGCGTGCCGATCAAATCAGTACGACGTGACGAAGGTCAGCTTGATATCAAGATCACCTTCGGTGGTGTCTGCTTCCGGCCCGGCGAGTTCGTCTACGCCGATGCCAACGGGGTAATCGTCGCGCCCAGGGCGCTTGTTTGAAGCCCGGCAAGCCCTGCCGGTGGGAAAATTTCCCAAGATTTTATATTTCAAACCACAAAGCGGGGCGGTGAGGTGTTGTCAGCCCCCCGCGACTGCTTGATCATGCTCTTTTGCTGCTGCGTAGCAGCCGCTTCTTTTTTGAGCTGCGCCGGCAGAGCGCAGCCTTGGCCCGTTATTCTGTATTGGGAATGGTAGTCAATGAACCGCAACCATCATCATTTTGCGCTGGCTTGCTGGCTGGTGCTGTTGATGCTGCCTACAGTAGCGTCGGCATTTTCCTTCAATGACGTGATCGCCGATGCCAAGGACCTGGCGGGCAAATCCTACGCGCCGCCCGCAGCGATTCCGCAATTTCTGCATGACCTGAGCAGCGAGCAATATCAGGGCATTCGCTTCAAACCGGAAAACAGCCTCTGGGCGCCGTCTCGCTCGCTGGTGCAGGTTTCGCTGGTGTCTCCGGGCATGTATTACGATCATCCCGTCAAGCTGCACATAATCGACGCCCAGGGTGTGCACGACGTGCTGTACGACAAAAACAATTTTACCTTCACCAATCAGGAACTGGGCCGCCGCATTCCGGCGGATCTGGGTTACGCGGGCTTTCAGCTGACCTACCCGGACAAAAGCACCGGCGGCCGTCAGGCGATGCTGGAATTCGCCGGTGCCAGTTATTTTCGCGCCATCGCGCGCAATCAGGTGTTCGGGGTTTCGGCACGCGGTATTGCCGTGGACACCGGCTTGCCGTCGGGCGAGCAGTTCCCGGCTTTCCGGGAGTTCTGGCTGGTGCGTCCCGACGCCCGTGATCCGGTGGCGGTGATTTTCGCTCTGCTGGACGGCAAGAATCTGACCGGGGCCTATCGCTTCGAGGTGCACGTCGGCGACAACACCGTGATCGACGTACAAGCGCATCTGTTCATCCGCAACGATATCGCCATGCTCGGCATCGCGCCGCTCACCAGCATGTTCTATTACGGCAACAATACCGGCCGGCCGGTGGGCCAGTGGCGGCCGCAGGTGCATGATTCCGACGGCTTGCTGATCCATAACGGCGCCAGCGGCGAATGGCTGTGGCGGCCGCTGCTCAACCCCAAGACGCTGAAATTGGACTATTTCCAGACCGACAGCATGCAGGGCTTCGGTTTGTTGCAACGGCAGAATCTGTTTTCCGATTACGCCGACCCGGCGGCGCGTTTTCAGGATCGCCCCAGCGCCTGGGTACAGCCGAAAGGGGATTGGGGCAAAGGCAATGTGGTGCTGGTGCAACTGCCGACCAACACCGAAACCAACGATAACGTCACCAGCTTCTGGACCCCGGGCCATTCCGTGAAAAAAGGGGAAACCCTGCAATTCGCCTACAAGCTGACCTTCGGCAACCGCGACATCGCCGCCTCGCCGCTGGGGCGGGCCCGCGATACCTATGTGGGTGACGGCAACCAGACCGGCGGCGGTTCCAAAGCGGGCGCTTACCGGGTCATTGTCGATTTCGCCGGCGGCACGCTGGATGCGCTGCCGCCGGATGCGCCGGTGACCAGCACCGTTTCGGTCGGCGGCAAGGGCAAGATTTACGAGCATTTCGTGGAATATCTGCCGTCCGTCAAGCAGTGGCGGTTGTCGATTCTGGCCAAGCCGGAGGACGGCAAACCTCTGCAATTACGCGCCTTTCTGAAAAACGGCGACGACACCATCACGGAGACCTGGTCCTACGAAATACCCACCAACAACAGCATTCTCGGTGGGGCGCACTGATGTCGCACACCAACGCCGAGGAGGCCTTGGGCCGGCTGCTGGCCTACCTGCGTGGGCTGGGTCTGACGATCACCCCGGAGATGACCCGCGAGGCGCTGCGTCTGATCGCCGTGGCGCTGGATGAAGAGCACCAGGACGCGCTGCTGGAAAACGTCATCCAGCGCCTGCCGGAGTCCTTTGATTTGCCGCGGGAAATCCTGCCGGAACCGGCGCCGCCGGTGCACCATGGCAGCGTTCACTACGCGGGGTACCTGTGAGCGGCTCGCGCCAGCAGTCCGTCGCCGAGCGTCGCGCCCGGCACTGGAAAGCCGTGGCGGTATGGCGGCGTCTGCTGCTGACGCTGCTGGTGATCGGCCAGACCGGCGCCGGCGCCTGGGTGATGATCTCGATACTGCCGTACCACGCCAGCAATTACCTGGAACAGGCCATCACCGTGTTGTTCGCGGTGCTGTTCGCCTGGATCTCGGTGGGTTTCTGGACCGCCATGTTCGGTTTCGTGCTGCGCCGCTTCGGCGGCGACCGTTACTCGCTGGCGCGACGCCATGACAACACGCTGCTGGCGGCCACGCCGCTGGCCAGAACCGCGGTGGTGATGCCGATCTACAATGAGCCGGTATCGCGCACCCTGGCCGGCTTGCGCGCCACCATCGAGTCGCTGAAAGCCACCGGCCAATTGTCGCATTTCGACTTCTACATTCTCTCCGACAGCCGCGATGCCAATGTATGGATGGCGGAGCGCAGCGGCTGGTACCGGCTGTGTCAGGAGCTGGGGCTGCAAGGGCAACTGTTTTACCGCCACCGGCCGGTCAATCTCAACTTCAAGAGCGGCAATATCGCCGATTTCCTGCGCCGCTGGGGGCGCGATTACGCTTACATGGTGGTGCTGGACGCGGACAGCGCCATGGGCGGCGATACCCTGGTGCGGCTGGTGCAGCACATGCAACTGGCGCCGCAGGTGGGCATTCTGCAAACCAGCCCGACACTGGTCAACGCGCACTCGGCCTTCGCCCGTTTCCAGCAGTTCGCCAACCAGATGTTCGGCCCCCTGTTCAGTACCGGCCTGGCCGCCATACAGCTTGGCGAGGCCGCTTACTGGGGGCACAACGCCATCATCCGCTGCCAGGCGTTCATGGATCACTGCGGCCTGCGGCGGCTGCCGGGCTTCGGCCTGTTTCGCGGGCCGATCATGAGCCACGATTTCGTCGAGGCCGCCTACATGGGGCGTGCCGGCTACGAGGTGTGGATGGAACCGTCGCTGGGCGAGAGCCACGAGGAATCGCCGCCGACCCTGGTCGATGAGCTGACCCGCGACCGCCGCTGGGCCAAGGGCAACCTTCAGCATTTGTGGCTGCTGCTGTTCGCCCGCAAGTTGCGTTTCGCTCACCGCATGGCCTTTCTCAATGGCGTGATGTCCTATCTGGCGTCGCCGATCTGGCTGGTTTTTCTGATTCTCACCAGTATCGAGGCCACGCGGCTGACCTTGTGGCCGATCGACTATTTTCCCAATCAGCAGAACGGTCTGTTTCCGGTCTGGCCGGAATGGCATCCCCATTGGGCCGTGGGGATGGTGCTCAGCACCCTGTTTTTGCTATTTTTTCCCAAGCTACTGGCGATTCTCGATGTGCTGCTGCAACGGCGCGCCCGTGATCACGGCGGTTTCCTGCGCATGAGCTTTTCGGTGCTGCTGGAGATGCTGATTTCCACGCTGCTGGCGCCGATCCGCATGCTGGCGCACAGCCGTTATGTGCTGGAATCGCTGTTCAACATGTCGTTGCACTGGGGCGGGCAGAACCGCACCGATGAAACAGGCTGGGGGCAGGCGTTTCTGTATCAGGCGCCAGGGACCGTGCTGGCTGCCGGCTGGGCGGCGCTGGCCTGGTGGCTGGATCCGATGTTCTTCTACTGGTCGCTGCCGGTGGCGCTGCCGCTGATCTTCGCGGCGCCGACCTCGGTGCTGCTCAGCCGGGTCAGTATCGGCCAGGCCCTGCGACGGCGGGGTCTGTTGATCGTGCCGGAGGAGCGTACCCATTCACCATTGGTGGCGGCCATCGCCGAACCGGTGGACATGCGCGAAGGTCCGTTGCAGGCTTTCGAGGCGGCGGTGATCGATCCGCGCCTCAATCGGCTGCACAGTCAGCTTGCGCGCCGGCGGCGTCCGCCGGACCCGCAGGAACTGACGGAATGCCGGGAACGCTGCGCACAATACGGGCCGCACGGGTTCAGCCGCCGCCAGCTCAATGCCATGGCGCGGGACGCCGGGGTGTTGCGCTATCTGCACCGGCGTGTCTGGTGCGCGCCAGCCGACAGTTACTGGGGACGGCGCTTGCGCGCCTGGATCGATTTCCAGAATCAACAGGAGCCCGATTCCGATCGGGACGATATGGGGGTGTCATCATCATGAATCAGCCTTATCCGGCGCCAGACGAACCTCTGCCGGGCGACAACCAGTATCAACCGGCCCTGTTCCAGGCCAGCGGGCGTCTCGGCCGCATGCGCTATTTCGTGTATTTCACGGCGGTGACGGTGGTGGTGTGCGGCTTTTTCAGCCTGCTGATGCTGGTACTCAACATCGCCAGCGCGTCGCTGGGCGGCCTCCCCGGTACCGTGATGGTGGTGAGCGGCCTGGCGGGAACCGCTGCCAGCCTGTTCATCCTGGTCATGGGCGTGCTGTACGGCGTACGGCGGCTCAACGACATGAACGCCAGCGGCTGGCTGATCCTGCTGATGCTGGTACCCGCCGCCAATCTGGTGATGACCCTGGTGTTGCTGTTCGTACCCGGCAGCAAGGGTGTCAACCGCTATGGGCCACCGGCGATGCCGAACAGTCCGGGCCTGCGGGTCGCGCTGTATACGCTGATTTTGATGCTGCTGGGTTGGGCGGGGCTGTTCGGCGGTGTCTACGTGACCACTTTCGATACCACGCTGGGGCAGGGCGCCCCGGTGCCGCACTCGTTCCAGGATACCGCTCAGGGCCAGCGTCTTTGAAGGTACGTGGTGCTTGTGCCCGCGCCGCTCATTACCCCTGCACCTTCGTCACCCCCGCACCTTCGTCACCCCCGCGAAAGCGGGGGCCTAGTGACTTTGACTTTGAAAGCCACTGGCCCCCGGATAGCGCTACGCGCTTCCGGGGTGACAGGG
>CAYMKZ010000088.1:0-8753 GCA_964391345.1 uncultured Alcanivorax sp.
CCTCGAAGAGAACGGCCAGAAAAATCACGTCCGCCTTGATCGCTTCCTGCAACGTCTTGGCAATGACGGTGGATCCGATCGCCTGCGCCTGTGGCGCCAAGGCTTCGGGCGGCCGCCGACTGGCGACGGCGACTTCGATGTTGTTGCGGGCGAAGGCGCGGGCGAGGGCCTGGCCGACGGCGCCGAAACCGATGATTGCGTAAGTCGAGGTATCATCAACTACGTTGAGCTCGGAAAGGTTCATGTTTGTCTCCGTTTGGTGGTAACGGGACGTATCATGGGCGCTCGCGCACAATCGGGAAAGACGATAAAATGCGATTCAACCTATCCCTGATGGAGATATGTCTCGATGCTGGACGGCGTTTCTCTCGATCAACTCCGAGCCTTCATCGCCGCGGTCGACGAAGGCAGCTTCTCGGCCGCGGGGCGCAAGCTCTATCGTGTGCAGTCGGCGGTGAGCGGATGGATCGGCGGCCTTGAGGCGCAACTCGGCGTCGTATTGTTCGACCGCACGACGCGCTTCCCGAAGCTCACGCCCGAGGGTGAACTGTTGCTCGCCGATGCCCGCAACGTTGTGTCCGGGATCGATGCCATGAAGGCCCGCGCCAAACTCATGGCGGGCGGACTTGAGCCCGAATTGTCAGTCGTCGTCGATGTGTTCTTCCCGGCCGCTACCATCACCGCAGCGGCGAAGGCGTTCGCGCAACGGTTTCCGCTGACACCGTTGCGGCTGTTCGTGGAGGGTTTGGGAGCAGCGTACCAGCCGGTGTTGGATGAACGTTGCAGCCTGGGCATCCTGGCGTCGTTGCCGGTTGAATTCCCGTCGCTGGTCAGCGAACACCTGGACGAAATTCCCTTGGTCATGGCGGTGGCACCACAACATCCGCTGGCGAAGTTTCGTGGTCGGATTCCAAAACGCGAGCTGGCGAAGCACGTGCAGCTCGTTCTCACCGACCGGTCCAATCTGCTGGCCGGTAAGGACTATGGCGTTTTCTCTCCGACCACCTGGCGGCTGGCCGACCTTTCAACCAAGCACGCCTTCCTCATCGATGGCGTGGGCTGGGGCAGCATGCCTCGGCACATGGTGGAGTCCGACATCGCCGCAGGGAGCCTGGTGCTCATCGATGCGCGCGAGGACTTTGCATTGACCATGTCGGCTTGTTATCGGGCGTCGGCGCCGCCCGGGCCAGCGGGAAGATGGTTCATCGACTACTTGAAGGGCTTGTCCGGCGATATTCCCGAAAGCCATGAGCCAGATGACTCACCCTCTATCACCCGTTCGCTGGTTTCCTGAAAGACCGACGGTGAAGCTTGATCTATACGGCGCTTCGCATCCGCCGCGAGCCGACCGATTTTGCTACTCTCGCATCCGCATGGATGCGATCATGGGGCATGACATCCTTCTCCTCGCTCCCGCTCAAACCCGCGCTGCTGGCCAGCGTCGAAACCCTCGGCTATGCGGACATGACGCCGGTGCAGGCACAAAGCCTGCCTCCGGTGTTGGCCGCAAGCGACGTGATCGTCCAGGCGCAAACAGGCAGTGGCAAGACTGCTGCGTTTGGGCTGGGGCTTTTGCAGTCGCTGGATGTCGAGGTCATCCGACTGCAAGCGCTGGTGTTGTGCCCGACCCGCGAACTGGCCAATCAGGTCAGCAAGTCCATACGCACGTTGGCCGCCAACATTCCCAATGTGAAACTATTGACCCTGTGTGGTGGCATGCCGTTGGGGCCGCAGCTGGCTTCGCTGGCGCATGATCCGCACATCGTTGTGGGTACGCCGGGGCGTGTGCAGGAGCATTTGAAGCGCGGCAGCCTGCATGGTGGCGCGATCAAGGTGCTGGTGCTGGATGAAGCCGACCGCATGCTTGACATGGGCTTTTCCGAGGCCATCGACGACATCGTCGGACGTATCTCCCAACACCATCAAACCTTGCTGTTTTCGGCCACCTATACCCCGGAAATTCGCGCGGCCAGCCGGCGTTTGCAACGCAAGCCGGTGGAAGTGACGGTAGCTACGCCGGCTGATGCGGCGCCGACCATCGAGCAGCGATTTCATGCCGTGGAGCCGACGCACAAACCAGATGTGCTGGCGCAGCTGCTGGTGGGCGAGCGCGCCGAGCAGGCGCTGGTGTTCTGCAACACGCGTCGCGATGTGGACACGGTGGCGCACGAACTGGATCGTCGTGGCTTTTCGGCACTGGCGTTGCATGGCGACATGGAGCAACGTGATCGCGACGAAGTGTTGGTGTGCTTTGCCAACCACAGTTGCAGCGTATTGGTGGCCACCGACGTCGCCGCGCGTGGACTGGATATTGTCGCGTTGCCGTTGGTGATCAGTTACGACGTGGCGCACGACCCGCAAACCCACCTCCACCGCGTTGGCCGCACCGGGCGTGCCGGCCAGCCCGGGCGGGCCGTCACGTTGTGCACATCGCGCGAGCAACCCAAGGTGGCCAACATCGAAGATTTGCTCAAGTCACCGCTGCCATGGCACCCGCTGAAACGTGCCGTCAGCCGGGAAAAGATCCTGCATCTAGCGCCCATGCAAACCCTGGTGATCGACGCCGGGCGACGGCACAAACTGCGCCCTGGCGACATCCTCGGCGCGCTGACCGGCGATGCCGGCTTGCAAACCGACGCGGTCGGTAAAATCGACATCTTCGCCACCCGATCCTACGTGGCGATCAGCCGCGCATCGGCGGCCAAGGCACTGCAGCGCCTGCGCGCCGGCCGTATCAAGGGCCGCGATTTCCGTATTCGTCCGCTCGGTTGAAGTTGGGTTAAAGGCCAGATTGAAACCGGCCGCTTCGGCAATGATGGCGAGTATATCCGCCATCTCATTCGGCGGGCTCAGCGCTCCAGAACGCCGGGTAGCGGTGTACCGGCCAGGCGCATCACCAGCCCGGCCAGGTGCAGCCAGGGATCGCCCGGCTCCATGCCTTTGATGGTCTGGTCGGTGCGGATAGCCAGGGCCAGGGCGCGATGGATTTGCCGTGGTGGCAGCCGGCTGGCCTGGGCTTGCAGGGCGCGTAGACGTGCCGGCGGCAATCGTGGTGGCGGGCCGCCGGTGGCAAGGGTATCGAGCAGACGTATTTCCCGGGTCAGCGCCCAGAGCACCACGGGGGCTTCGACGCCTTCGGCACGCAGAGTGTGCAGGATGCGCATGGCGCGGCTGGCGTCGCCGGCGCTGAGGGCGTCGCCCAGGTCGAAGGGGGTGTAGCGGCTGGAGTCGCCTACCGCTTGTTGTACGGCGGCGGCGGTGACTCTTTTGTCATCGACGATCAGCGCCAGTTTGTCGATTTCCTGGGCGGCTGCGAGCAGGTTGCCTTCGCTGCGCTGGATCAGCAGTTCCAGGGCGTCTTCGTCGATGCTCAGTTCGCGGCTGGCGAGACGGTCGCGTAGCCAGTGGTGCAGTTGCTTGCCTTCCACCGGCCAGACTTCCATCACCGCGCCGGCGCTTTCCACGGCTTTGACCCAGGCGCTGTTCCAGTCGCGGCGGCGGTCCAGCCGCGAGCAGCGGATCAGCAGCAGGGTATCCGCCAGGGATTGTTCCAGCAGTTCGCGCAGTATGGCGCTGCCGGCTTTGTCGGGGCGTTTGTCCAGCAGGATCACTTCGAGGATGCGGCGGCCGCCGAACAGGCTCAGGCTTTGTGCTTCGTTGCGCAGTGCGTTCCAGTCGATGCCGGTGTCGGCGCTGAAGCGGTGCCGTTCGTCGAAGCCGCGGGCGCGGGCGGCGGCGCGCAGGGCGTCCAGTGCTTCGTCCTGTTGCAGCGGCTCGTCGCCGGCCACCAGGTAGACGGGCAGCAGGTCCTGTTGCAGGTGCCGGGCGAGCTGTTCAGCGCGTAATCGCATGGCCGAGGTCAGAGATCCTGGGGTTGAATCTTGCGTGACGCATCGGCGAGCTGGTTGATCAGCCGGTAGCTCACGTCGTCGAAGAGCTCGGTTTCCACCTGGGTCTGTTCGTCGGAGCTGGCGGTGACGTTGTCCGGGTAGTAGGCGAAGCTGCGCATCGACATGATGTGGCGCGGCGGGTTGAGTACGGCGCCGGTCTTGCTGTCCACCAACTGCCAGGTGATCTCGTAGGTCAGCTCCCGCTCCGCTTCACGGCCCTGGCTGTCCACGGCGGCGGTGCGGTCCTGGAGGCGTTCATCGATGATATGCACCACGTAGCGCGCCTCGGCGTGCAGTGGTACGCCGAGAGAGCCCAATTGCCGTTCCAGGGTGTAGTGCAGACGGGCACTGCCGCCTTGCAGCGTCAGTGCCTGGAAGCGTGGCGAGTGCAGCTCGCCGCGCAACTGCCAGCCGCTGCAGGCGCTGAGTAGCAGGGCGCCGCACAGCAGCACGGCGAAGGTACGGATGTGGCGCGGCAGGCTGATGGGCTTTTCTGTCATGGGGACCCCTGTCATACGCACTCCTGTGATGGGCGCTCTAGTTGGCGACCAGATTGACCAGCTTGCCGGGCACCACGATCACTTTGCGCACGGTCTTGCCGTCGATGAATTTCCGTACATTGGATTCCTGGCGGGCCAGGGCTTCCAGTTCATCGTTGCCGGCGCTGGCCGGTGCTTCCAGTTTGGCGCGCACCTTGCCGTTGACTTGCACCACCAACTGTACGCTGTCCTTGACCAGCGCGCGTTGATCGACGGCGGGCCAGGGGGTGTCGATCACCGCCTGCGGGTGGCCGAGCGCCTGCCACAGCGCATGGCTGGCGTGCGGCACGATCGGCGAGAGCAGCAGTACGGTGGCTTCCAGCGCCTCCTGGCGCACGGCCCGGGCGAGGTCGTCCTGGGCTTCGTGGCGGCCGATCTCGTTGCACAGTTCCATGACCGCGGCGATGGCGGTGTTGAAGGTATAGCGGCGGCTGATGTCGTCGCTGACCTTGTGGATGGTTTCGTGGGTCTTGCGGCGCAATGCTTTGGCATCGTCATCCAGCGCCGCGGCGTTGAGATCGCTGGCATCCAGCACCGGCGCCGGGCCGGCGGCGACGTGATCGCTGACCAGCCGCCACAGACGCTTGATGAAGCGGTGCGCGCCCTCCACGCCGGAGTCGTTCCATTCCAGCGATTGCTCCGGCGGCGCGGCGAACATCATGAACAGGCGCACGGTATCGGCGCCGTACTGTTCGATCAGCGCCTGCGGGTCCACGGTGTTGCCTTTGGATTTGGACATCTTGCTGCCGTCCTTGAGCACCATGCCCTGGCACAGCAGGCGCTTGAACGGCTCGTCGGAATCCACCAGCCCGGCGTCACGCAGCAGCTTGTGATAGAAGCGCGAGTAGAGCAGATGCAGGATGGCGTGCTCGATGCCGCCCACGTACTGGTCCACCGGCAGCCAGTAGTTGGCGCGCGCCGGGTCGAGCATGGCATTGGTGTCGTCCGGGCAGGTGAAGCGCGCCGCGTACCAGCTCGATTCCATGAAGGTGTCGAAGGTGTCGGTTTCGCGTAGCGCCGGCTGGCCCTGCCAAGTGGCTTTCGCCCACTGCGGGTCGGCCTTGATCGGCGAGGTGACGCCGTCCATTTCCACGTCTTCCGGCAGGATCACCGGCAGTTGATCATCCGGCACCGGCACTTCGCGGCCGTCTTCCAGGGTCAGCATGGGAATCGGCGCGCCCCAGTAACGCTGGCGGGAAACGCCCCAGTCGCGCAGGCGGTAATTGACGGTGCGCTGGCCGAGGCCGCGCTCTTCCAGCCAGGCGGCGATGGTGTCGAACGCGGCCGTGAATTCCAGGCCGTCGAAGGGGCCGGAGTTGATCAGGCGGCCCTTGGCGGTGAAGGCCTGACTGGCGAGATCAACGGGCTCGTCGTCCACGGCTTCGATCACCTGGCGAATCGGCAAATCGTATTTGCGCGCAAACTCCCAGTCGCGCTGGTCGTGGGCCGGCACCGCCATCACCGCGCCGGAGCCGTAATCCATCAGCACGAAGTTGGCGATCCATATCGGCACCTGGTCACCGCTGATCGGGTGAATCGCGTAGCGGCCGGTGAACAGGCCTTTCTTTTCCATGGTGGCGAGATCGGCCTCGGCCACTTTGGTGTGGGTGCATTCCTCGATGAAGGCGGCGATGCCGGCATTGCCGGCGGCGGCCTGCTGCGCCAGCGGATGCTGGGCGGCCACCGCCACGTAGCTGACGCCCATCAGGGTGTCCGGGCGGGTGGTGTAGACGCTCAGTTTGTCGTCGCTGTCCTTGAGCCCGAATTCGAGCTGCACGCCCTCGGAACGGCCGATCCAGTTGCGCTGCATGGTCTTGACCTGCTCCGGCCAGCCGTCGAGCTGGTCCAGGTCGTCGAGCAGTTCGTCGGCGTAAGCGGTGATCTTGACGAACCACTGCGGGATGTCCTTGCGCTCCACCAGCGCGCCGGAGCGCCAGCCGCGGCCGTCGATGACCTGCTCGTTGGCGAGCACGGTCTGGTCCACCGGGTCCCAGTTGACGGTGGACATCTTCTTGTAGACCAGGCCTTTCTCGTACAGTTGGGTGAAGAACCACTGTTCCCAGCGATAGTATTCCGGGCGACAGGTGGCCAGTTCGCGGCTCCAGTCGTAGCCGAAGCCGAGCCGCTTGAGCTGGCCTTTCATGTAGTCGATGTTGCCGTAGGTCCAGTGTGCCGGGGCGCTCTGGTTTTTCACCGCGGCGTTTTCCGCCGGCAGGCCGAAGGCGTCCCAGCCCATGGGTTGCAGCACGTTCTTGCCCTGCATGCGCTGGTAGCGGCTGATGACGTCGCCGATGGTGTAGTTGCGCACATGGCCCATGTGCAGCCGGCCGGACGGATAGGGGAACATGCTCAGGCAATAGAACTTCTCCCTGCCGGGCTGTTCGGTGACCTTGAAGCTTTGCTGGTTTTCCCAGTATTGCTGGGCTTCCCGTTCTATCTCGTCGGGGCGGTACTGTGCGTCCATCGGCTCTCTTGATGCTGTGTCTCGGGGATCATCGTGCGTCAGGCGCGGCGCTGGCTGCTCGCCGTGGCTGGCGTGCCTGAAAGCCCCATAGGATACATGAGCCGGCGGCCGGCAGACAGCGGCGGCGTGTGGCCGCCGCGATACTCGGTGCGAGCGGTGGCGCGCCTCGCTTCAGCGCGGCCCGGGTGCGGCGGGCAGCAGGCCCCGATGGGCGCTGTCCGGGTCCAGGGTGCGCAGCGCCTGGAAGTGGCTGAGGAAGGTCTGTCCGCTCAGTTGGGCGGGGAAGTCGCTGTGGCGAAGCTGGTCCATCACCGGGCCTTTCACTTCCGACAAATGCAGTTTGACGCCGGCGTCGGCCAGCCGGCGATTGAGGCTTTCCAGGCTGTCCAGGGCGCTGGCGTCGATATGGTTGATGGCCGAACAGAGCAGCACTACATGACGTACTTCGGGACGCTGCACGGCGGTGTTGTAAATATGCTCTTCGATGCGCCGGGCGTTGGCGAAATACAGTGATTCGTCCACGCGCACCGACAACACCGGCGCGGACATCACCACCCGGTGGCGCTGTACGTTGCGAAAATGCTCGCTGCCCGGCACTTGCCCCAGCTCCGCCATGTGCGGTTGGCTGGTCTGCCACAGATACAGCAGCAGGGAGCAGAGCAGGCCGGCGAGCACCCCGGTGGAGATGCCTACCAGCAGCACGCCCAGCAATGTAGTCAGCAGCGAGATGAAATCCACCCGCGAAAACCGCCATACCCGTTTCACGTCACGCGGGCGGATCAGGCCGGTCACCGCGACGATGATGATCGCCGCCAGCGTGGCCTTGGGCAGGTAATGGAGCCAGGGCGTCAGAAACAGCGCCGCCAGTGCCAGCCCGGCAGCGGTGAGAATGCCGGCCATGGGCGTGCGTGCGCCGGCCTCGTGGTTGACCACCGAACGGGACAGCCCACCGGTGACCGGGAACCCGCCGCTGATGGCGGAGGCCAGATTGGCCAGCCCCAGCCCGGCCAGTTCACGATTGGCGTCGATGCGCTGGCGGCGTTTGGCGGCCAGCGCCTGGGCCACGGAAACCGATTCCACGAAGCCGACCAGTGCGATCAGCAGTGCCGGCACGGCCAGCGTTTTCCACAGCGAGGGTGCGAAGTCCGGCAGGGCCAGGGCCGGCAGGCCGGCGGGAATCTCGCCGACCACCGCCAGCCCATGGTGATCGAGATGGGCAAGGGCGCTGATCGCGGTGGCGCCGGCCAGCACCAGCAGTGGGCCGAAACGCGACCAGCGGCCGCCGAGCCGGCGCAAGGCGAACAGCGCCAGCAGCGATGCCAGGCCCATGGTCAGCGTCACGGGCTGTACCTCGTGCCAGTGATGCGCGAACGAGACCAGCAGTGCGGGCAGGGTGGCGCCGTTCAACGGCATGCCGATCAGATGCCTCAACTGGCTGCCGATGATCAGCAGGGCGGAGGCCAGAATCAGACCGTTGACCACGGAGTGACTGAGCAGGTTGGTGACCCATCCCAGCCGCAGCAGCGCCATGGCCACCAGCACGGCACCGCTCAGCAGGGCCAGGGCGATCACCGCCTGGCTGTAGGCGAGGCTGCCCTGCGTGGCAACCTGACCGGCCGCCGCCGCCGTCATCAGCGCCAGTACCGCCATCGGCCCCACCGACAGCGTGCGGCTGGAGCCGCACAGGGCGTAGGCCAGTAGTGGCAGCATGCTGGCGTAGAGGCCGGTCTGTGGTGGCATACCGGCCAGCAGGGCGTAGGCCAGCGCCTGTGGAATCAGCATTAGCGTGACGATCAGCGCCGCGCTCAGGTCGGCCCCGGCGTCTTGCCGCCGGTAGCCGCCGAGCCAGTCGCTGGCGGG
>CAYMKZ010000088.1:8853-12260 GCA_964391345.1 uncultured Alcanivorax sp.
CTGGCGGGTGTGGCGCGGGGCGGGTGGTTCAGGCGCGGCTTCCGGTGAGCCATTCACGGCCTTTCAGCATCAGCTCGAAATAGATGTGCGGCATGGCGTTGGCCTTGAGCAGCCAGTACAGCTTGCGCGCCTTGGTCGGGTCCAGCGGGAAGGTGGATTGCAGCGCCCCCTGGTAGCCGAATTCCGCCAGGATCACCTTGCCTTTTTCCACCGTCAGCGGGCAGGCGCCGTAGCCGTCGTAGTGGGCGGTGGGGGTCTTGCCGTTGAACACGGACAGCAGGTTTTCCGCCAGCACCGGCGCCTGCTTGCGCACCGCCGCCGCGGTCTTGGCGTTGCTGGTGCCGCTGACGTCGCCGATGGCGAAAACGTTGGCGTAGCGCGGATGTTGCAGGGTGGCGGCGTCGGCGTCCAGCCAGCCCGCCTGATTGGCCAGCGGGCTGTTGGCAACGAAATCCGGGGCTTTCTGGGGCGGCGTCACATGCAGCAGATCGAAGCTTTCTTCGCGCTCGCTCTGGTTGCCGTCGGCGTCCGTGTCGGTGAACCAGGCTTTCCGCTGGCCGGCGTCCACGGCCTTGAGGTTGCTGTTGAAATCCAGTTTGGCGTGGTAGCGGTTGATGTATTCCATCAGCGGCGGCACGAACGCCGGCACGCCGAACAGGACGCCGCCGGCGACATGGAAATGCACGTCGATGTCATTCAGGATCTGGCGCTGTTCCCAGTGGTGGCAGGACAGGTAGAGCGCCTTTTGCGGTGCGCCGGCGCACTTGATCGGCATCGGCGGCTGGGTGAACAGGGCGCGGCCGCGGTTGAGGTTCTGCACGCATTCCCAGGTGTAGGGCGCGTAGTCGAACAGATAGTTGCTGGTGACGCCGTTGTGGCCAAGGCCGTCACGAAGGCCTTCCACCGCGTCCAGATCCAGCGTCAGGCCGGGGGCTACCACCAGTTGCCGGTAGGCGATGCGGTCGCCGTCTTCCAGCACCACCTGATTGTGGTCCGGCTCGAAGGCGGCCACCCGGCCACGAATCCACTTGGCGCCGCGCGGCATCACGGTGGCCATGGGGCGGGCGGTGTCGGCGCGGCGGAAGGCGCCGCCGCCGACCAGCGTCCAGGCCGGCTGATAGTAGTGCGTGTCCTCCGGTTCCAGCACTGCCAGGTTCAGCGATGGCCGCCGTTTCAGCAGGCTGGCGGCGGCGGCCAGGCCACCGGCGCCGCCGCCCACTACCAGTACATCCCAGGTGCGCGCCGGGGTGTGTTCCTGTTTGGCGCTCTGCTTGCCCGGGCCCTGCTGCCAGGCGTTTTTCAGGCGCGCTTCCTGCTTGCTGAGGTCGTATCCCGCCTGGCTGGCCACCTGCTGGATGGTTTCCGGGGCCAGGCGATGGCTTTCCGACAGTGCCCAGAGCGTGGTGCTGCGGGTGCCGGTACGGCAAAACGCCAGCGTCGGGGCGCGGCTGTGCTGGCGCAGCTCGGCGAAGCGCGCGATCTGCTCGTCGCTGATCTCGCCGGGGCGTACCGGCAGATGCGCGTAGGTGAGCCCGGCGTCGGCCGCCGCCTTTTCCAGCGTGGCGCTGTCCGGCTGGTCTTCCGCCTCGTGGTCCGGCCGGTTGTTGATGATCGAGTGGAAACCGGCTTTGGCGAGATCGGCCATGTCTTCAGGTTGGATTTGTCCGGCGACGGCCAGATCCGGGGTCAGACTCTTGTAGTCCGGCATGGTTGTGTCCTCGTGGCAGCGCTTCACGGAGTGTTCAGCGGAATTTTCGGATAGTGTACCCCGTTGTCCTCCACCGGCGGCAGATGTCTCGTGCACATGATGCCTCCCGGAACGGTATTCACAGGCCGATGATTTCATTGCGCCGCTGGCGGCGCCGGCGGCTCAGCGCGACGAACGCCAGCGACAGCAGCATCACCGGCCAGACGCCGGCGATCATGAACGGCGTGGCGCCCTGCATGGGGCGGTAACTGCCGATCAGCACCTGGCGGGTGAATTGTGGCAGCCTGGAGGTCACCTTGCCTTGCGGATCGATGATACCGGTGATGCCGTTGTTGGTGTCGCGCAGCAGCCAGCGCCCGGTTTCCACGGCGCGCATGCGCGCCATCTCGAAGTGCTGGTGCGGGCCGGCGGAGTCGCCGAACCAGGCGTCGTTGCTGACGGTCAGCAGCACATCGGCATTGTGGGTGCGGTGCGCCACCAGGTCAGGGTAGAGGATTTCGTAGCAGATGAACGGAGCGATCTGCTGGCCCAGGGCGTGCAGATTGGGCTGCTCGGGTTTGCCCGGCGTGAAGCTGGACATGGGCAGATCGAGAAACGGGATCAGCCCCCGCAACAGATCCTCGAACGGCACGTATTCGCCGAACGGCACCAGTTTCTGTTTGTGGTAGACGCCGTCGTCGTGGGCGGTGCCGACCACCGCGATGCTGTTGTGATACAGCGGCGGGAAGTGGCTGTCATCGCGCCAGGGCAGGCCGGTGATCAGCGCGCCGCCCTTGGCGGCGACTTTCTTGCCCTCGCCATCCACGAAGCTCTTGATGTCCTGGTAGAACTGGATCATCGCCGATTCCGGCCAGATCACCAGCGTGTCCTTCGGCAGGTCGTTGGTCAGATTGGCGTAGATCTCGCGGGTCTGGTCGCGCATGGTGATCAGCCATTTGAGATCCTGCGGAATATTGCCCTGCACCAGTGCTACTTGCTGCGCCGGCCCGGCGGGCCGGGTGAAGTGCCAGTGACCGCCGATCAGGGCCAGTGCCACCAGTACGATGGAGGCGATCAGAGGGCCTTTCCAGGCGCGCTCGCGGCGGCGTAGCACTTCCACCAGGGTGATCGACAGCACCAGCGCCACCAGCGTCACCGCCCACACGCCGGCCAGTGGCGCCAGCCCGCGCAGCGGCGTATCGATCAGTGCGTAGCCACCGTACAACCAGGGAAAGCCGGTCAGCAGCCAGCCGCGCAGCCAGTCGGCGATCAGCCACAGCCCGGCGAAACCCAGCCCACCCAGACGAAAGCGTTTGGCGAGCGCGAAGACCAGGCCGTAATACAGCGCCATCAGTGCGGCGAAAAGGCTGGTGAACAGCACCGACAGCCACAGCGCCATGTCGCCGTACTGCGACATTGAAATGTGCAGCCAGGCGATACCGAAGACGAACATGCCGAAGCCGTACAGCCAGCCGTACCAGAGCGCCCGCCTGGCGCTGCGGGCATGAAGAAAAGCGATATAACCGAGCGCCATGCTGACGAACAGCAATGGCCAGAAACCATAGGGCTGGAAGGCCAGAGGGAACAGCAAGCCGGCGATCAGAGCGAGCAGGGAGTAGGGCATGTTGGGCGTCGTGTCCGCGGGTCCATCGGTATGCCGGCCGCATACCGGCTCGGGCAAGCCCTGTTATACGCAAGTTGCGGGGTGGTTGCCACGCTG
>CAYMKZ010000089.1:0-12234 GCA_964391345.1 uncultured Alcanivorax sp.
ACGGCGATCTCGACATCGGCACCAGCTCCGATGCACTGCTGACACTGAAAGGCGATACCGGCAACACGCAGATCTGGTCGCAGGCGGTCACCGGCAGCACCACCTTCGCCGGCAGCTTGATAAAGTCGGGTGCGGGTATTTGGGTGCTCGACAACGCCGCGCTGGCCGACGTGACGGGCACTACCCAGCTCCAGGCCGGCAGTCTGATCGTCGGTGGCTCGGCCGGGGATAGCGGCGAGCTGGGCGGCAATGTCGCGGTAGCATCCGCCGCCACGCTCGGCGGCCACGGCAGCATCGCCGGTAATGTCACCGTGGCCGATGGTGGCCACATCGCGCCCGGCAACTCGGTGGGCGTGCTGGACGTAGCGGGCGATCTGCTGCTCAACGGCGGTTCGATTCTCGACTTCGAGCTGGGCAGCCCGGGCAGCTCCGCCGATCCCGCCTCCGGCGTCAGCGACCGCATCGACGTGGCCGGTGATCTGACTCTCGACGGCACGCTGAATCTGGCGCAAAGCACGGACAGTACCGACGGTTCGGCCGGGTTGGGCTATTACCGGTTGCTGACCTACGGCGGCACTCTCACCGACAACGGTCTGGAGGTCGGCACCACGCCGACGATTGCCGGAGGTGGCAGTTTCGACATTCAGGCCGGTAGCGGCAATGTGGATCTGTTCATCGCCTCGCTGGGTGACGATACGCTGCAACACTGGCAGGGCGGCGACGGCACTTGGAATGCCACCGACACGCAATGGTTGAACAAGAACAGCACTGTGCCGGTCACCTGGGCGGGCAATCACGCCGTGTTCAAGAACGAGCCGGGTGGTTTCAACGGCGGTACCGTCACGGTGAATGGAACGCAGACCTTCAAGGGATTGCAGTTCGTCGACAATGGTTACCAACTGCAAGGCCCCGGCACACTCCAGGTCGATGGCTCGGATCGCACTGACGGCAATGCCGAGGTGCGCGTGCTGGCCGGTACCACGGCGCAGATCGCCACCGCCATCGCCGGCAGTGGCGGCATCACCAAGACGCAAGGCGGCACGCTGATACTGTCGGGAAGCAATACCTACAGCGGTGGAACCAGCGTCAACGATGGCGTGCTGTCCGTCTCCAGCGACGCCAATCTGGGCGCTACATCCGGGGTGCTGACGCTGAACGGCGGCACGCTGCAAAATACCAAGGCATTTACCCTGGCCCATGATCTCGTGCTGGGCACCGCCGGCGGTGCGCTGCAAACGGACGCGGACCTCACCGTGGCCCATGCCATCATCGGCAGTGGCGCGTTGACGCAGGACGGCTCCGGCGCGCTGATTCTGCAAGGCAATGTCACTACGCAAGGTGCGCAAACCTACAACGGCACCGTGATGGCGAGCAGCGCCATTGCACTGACCTCCAACGGTGGTGACATCACCCAGGGCAGCGATGGCAAGTTCCATCTGTCGGGCGCTTCCAGCTTCGATGCGGGCACCGGCGTCATCACGCTGACCAACGGCAACAATGACTTCCAGGGGGCTGTGAGTGCCACTGGTGCCAGCGTGTCCATCCGCGATGCCAACAACCTCTCCGTCGCCAACTTGACCAGTACCGCCAACGGCAATATCAGCCTGAATGCCGGCGGTGCGCTGTCCATTACAGGGGGCATGGATGCGGGCACCGGCGGGATCGATTTGACCGCTGGCGGTGCCGGGCTTGTCAGTGGCTATATCACGGGCGGAGCGATCGCTTTGAATGCCAGCGGCGGCACGCTGTTGACCGGTACGCTGGCCAGCGCCTCGTCCACTACGTTGACAGCGGGAGAGCTGCAAGTCGGCGATGGTGGCATCACGGGCACGTTGACGGGGGATGTGATCAATAACACCGGCCTGGTATTCAACCGCAGCGACGATCTGGCTTATGCCGGCGTGATTTCCGGCAACGGTACACTGAAGCAAACCGGCGCCGGCACGCTGACGCTCAATGGTGCCAGCGACGGCTTTACCGGCACCACGACGGTGCAAAGCGGTGGCCTGATCGTCGGCGGTAGCGCCGGCAGCAACGCTGCGCTGGGTGGAACGATCAACGTCGGTACGGGCGCCATGTTGGGTGGCTCGGGGACGGTGGGCACAGTCACCGTGGCAGACGGCGGCCACATCGCCCCCGGCAACTCGGTGGGTGTGCTGGACGTGGCGGGTGATCTGATTCTCAACGGCGGCTCGATTCTCGATTTCGAGCTGGGCAGTCCGGGGGCCGACGCCGCTTCCGGCATCAGCGACCGCATCGACGTGACAGGCGATTTGACGCTGGATGGCACCCTGAATCTGGCACAGAGCGCGGACGGTGCCGATGGCACGGCCGGGTTCGGCTATTACCGGCTGCTGACCTACGGCGGTACCCTTACCGACAACGGTCTGGAGGTCGGCACCACGCCGACGCTGGCGGCCGGGGCGGGTGCGTATGAGGTTCAGGCTGGTGGTGGCAACGTGGACCTGTTCATTGCCTCGCTGGGTGACGATACGCTGCAACACTGGCAGGGCGGTGATGGCACCTGGAACGCCACCAACGTCCAGTGGCTGAACCAGGGCAGTGATGTGCCGGTCGCCTGGGCGGGCAATCATGCCGTGTTCAAGAACGAGCCCGGCGGCTTCAGCGGCGGTACCGTCACGGTGGACGGCACGCAAAGCTTCAAGGGGCTGCAATTCGTCGATAACGGTTATCGGCTGGAAGGCAATGGGACGCTGCAAATCGACGGTTCGGATCGTGCCGACGGCAATGCGGAAATCCGCGTGCTGGCCGGTACAACGGCGCAGATCGCCACCACCGTCGCTGGCAGTGGCGGCGTGACCAAGACGCAGGCCGGCACGCTGGTGCTTTCAGGCAACAACACCTACGGCGGCGGCACGTCGATCACTGGCGGCACGCTGGAAATCGCCACCGGCGGTACGGTAGGTACTGGCAGCGTCGTCGTGGACGATGGCGCCGGGCAGAGCGCCGCGTTGAAGGTGAACGAGGGTGTCTCCCTGGGCAATCAGGTTCTGTTGAGCAACAACGGGCTGCTGGACAACACCGGCAGCCTCATCAACACCAGCGACATTGCGGCGGTCACCACCGCCGGCAGCGCGGGACAGGTCAACAACCATGGCGGTGGCAGTATCGAGGGCGCTTCCTTCGGGGTACTGCTGTTTGATGGCGGTGACGTGACCAACAGTGGTGCCGGCAGTGAGATTCGTGCCAATGGCACGGACGGCTGGGCGGTGACCATTGGCGACTCGGCCGGCACGCTGGTCAATACCGATCAGGCCCGTATCGAAGGGGTTCAGGTTGGCGTGGCGCTGGGCAGTGGCGGCGAGGTTGGCAACACCGGCGGCGCCAGCATCTCCGCTGGACAGGTGGGTGTCATGCTGCTGAAGGGCGGCACGGTGACCAATGGCGCCGGTTCGACCATCGAAACCACCGGCACCGCCACGGGTGACTGCAATACCACCGGCGATTGCGCCATTTTGGTCTCCACCGTCAGCGCCGACCATGGCGGCGCCCTGACGCTGGTGAATGCCGGGCAGATCATCGGCAATGTGCAGATGGATGAGGCCGCCGCCAATGACACCACGCTGCTGGCCGGTGGCATCATCGATGGCGACTTGCTGATGGGGGGTAATGCGGCGTCCACGCTGACCCTGGATGGCAGCAATGGGTCGCCGCAGCGCTATTCCGACGCCGTTACCGGCGCCACCACGTTCGCCGGGGTGCTGACCAAGAACGGCGGCGGGGTCTGGATCATCGATAATGCGGGGTTGTCGGGCGTCACCGCTACCACGGTCGCCAGCGGTGCACTGATCGTCGGAGATACCGCCAGCGACGGCGCAGTGCTGGGTGGTGATGTAACCGTCGATGCCGGTGCTCTGCTCGGTGGCCACGGCACCATCAACGGCGACGTGACCAACGCCGGCACTCTGGCGCCAGGCAACTCCATCGGTACGCTGAATGTCGGCGGCGACATCACCTTCGCCGCCGGCTCGACTTATCTGGTGGAAGTCGATCCCGCCAGCAGCGACAGCGACCAGGTGCACGCCACCGGCAGCGCGACGCTGAACGGCGGCTCGGTGGTGCACATCGGCGAGAACGGCACCTATCGGCCCGATTCCAGCTATACCATTCTGACGGCGGATGGTGGCGTAAACGGGACCTTTGCCGATATCGCCTCCAACTTCGCCTTCCTTGATCCGACGCTGATCTACGATCCCAACAGTGTGGTGCTGCAACTGATGCGCAACGACATCAATTTCTGCATGGCCGGCATGACCGCTAACCAGTGCGCCACCGGCAACGGCGCCGAGAGCACCGGCGCGGGCTCCCCGATCTACAGCGCCATTGCCGGCCTCAGTGCCGAGCAGGCCCGCGATGCTTTCGATCAGCTTTCCGGCGAAATCCACGCTTCCACGCAGTCGGCGCTGCTCGATGACAGCCACTTCGTGCGCAATGCCATCAACGACCGCCTGCTGGGCGCTGCCGGCCATGCGGCATCGACGGCACAGGTAGCGATGGCCTACGACGACCAGGGCGAACAGCAACTGGCACCGGCCAATGCCGACGGCTTCGTCGTCTGGGAGCAGGCGTTCGGTTCCTGGGCGTCCATTGATGGCGACGGCAATGCCGCCAAACTGGGCCACGACACCGGTGGTTTCTTCATCGGTGCCGACGCGCCGCTGGGCAGCGCCTGGCGGCTTGGCGCGGTGGCGGGCTACAGTCATTCGAGCTTCAGTGCGGATGCCCGCGCATCCTCGACGTCGAGCCGCAACTACCATCTGGGCCTTTACAGCGGCCGGCAATGGGGTGCATTCGGCCTGCGTTTCGGTGGCGCCTATACCTGGCACGATATCGAAGCGAGCCGCTCCGTTTCCTTCCGGGGATTCAGCGACCGCCCGACCGCTGACTATCACGCTGGCACCGCGCAGGCCTTCGGCGAACTCGGCTACACCATTGAGCTGGGTGACGTGGCCGTGGAACCCTTCGCCAATCTGGCCTACGTGAATCTTCACAGTAATGGTTTCAGCGAAAAGGGTGGTGACGCAGCATTGTCAGTGGACAACGCCACCACCGACGCCACTTTCACTACCATCGGCAGCCGTATTTCCAGCAGCCTCGACGTTGGCGGCGTCAAGGTGACAACACAGGGCTCGCTCGGCTGGCAGCATGCGATGGGCGATACCACCCCGCATTCCCGTCACGCCTTCAACGGCGGCGATGACTTTACCATCGACGGCGTGCCGATCGCTGAAGACGCGGCAATCATCGAGGCTGGGGTAGGGCTGGATCTGGCGCCGAACACCACGCTTGGCGTTGCCTACCAGGGGCAACTCGCTGATGGCGCCCGACAGAACGGCGCCAAAGTGAGGCTGGAAGTGAGGTTTTGAACACCCTCGTACACAAACATGACAACAGCGATTCATTGGTTTTTCGGCGTGAATCAAAGGGGACAGGTTCACTTGTTCACAACGGTAGTGGTCGTTTACCCTCCAGCTACCAACAAAACCGAAACAGGGGGAACCATGAAATACGCTGTTGCAGCACTGATGCTGTGTTTGCCTGCTTTTGCCTTTGCGCAGCCTTACATCGCCGCGCAGGGTGGTATTACTTTCCTTCAGGACGCCGACATCAGTGCGTCGGGGACGCCAACCATTGAAACGACCTATGATGCCGGCTACAACCTCGGCTTCAAGGTGGGCAATACCTTCGGGGCCTTCCGGCTTGAGGGGCAGTTCCAGTACGCGAGCAACGATCTCGATCAATTCGAGGCGTATGGGCTCGGTTTGGATGCCGAAGGTGATGTTTCCAGTACCTCTCTGCTCGTCAATGGCATTTATGTGTTCCTCCCCGAGCAGCGCCTGCGCCCTTATGTCGGTGCGGGCATCGGTGTGGCAAGGGTCAGCATCAATGATGCGGAAGTGCTGGGCGTCACCATTGCCGACGACTCCGACTCCGTATTTGCGTACCAGTTCATGGTGGGCATGGAGTACGATGTCGGCCCGCGCACGGCTCTTTATGCCGGGTATCACTACCTGGCCACCGAGGACCCACAGTTCCAGGCGGAAGGTGGTGGCAGTTTTGATGCGGAATACGCATCAAGCAATCTGCTAGTGGGGCTGCGCTATTCCCTTGATTAACCCCCGACCCTCATGCCGCGCGGCACAGGGATTGTTTTGTGTCCCGTGTCGGGTGGCCTGGCCGTTGCTATGCCTCGACCAGCAGATCGCGGGTGATTTCGTTGATGCTGTGGGCGCCGGTCAGGGTCATGGCGACGCGCATTTCGCTGGCGATCAGCTCCAGCAGCTTGGTCACTCCGGCTTCGCCGCTGGTGGCCAGGGCGTAAACGTAGGGGCGTCCCAGCAGTACCATATCGGCGCCCAGCGCCAGCATGCGCACCACGTCCAGGCCGTTGCGCACGCCGGAGTCGGCGAGGATTTTCAGCTTGCCGCCTACCGCATCGGCAATGGCCGGCAGCGCCTTGGCCGATGACAGCGCGCCATCCAGTTGGCGTCCGCCGTGGTTGGATACCACGATGCCGTCGGCGCCGAAGCTCACGGCATCGCGGGCGTCGTCGGGATCGAGGATACCCTTGATGATCATCGGGCCTTTCCAGAAATCGCGAATCCAGCCGAGGTCTTTCCAGGAGATGGACGGATCGAAGTTGTCACCCAGCCAGCCGATGTAATCCTCCAGGCCGGTGGGCTTGCCCAGATAGCGGGACACGTTGCCCAGATCGTGGGGCCGCCCCATCAGCCCCACATCCCAGGACCAGCGTGGATGCAGCACCGCCTGCAGGTAGCGGCGCAAGGTCGCGTTGGGGCCGCTCATGCCGGAGTGGGCATCGCGGTAACGCGCACCGGGCACCGGCATGTCCACGGTGAAAACCAGCGTCTTGACGCCGGCCGTCTGTGCCCGCTCCAGCACATGCCGCATGAAACCGCGATCCCTGAGAACGTAGAGCTGGAACCACAGCGAGCCATTGGCTGCCGGCGCCACCTCTTCGATGGGGCACAATGACACCGTGGAGAGCGTGAAAGGAATACCCGCCGCCGCGGCCGCCCGCGCCACCTGCACCTCGCCCCGGCGGGCGTACATGCCTGCCAGCCCCACCGGACCCAGCCCCACGGGCATGGCCAGCGTCTCGTCGAAAATGCGTGTTTCCAGGCTCAGCGAGGACATGTCGCGCAGCACGCGCTGGCGCAGTGCGATGCTTTCCAGATCACTGATATTGCGCCAGCGGGTGTGCTCCGCGTAGGAGCCACCATCCGCGTAATGGAACAGGAAGGGCGGCAACCGGCGCTTGGCGGCGGGTCGGAAATCACTGGACGAAGAAATGATCATGGTGGGCCTGAGGGACGGGTTGAACGATCTGGGTTTTATACGGGGATAGTATCAAAATGGCAGTGATAACAGCAGATGGGCCTTGCAGGATGAATCAACAACACGTGCTCCCGGCGGTTCAGCGTCAGGTTTATGACACTGTCACTCGTCTGTGCACGCCCCCAACTCAGGCCGCATCGGGGCATGACATCCGTATCCAGTTGCTGAATGATGGTCTGGACAAGCGCACCGTCGCCGTAACGCTGGGCGAACTCGTGGAAATGCAATTGCTGGAGCGAGTGCGTATCAATGAGCCGTCGGGCTTGTTCTACATGGCCTACCGCCGGGTGGGCGACGTCACCGGGCGGCCGTGTCATTCTCGGCGGCAGGATCGGTAAGCCTTCGAATCGTCAGGGCGCAGCGTTGTTCAATCAGTGTATTGATTCGCTCAACCATGGCGTTGCCAGCGAAATTGTGTTCGGGGTCGGCCTGGAGCTTGCGCGCCGTGGCAGGCAGTGATTTTGCCAATTCCAGAATGCGTCGTTTGGCTTGCGCCTTGGTGAGGCCGACGGCTTCCGCAAATTGCCCCCAATGCCGCGCCTGGACTTCACTGAATCTGTACTTGCTGCCGATTTTCATCGCCATCTTCTGCGTCAGTGTTGGATACACGGCCGTCGAGAGCGTGTCGTAAAACGGAGCCAGAACGGGGGCCTTGCCCGAGTACAGCAGAGAGAAATTCTTGGCATGCGCATCATGATTGCCGATCAGCGCATTGAAGATCACGTAGTCGAGTAGTCGCAGGACTTGCGGCGCGCTGGGGCGGGTTGCACTGCGCACCAGATCAAAACACTGCGCCAGATCCGGACCACCTTCATTCTGGTACTTCATTTCTGGCACCACGCCCAGTGCCTGGCAGAAGTCCTCTTGATGAAGGCGTTGTCGATGCCCATGGGCATCGATCAGTCGGTCGTAGCGCTCAACCAGCAGAAACGAGCGATCCAATACCTGGTGTACTTTCGATTTTGCGGGCTTGAGCTGCATGGCCTCAGCCAGTGCCATGCAGAATCCTTCGTTGATCACGCTGTCGTCGACGGCGTGGATAGCCGGTTTCAGGATGTGGGAGCTCGGCGTGCCGTTGAGGGGCAGCCCGATGCGCGCACCATCGAAAACCACTGGCAACTTGTCTTGGGCACCCGCCAAGGAAAGCCGCAAGCCGTCTTTGCCTGCGAGCATAGGTCGACGCGGCAATTCATCCAGGATGGCCACGACTTCCTCATCGCTCAGCCATTGAACGTCATCGCTGCGGGTCGGCATAGGCAAAGCCTGCCCGGGTTCAAGGAAGGTCACGGCACCGGCGCATTCGCCGCCGATGTGGTCCAGCAGCGCAAAGTCGTTCTGGCCAGACACCTGAAACTGCTGCGCAATCAAGCGGCGCATCTGCCCTTCGGGTAGAAGACCAGCAAAGAAAGGACGCGTTTTACGATCGTCGAACGGCTCCGCTTGCAGGGGCAGCGAGGCCGACAAGGAAACGGCGTCTTTATGTAACAGCCAATCGGGTGCGTAGCAAAAACTCAGTCGCCCATCGACCAGCGCCAAGGTGCCGACACGCTCGGCGAAAAGCCAGACTTCCAGCTCATGCGCCATGGCCGTCATCCTCTCGTTGATCGTCGGAAGCAGCAGACGGCAATCCACTCAACTGAACCTCACCGCCTAGGGCATCAATGACCCGCAGCACGTTTTCCAGCCGCAATGTGGGCTTGCCGGCTTCAAGGTCGACAATGAAGCGCACCCCCACCCCAGCCGCCAGCGCCAACTGGGGCTGCGTCAGCCCGAGCTGCTTGCGAGCGGCACGCAGCGCATCGCCGAGTTGTTGAGGTGATCGAATGGATGTCATTGCTTGCTCAGTTTCCCGTTCGGGAAATTATCAGCCACAACCGGGCTAAGTGCAAGCGATATTTCCCGATCGGGAATGTTAGGTGTGGTTGGGGCGTGATTCGGCCTGCTATTTCCCGATCGGGAAACGGTAGCGATCTCGATTCCAAATTGACACCCATTTACACCCAATGTGGCGCGGTTTTCAGAAATGCGCCACGACCTCTTCTTTGCGGCGAACGGATCAGCGCCAACTATCGCTTGGCTCACGCGCGGAACAGCGCCTTCATGGACTCCTGCCAACTCATTCGGAAGGAGACCAAAATGGAAGTCGTTCACTTCAACCAAAAACAACTGGCTGCCCGCTGGAATATCAGCGAGGCCACCCTGGAGCGCTGGCGCAGCGTCGGGATCGGGCCAAAATTCCTGAAACTCTGTGGCCGGGTGGCTTACCGCCAGGTCGACATCGAGGCCTACGAGGAGTCGTGCCTGCAGATTTCAACCAGCCAGTCGGTCGCGGCGCACGTAAGTGCCGGCTGAAATGTTCCGATTCGTCGGTAGATATCGACAAGTACTGACGATTTGCAACGTCGGCGGCACCGCCGGCCATCTGGGCGAGCCAGATTTCCGGCCCATTGGAAGTCCGCAGTCCGCAAGCGCGGATCGATCGAGCGATTTGTTGAAAATCAACGGCCTAGCATCAGGCCGTGCGGGCTGGTGAGGGTTCCTGTGGGTTCGTGCGGAAAGATTCGAACTCCTGCGGGGGATGGGTGGGGTGGTACCCCGCATCAAACGACTATTGAAAGTACGGAATCGAAGCGCTGCGGGTTGCTGCGAACCAGTGCGAAGCGGAGCGAAAAGCCTGCCGGTACGCCCGTCGGCAGTGGACGATCAAGCAGGTTTTTCGGACTGATTGGTAGTCGGAATACGGCCTCAACCTCGTCTGCTTTCCGTGGCCTGTTCAATTCCCGAAACGGGAACTGAACCCGCGTCCGTTGCCACAGCCAATAACACACCCATTTACACCTATTCCTGGGGCAAGGCGATCCGTCATGCGGCGAATGGTGACCACATTCACCGCACAATGTGCGGCGATTGGCTTGCGCGTGCGGAGATTGCAGTCCATAATCTCCGCATGAATAGCGGCGAATACAAATACATCTGGCAGGCCAGTGACTGGCCAAACTGGCGCTTCGACCTGGCGGCGCTGGCCGAGCCCATGGCTGAGGTCAGTCGTGCCCAAGGGCTCTTGATGGGGCGTCTGGCTGACGTCGGCATGGCCTTGCGTGACCAAGCGAGTCTCGCGGCGCTCACCGAGGACGTGGTCAAGACCAGCGAGATCGAAGGCGAGCAGCTCAACGTTGAATCCGTGCGCTCGTCCATCGCCCGCAGGTTGGGCGTTGACATCGGCGCGCTCGCTCCGGTCGATCGGCATGTCGAAGGCGTGGTCGAGATGGTGCTCGATGCCACCGCCAACTGCCAGGCACTGGTGTCGCGTGAGCGTCTGTTCGGCTGGCATGCCGCACTGTTTCCTACCGGCTATTCTGGGCTCTCCAAGATCAACGTCGGCGGCTGGCGTGACGATGCCACCGGCCCGATGCAGGTGGTGTCCGGACCCATCGGCCGCCAGCGGGTGCATTTCGAAGCACCGCCGGCCGATCGCCTCGAGACCGAAACCAGCCGCTTCCTCGACTGGCTGAATGGCACATCAAACGAACCGCCACTGCTCAAGGCAGGCCTTGGCCATCTGTGGTTCGTCACTCTGCACCCATTCGATGATGGCAATGGCCGTATCGCCCGGGCCATTGGCGATCTGCTGCTGGCGCGTGCCGATGGCAGCCCGCAACGCTTCTACAGTTTGTCGGCGCAGATCCAGCGCGAACGCAAGGCTTACTACGACATCCTGGAGAGGACGCAGAAGCGGTCGATGGATGTCACCGAGTGGCTTGCGTGGTTCCTCGACACGCTTCATCGCGCCGTCGACCAGGCCCAGCACACGCTGGACGCTGTCCTGACCAAAGCGCGGTTCTGGCAGCGCTGGGCGGCGACCCCGTTGAACGAGCGGCAGGTGAAATTGCTGAACAAGCTGCTCGATGGTTTCGAGGGCAAGCTCACCAGCAGCAAGTGGGCGGCCATCGCCAAATGCTCGCCGGACACGGCACTGCGCGACATCAACGATCTGCTGACGCGGGGCGTGCTGCGCAAATCGGATGCCGGCGGGCGTAGCACCAGCTACGAGCTGAATGATCTGCCCGAGTAGCGGTGCTTCCTGGAATTGCCTTGGCTCGCGGACGGAACAGCGCCTTCATGGACTCCTGCCAACTCGTTCGGACGGAGACCAAGATGGAAGTCGCTCACCTCAATCAAAAACAACTCGCTGCCCGCTGGAGTATCAGTGAGGCCACCCTTGAGCGCTGGCGCAGCGCGGGGATCGGCCCCAAGTTTCTGAAGCTCTGCGGGCGCGTGCTCTACCGGCAGGCCGACATTGAGGCCTACGAGGAGTCGTGCCTGGCGACCTCGACCAAGACCGTGGTGGCCCAGGTCAGTGTCAGCTGAGAAATGTTCCGATTCGTCGGTAGATATCGACAAGTACCGACGATTTGCAACGTCGGCGGCACCGCCGGCCATCTGGGCGATTCAGTCGCCGGAAACGGGCATCAATCTCGTCTGCGATGGGATGTCGGTTCAATTCCCAAATCCTGAATCGAACCCGTGTCCGCACGGTAGTTCAAACGGTGGGCTCGGCGGCTGCATCATTACTTTGTCCGGGGTCAAACTGGAGCTTGCGCGCCGTGGCGGGCAGTAGTTTTGTCAGGTCCAAATGCGCCGTTTGGCCTGCGTCAGTTTCCCGGCGGTCTCCAGCCGTACGTACACCAAACGCCTCTGGTCATCCACCGCGTCGCAACTCCCTGACACCCCGGCCCAGCTTGCGGCGCAACAGGGCCCGCAGGGTCACCCCATCCGAGTACCCGACCTGTGCGGCGACTTGGTCGACGCTGGCGTTTCCGGTGCGCAAGAGATGGACGGCATGCTCCACGCGCA
>CAYMKZ010000090.1:0-12231 GCA_964391345.1 uncultured Alcanivorax sp.
GCGTCTGGTGGTGGATGCGCTGCGCTTATCCCCCCTACGGTCAGGCTTGCACGGGTTCTGTAGGGTGGATAAGCGCAGCGCATCCACCATCGAGCTTCGGCCACAAGGAACGACACAAAGAGGAATACATCGATGAACATGGGCAAAATCATGATGGGTGGAGCGGCGGGCACACTGCTGCTACCGGGGGTGGCGCTGGCGGACCCGGCCACATTGAACTCGGGCGATACCGCCTGGATGCTGATCTCCACGGCGCTGGTGCTGTTCATGGTGATTCCCGGCCTGGCGCTGTTTTACGGCGGCCTGGTGCGCTCCAAGAACATCCTTTCGGTGATGATGCAGTGTTTCGCCATCACCGGCCTGATCAGCATTCTGTGGCTGATCTACGGCTACAGCCTGGCCTTCAGCACGGAGGGCATGACCGCCGGCGTCACCAATCTGCACTCCTTCGTCGGCGGACTCTCCAACGCCTTTCTCAATCAGCTCACCAAGGACTCGATGACCGGCAGCTTCCCGGAAAGCGTCTTCGTCACTTTCCAGATGGCGTTTGCCATCATCACCCCGGCGTTGATCATCGGCGCCTTCGCCGAGCGCATGAAGTTCTCCGCCATGCTGATCTTCACCGGCGTGTGGTTCACGCTGGTCTACGCACCCATGGCGCACATGGTGTGGAGCGGTGACGGCGGGCTGCTGTGGGATCTCGGCGTGCTGGATTTCGCCGGCGGCACCGTGGTGCACATCAATGCCGGCATCGCCGGGCTGGTGGCCTGTCTGGTGCTGGGCAAGCGCAAGGGCTACCCGCACACCGCCATGCCGCCGCACAATCTCGGCTATACCCTGATCGGCGCGGCCATGCTGTGGGTCGGCTGGTTCGGTTTCAATGCCGGCTCCGCGGCGGCCGCCGACAGCACCGCCGGCATGGCCATGCTGGTCACACAGATCGCCACGGCAGCGGCGGCGCTGGGCTGGATGTTCACCGAGTGGTACACGCACGGCAAACCCAGCGCCCTGGGCATCGCCTCCGGCGTGGTCGCCGGGCTGGTGGCGATCACCCCAGCCTGCGGTACGGTGGGCCCGGCCGGGGCACTGGTGATCGGCATCGCCGCCGGTGTCGGCTGCTTCTTCGCCGCCACCACCATGAAGCGCTGGCTGGGTTACGACGATTCGCTGGATGTGTTCGGCGTGCACGGCATCGGCGGCATCATCGGCGCGCTGCTCACCGGGGTCTTCGCCGCCCCGCTGCTGGGCGGGTTCGGCGACGTCCCCAGCATCGGCCACCAGTTCCTGGTGCAGTTGGCCGGGGTGCTGTTCACGCTGGTTTACTCGGGTGTGCTCAGTTACCTGATTCTCAAGGCACTGGATCTGACCATCGGCCTGCGTGTCAGCAGCGAAGCGGAAACCATGGGCCTCGATCTGGCCGAGCACGACGAGCGCGGCTACAACCTTTGACATGAGCCTGTGATTCGTCCGTTTATCCGCCTCGGTGTATCATCGGCTTTCCACAGCATCGGAGTCGCCATGCAAAGCCAAGCCTTCATCGATCGACTGATGGCGGATATCGGCCGCCACCTGCCCGCCGACCTCGGCCATCTGCGCCACGAGGTGGAGCACAGCGTGCGCGCGGTGCTCGCCGAGACGCTGACGCGGCTGGACCTGATCAGCCGGGAAGAGTTCGAGATTCAGCAGCGGGTGCTGGAACGCACCCGCAGCCGGCTCGACGCCCTGGAAAAACAGGTGGCCGAGCTGGAAGGCAGGCAGTAGCGGGCCGGGCCCTCCGCCCAGCCCTCTGTTCAGGGACGGACGGGCGGGGTGACGATATTGAAGTACGGCTGGAACTGATCGAGCATGGCGAACAGACCGGCTGCCTTGGCCTTGTCGCCTTCGATGCCAAGCGCACCGCTCTGCAACGCTTCGGGAATGGTCAATTGACCCAGCCCGACCTGATCCAGCGCCGCCTTGTCCATGCTCAGCACCGCATCCGGCTGGGCATGGCGGGCGTCCGCCAGGTGAGTGAGCACGCCGTTGCGCACCGTCAGCGCGAATTCACGGTTCAGATCCGGGAAACGCCAGTTCAGCGTCATCGGCTGCGCCGCCGCCTTTTCGCTGTTCAGGCGCACCGCCAGGAACGAGAAGAACATTTCCGGCGTCAGCGCCCGCACCAGATCCGGAGTGGTACCACGGGCGATCTTCTTGACGCCGTTGCGCAGTTCCTGGGCGCCGGTCAGATAGGCGTTGCGCCAGGTGCTGCTTTCACTCTGGTAGCCAAGTTGCTCCAGTGCATCCGCTTGCAGTAGCCGGGCTTGCCGATTTTCCGGGTCGGCGAACACCACTTCATTGACGATCTGCACCACCCAGCGATAGTCCCCCTGCGCGAACGAAGCGCGTGCCTTTTCCAGCACCGCCTCGGCGCCGCCCATCCAGTCCACCAGGCGGGAAGCGGTCTCCACCGGCGGCAACGGATTCAGGTGCGCCGGGTTGGCATCGTAGAACCCCATGTAGCGCTGATACACGGCGCGCACGTTGTGGCTCACGGTGCCGTAGTAATCGCGCGCGAACCAGCGGCTGGCCAGCGGCTCCGGCAGGCTCTTGATGTGGTCGCTGATGTCGTTGGGGGTCAGGCCATGGTTGATCAGCCGCAGCGTCTCATCATTGAGGAAGGCGTACATGTCGCGCTGGTCGGCCAGGTATTCACGGATGTTGTCGCCGCCCCAGGTGGGCCAGTGATGCTGGGCGAACAGCACGTCGCTGCGCTCGCCATAACGGGCCAGCGTCTGACCCAGGTAGTAGGACCACACCCGCGGGTCGCGCACCAGCGCGCCACGGATGGTGAGAATGTTGTGCATGCACTGGCAGGCGTTCTCCGCCACGCACAGGGCGCGCCACTGCGGAAAATACAGATTCATCTCCGAAGGCGCTTCGGTGCCCGGAGTGAGCTGGAACTCGACCTCCACGCCATCGATCACGTGGGTTTCATACTCCCCGGAGATGGTGTGAGTCGGCGGAATCAGCGTCACCGTGCCCCGCGACGAACCCTTGCCGAGCCCGGCGTCCACCTGCCCGCGCGGGCTGCGTTCCAGCAATCCGCCGTACATGTACTGGGAGCGGCGCAGCATGGCCGGGCCGGCGAACACGTTCTCGCTGACGGTTTCTTCCATGAAGCCTTGCGGGGCGTAGATAGCCACCTTGCCGGCCTGCACGTCCTGTTCATCGACCACGCCGCGCACGCCGCCGAAATGATCCACGTGGCTGTGGGTGTAGATTACCGCCACCACCGGCTTGCGCGGGCGGTGCTGGTAGTAGGTTTCCAGCCCGGCGGCGGCCACTTCGGCGCTGATCAGCGGGTCCATGATGATCAACCCGCTGTCGCCCTCGATCACGTTCATGTTGGAGAGGTCGAAGCCGCGAATCTGATAAACCCGTTCACACACCTTGAACAGACCGCTGGCATAGTTGAGACGCGCCAACCGCCACAGGCTGGGGTTGACGGTATCCGGCGCCTGCTCTTCTTTCAGGAACGGGTAGGCGCGGAAATCCCACACCAGCCGGCCATCTTCCTCACGGCGCACTTCATCGCCGTCGAAATCGGCGATGAAGCCACGCCGGACGTTCTCGAAATCGCTCTGATCATGGAACGGCAGCCGCTCGTACCAGGCATGATTGCAGGCGGCCGTGGCCGGGCTGGCGGGTTTCGGGTGGATGCGTTCCGGCTTTTCTGAGCCACTCATGATCTTCTCCGCGACGAACAATGGGTATCAAACAAACCGGTCGCCATACAGCGACCAGGCTACGTTGTACGCCGACCCAATCCATGTTGCAAATGCATTAATATCATCATTTTGATGCATTCACCGCATGGCTATGATCGTACCTTGGCTGTCGGCGCAGGCGTACCCGGATATACACCTGTTTCCTACAACCACTGTCGCCATTGGCGTACAGGTCCGGAGCCCGTTCCCGGCTATGCTGGGCGTCATGTCCATTGCCTTGTTATACAGCCGCGCCACCCGGGGCATCGAGGCGATCCCGGTACGGGTGGAAGTTCACCTGGCGCCGGGGTTGCCCGGCTTCGTGATCGTCGGCATGCCGAATACCGCCGTCCGCGAGAGCAAGGACCGGGTGCGCTCGGCCGTGGTCAACTGCGGCTTCCAGTTCCCCCAGCAGCGCATCATCGTCAATCTGGCACCGGCGGACCTGCCCAAGGACGGCAGCCGCTTCGACCTGCCCATCGCGCTGGGCATCCTGATCGCCAGCGGCCAGTTGGGGCGGGTGGATTGCGCCCGCCATGAATTCATCGGCGAGTTGGCTCTGTCCGGCCGGTTGCGGGCGGTGCCCGCGCTGTTGCCGGCGGCGCTGGCCGCGGGTCAGGCCGGGCAAACCCTGGTGGTGGCGCCCGGCAACGCCGACGAGGCCGCACTGGCCGGGGCCGCCACCTTGGCGGCGCCGGACCTGCCCGCGTTGTGCGCCCATCTGCGCGGAGTGACACCGCTCAGCCCCCATCCACCGCCGGAAGTCACCGCCCTGCGCCACGAGCCGCCCTGCCTGTCCGCCATTCGTGGCCAGCCCACCGCCAAAAGAGTGCTGGAAATTGCCGCGGCGGGCGGCCACTCGCTGCTGATGAACGGCCCGCCCGGCGCCGGCAAGAGCATGCTGGCTACACGGTTGCCGGGGTTGCTGCCGCCACTGACCCGCGCGCAGGCATTGGAGGTAGCCGCGCTGTATTCGTTGCGCACGCCCCGCGACGCCGGCGATTTCCTCAACCGGCCGTTTCGCGCCCCCCATCACACGGCCTCCGCCGCCGCCCTGGTGGGCGGGGGCAGCCAGCCGCGCCCCGGCGAGATTTCCCTGGCCCATCATGGCGTACTGTTTCTCGACGAGTTGCCGGAATTCGAGCGGCGGGTGCTGGAAGTGCTGCGCGAGCCGCTGGAAAGCGGCAGCGTCAGCATCGCCCGTGCCGCCCAGCAACTGACGTTCCCCGCGCGCTTCCAGTTGATCGCGGCCATGAACCCCTGCCCTTGCGGTTATCTCGGCGATCCGCAAAAAAGCTGCGGCTTCAGTTGCGACAAGGCGCGGCGTTATCAGGCGAAACTGTCCGGGCCTTTGCTGGATCGCATCGATCTGCATCTGGAGGTGCCGCCGGTGGCGCCGGCGGACCTGCTCGGCGAAGCGGATGGCGAAACCAGCGCGGCGGTACGGCAGCGCGTCGTCGCCGCCCGCCATCGGCAGTGGCAACGCCAGCGTTGCCTCAACCGCGATCTGGACGGCGACACATTACAGCGGATTCTGCGCCCGCACCGCGACTGGCTGGCCGCCGCCATGGAGCGTCTCGAGCTTTCCGCCCGCGCCCTGCAACGCAGCCTGCGGGTGGCGCGCACCATCGCCGATCTGGCCGATGCCGACGAAGTGCAACGCGAGCATGTGCGCGAAGCACTGAACTACCGGCGCGCGCCCACCTGACCCCGGCGTCCGGCCAGATCCGGAAAGGCGATCAGCACCGCCAACACCTGCAAGACGGCGGCGCTGCCCAGCGCCACCAGCAGGCCATGATAACCGCCGCCAGCCAGGGCATAGACGCTGCCCAGGATCGCCACGCCCAGGGTCGCGCCCACCATGCGCGCCACATTGATCAGCGCCGCGGCACTGCCGGAGCGTGCGCTGCTCACCGCATTGACCGCACCACCCATCAACGGGCCGGTGGCCAGCCCCATGCCCAGCCCGGTCAGCGCCAGGCCACAGGCGGTGACCGGCAGTGCCGCGCCGGCATACAGGGCGATCAGCAGCACGCCGAGCGCAATCAGCCCGAGCCCGGCGCTGACCATCCAGCGCAGGCCGAAGCGCAGCAGCAAAGCACCGGAAAACGGCGACACCACGACGAACACCAGCGCCATCGGCAGCAGCGCCAGGCCGATGGCGAAGGTATCCAGATCACCACTGGCCAGCCAGGTCATCGGCAGCAGGAACAGCGTCGCGTACATGCCGAAGGTCATGCCCAGCGTCCCCACCACCGAGCCCCGGAACGCCGCCACCCGCAGCAGGCCGGGCGGCACCAGCGCGGCGTCACCGCGCCGCCGCTCCACCCGCAGAAAGCCAGCCAGCGCGGCCAGCGACACCAACAGCGCCACCATCGCCGTCAGCGGCGACTGGTGCGCCTCGATGGCGGCGAACGTGAACGCCGCCAGCAGCAGCACCCCCAGCAACTGACCGGACAAATCCAGATGACGGCCTTCGCGATCCGCCGATTCCGGCATCCAGCGGCCAGCCAGCCACATCGCCAGCAGCCCCAGCGGCACGGTAAGAAAGAAGATGCTGCGCCAGCCACAGGAGCGAATCAGCAGCCCGCCGACCACCGGCCCCACCGACAGCGCCAGGCCATTGCAGGCAGCCCACACGCCCAGTGCCCGCCCGCGCGCGCCCTGGTCCTGCCAGACCACCCGTATCATCGCCAGTGAAGCGGGCAGCAACAGGGCAGCGCCGGCCCCTGCCAGCGCCCGTCCGGCCAGCAGCAAGAACAACGTCGGCGCCAGCGCACAGAGCAGCGAGGCGCCGCTGAACAGCGCGGCCCCGCAGATGAAAATCCGCCGCCGGCCAAACAAATCAGCCAGCAGCCCGCCGGACAGCAGCAACGAGGCGTAGGCCAGGTTGTAGCCATCCACCAGCCATTGCATGGCGCCGACACCGGCGCCGAAATCTTCCGCCACCGGCCGTACCGCCAGGTTGACCACCGAGGTATCGACCTGCGCGCACATCACCGCCAGGCACAGAGTAAACAATATGGGCCCGCTGCGGGCCGGCGTCAGGGTTCGGGAAATATCGGGCATGAACGGGTTCCTGGATTGTGGATTGCCCGGATTGGCAACCGGGCTCCATGAAGCACCAACCGGCGCCCCCGTTGTTTCCATCTCTGACGAAACACTATCACCGCCCCGCGATGCCGACGCGCCGTTTGCGGACGCCGCACCGATACTTCCACGGCCGGCGAATCATCAGCGCCCCGATCGGGTTATGCTGTACCCATGGTGGCCGCATCCACACCACCGGCCACGCACCAGCGATCAGGAGGTTGTCATGCCCGCGGACACCAATATTGCCGCCACCGCCGCGCTGCTCGCCGACCCGACGCGCCTGCTGATGGTCACGGCCCTGCTGGATGGCCGGGCGCTGCCCGCCGGGGAGCTGGCCTACGCCGCCGGCATCTCGCCGCAAACCGCCAGCGCCCACTTGAGCAAGCTGCTGGGTGGAGGTTTTCTGGATCTGGAGAAAGAAGGACGGCACCGCTACTACCGGCTGTCCGGCGGGCACATCGCCGAGGCCATCGAGCGGCTGGCCGCCATCCGCCCGCCGGGGCCGGTGCGGCGCAAGGCACTCAGCCCCGAAGCCCGGGAGCTGCGGCTGGCGCGTTGCTGCTACGACCATCTGGCCGGCCGCCTGGGGGTGGCGGTGACACAGCAACTGTGCGAGAAACAACTGATCGTCGAAGCACCCGAAAAACGTTTCGAGGTCACCGCGCGGGGATGTGACTGGTTCGCGGAGCTGGGGCTCGACCTGTGCGCCATCAAACCCGGACGGCGCGGTCTGGCCCGCCCCTGCCTGGACTGGACCGAGCGTTTCCATCACCTCGGCGGTCCCCTGGGCGTGCAGTTGCTGACGCTGCTTTGCGACAAACGCTGGCTGCAACGGCGGCCGAACTCGCGGGCGGTGCGCGTCACCCCGCTGGGGCGCCGCGAGCTGACCCGCCAGTTGGGGATCGCCGAGAGCCTGTGGCGCGCCAGCCACTGACCGTCAGGGTTCCTTGCGTGCCGCCCCGGCCGCCATGGGCGGTTTCCAGCGCTCCGCCAGCACCACACCGGCCAGGGTCAGCCCACCGCCCAGAAACAGCGCCGGGGTGAGATGCTCGCCCAGCAGCCAGACGGCGATCAGCGCCGTCAGTACCGGCGTCAGGTTGAAAAACAGGCTGGCGCGGTTGGGGCCGATCCGGGCAATGCCGCCCATCCACAGCAACGGCGCCACCATGGAGGCGAGCACGCCGGCGTAGAGCACCAGCGAAACGCCATGCGCGCTGATGCCGTACCGCGGCGACAGCAGAAACAGCGGAAAAAGCGCCACCGCGCCCACCAGCACTTGCAGATACAGCAACAGCGACATCGACAACGGCGGCTGCCAACGCTTGAACAGAACCCCGTAAATGGCATAGGCAAAGGTGGCCACCACCATCAGGGCATCGCCCACATTGACCCCCTGGCTGAGCAGCCGCGCCGGATCGCCGTCGGACACCACCAGCAACACCCCGACCAGGGAAATCAGCGCCCCCACCAGCGCGCCACGAGTAAGCGGTACTCCCAGCATGACCGCCGACAACACCAGCGCCATCAGCGGCATCAACGACAGAATAATCCCCATATTGGTGGCGGTGGTCAGCGTCGCAGCGTAGTACGCCAGGCTCTGATAGACCGCCATGCCCAGCAGACCGAGCACGATGATGCGCCACAGATGCGGCTTCACCGCATGCCGCTGCCGCCACAGTGAAGGCGCCAGCAACGGAGTGAGCACCAGCGCCGCCAGCAGCCAGCGGTAGAAGCCGATCTCCGCCGGGTACAGCACGCCCACCGCCATTCGGTTGACCACGTTGTTGCCGGACCAGATCAGCACCGCCGTCAGGGGAAACAGATAATTCATCAGCCCTTCCAGATAATCGGGGCGCCATTATGTGACCAGCCGCCCCGCAAAGCACATATCAGTTGACGACCAACGGTGTCCGAGTATAGTAGTTGTCATTATGACTACTACCAACCATCACGACGAACCCATACGCCAGTTGCAAGCGCTGGGGTTCAGCGAATACGAAGCACGCGCCTACGTCACTCTACTGGAGCACGGCGAACTCAGCGGCTACGCCTGGGCACAGCAATCCGGGATTCCGCGCGCCAACATCTACGCGGTGGCCAGAAAGCTGGCCGACCGCGGCGCCGTCCAGCAGAGCGAGGGCAAGACCGGGAGCACCTGGTCGCCGGTCCCGGCACAGCAGTTGCTCAGCGGCATTCGTGCCCAATACAAGCGCTCGCTGACGCTGGCCGAGGAAGCTCTCGCCAGCCTGGGGCGGGCCGGCCAGTCCGCGACGGTGTTCAATCTTCGCAACGACCAGCTCCTGGTGCGCGCCCGCCAACTCATCGACGCCGCCGAAAACAGCCTGCTGATCGCCATTCAACCCCCGGAAGCCGCCGCCCTGGCCGCTTCGCTGCGACAGGCCCGTGAGCGCGGCGTCGCCATCACCACGCTGTGCCTGGAAGCCTGCGAGCAGCCCTGCGGCGGCTGCCAGGGCGACCTGCACCGCTACCAACTGGCGCCCTGTGACGGCTCGCGCTGGCTGGTGGCCTCCATCGATCACCATCAAGTGCTGATGGGCCAGTTGACCGCCCAGCACGCTGAAGGCGTGGTGACCGCCCAGCATCTGGTGGTGGAGTTGGCGGAAGCCTACATCCGCCAGAGCCTGGCCCTGGCGCTGCTGGGCAGCGAGCTGGCCGGGCGTTTCGACGGGCTGTTGTCCGAACAGGCAAGACGTCTGCTGGCAACGCTGTTTCCCGAAGGGCTCACGCCATCGACACCACAACACTGACCGGACCGGCGACAGCCATTGCCACCAGCCCGAACCGCAACATCGAACCATAGAGAGGTGATCATCATGAAAACCAGAAAAGCGACGATGGCACTGGCAGGGAGTCTGGGGCTGTTATTGGCCATGAGCGGCTGCGCCTATCAGGGCGGCGATACCGCCCCGGCAACGTCACAGGCCAACAGCATGGCCATGATGCAAATGAACATCAAAAACGGCATGAACTGGTTCGGCGGCCCGATCTACAAGGGCGAGCCGGCGCTGGGCGCCACCGCGGCACTGGTCAAGGCCGGTGGCGGCGCGGAGAACTTCTCCTTCGCCCAGGCGCTGGTCTCCATGCTGGGTGAGAAAACCGTCAACGCCGAAGTGGCCAAACTCAACAAGCAGTACGGTGAAGATGCCGTGCAAAACTTCATCAATGGCATGGATTTCGCCATCAAGGACGGGCTCAAACGGGCCACCGAGGCTGGCGTGACGCTGCCCGAACCGCCCGCTGAGCTGCACGGCGTGGCACTGGCCAAGGCGCTGGTGAAAGCCGGGCAGGCACCGGACGGCACCTTCTGGTCCGGGCACCTGTTCGATGTGGCGATTTCCCACAAGCTGCATAACGCGGTGATGGCGGACATCGAGGCCAAGGCCGGCCACGACACCGACAGAAACACCCACCTGATTCTCAACCAGGCGATGTACGACGTCGCCCAGGCGCTGGGCATGCACGACGTCAAACTGGCGTCGCTACACTGAGCCGGCATTTTCCAGCGCCCGGTAGGTCACCCCTTCCAACCCGGTGCGCGCCGCAGGGCAAGCCCCCTTGCCCTGCTTTTTTGTTCACAGCGTATTGCAGAGATGGCCGCCGTCCACCGGAATGGCCGCGCCGCTCATGTACGAGGACGCATCCGACGCCAGCAGCAGCAGCGGCCCCACCAGTTCGTCGATCTGTCCCAGACGGTGGAACGGAATGCGCTTGATCAGCTTCCCGCCGTGGGGGCCCTGGAAGAATTCCCGGTTGATGTCGGTTTCCACATAGCCCGGACAAATGGCGTTGCAGCGAATGTTGTAGCGTGCGTAATCCAGCGCGATGGAACGGGTCATCTGCACCACCGCCGCCTTGGCCGCGGTGTAGGGCGACAGCATGGCGCCGACCCGCAAGCCGAGAATCGAGGCAATGTTGATGATGTTGCCCGGCCGGCCATCGTTGCGCCATTGCTGGATGGCGAACTTGCTCACCGCCCAGACGCCATTCAGGTTGGTGTCCACCACGGCGTTCCAGTCCGCCTCGCTGAGTTGATCAAGCGCGCCATCACGGGAAATGCCCGCGTTGTTGATCACCACGTCCAGCGCCGGCATATCGGCGAACGCCTGCTCCACGCTGTGATGATCGCTGACATCCATCGGCACCACGCGGGCCTCGCGGCCCAATGCCTGCACCGCTTTCGCGGTTTCCTCCAGCTTTTCCAGCCGGCGCGCCGCCAGCACCAGATCGGCGCCGCGCTCCGCCAGCACCCGGGCGAAATGCGCACCGAAACCACTGGAAGCGCCGGTAATCAGAATCCGCTTGCCGCTAATATCAAACATCCCTCTCTCCCATGCAGACACTTGCCAGTGTCATTCATCAATACATCGCCGCCGGCTCAGTGCATCACTCAGTGCAGCAACCACAACCCGGCCAGCAGCGGCAACATCGCATACCAGTGCTGGCGAGCTGGCCGCTCGCTGAGAAACAGCACCGCCATGACCATTCCCAACGGGATACTCAACTGACGAAACGCCACCACGTAGGCGACGTTATCGACCAGCGCAAAGGCACACAATACCAGACCATAAGTGATCAGCATCATGATTCCGGTGGCTGCGGCCGCCCCCAGCGATACCGGATGGCGTTTGCGCTCCAGAGTACTGCCCAGCAGGGTCCAGAAAGCAGTGGCGACGCCCTGCAACAGCATACATACCCAGCCGGCCTGGAACGGACCGATGCGCAGGTGAAGCTGCAATGCCGCCAGCAAGTGCGCATCGATCAGCGTGTAGCCCACGGTACCGGTGGCGGCCAGCAGCACCCAGCCCCAGGACACCGGGCCATCGCCCGCCAGCAGCAGCAGACCGCCCACCACCAGTGCGAAGCCCAGCCAGTCCAGCAGCGGCGGCCAGCCGGTGCCGAACAGCAACGGCACCAGAACCGCCAGCAGCAACACCGGCAGCGCCCGTATCAGCGGATAGCTCTGCGCCATGCTGCCGCTGCGATAAGCACCGGCCAGGCCGGTCAGGTAAATGCACTGGGCAAAACCGGTCAGCGCCACCCAGCCCCACACCGGCCACGGCAGAGCCAGCAGCTCCCGCCACTGCCAGGGCAGAATCACGATGACGGCAGGGATCATACCCAGTGCGGAAGCGCGCGCAAAGAACGACAGCCCCGGCCGCTGGCGCTTGCTGATCAGATTCCAGCTGGCGTGCAGCAGCACGGAGAGCAGTGTCAGCCCCAGAGCCAAGGAGGTCATCGGATTCCGTTCTCCCTGATCGTTGCCCTGGACGCTGCTTTCATCCCTGTCTTCCTCTTCGTCTGTTACCGTTAACAGGCTGCTGAAAAACTATCTGCGTTGCCATAGCGGCGTTAAAAATAGCCTCAAAATGCT
>CAYMKZ010000091.1:0-2674 GCA_964391345.1 uncultured Alcanivorax sp.
ATCGACGAGCTCGAAAACCAGCGCCACCAGCAATACGACCTGTCGACCCTGCGCACCGGCATCATGGCCGGCACCACCTGCCCCATCGAGGTCATGAAGCAGGTCATCAACGAGATGAACATGAGCGAAGTGCAGATCGCCTACGGCCAGACGGAAACCAGCCCGGTATCGGTGCAGACCGGCGCGGACGACGAACTGGAACGGCGCGTCACCACGGTGGGCCGTACTCAGCCGCACCTGGAAACCAAGGTCATCGACGAGGCCGGCAACACCGTGCCGTGTGGCACTGTGGGTGAATTGTGCACCCGTGGATACAGCGTGATGGTGGGTTACTGGAACAACGACGAAGCCACCGCCGCCGCCGTCGACAAGGACGGCTGGATGCACACCGGCGATCTGGGCGAGATGGACGAACAGGGCTACGTGAAGATCGTCGGCCGCAGCAAGGACATGATCATTCGTGGCGGCGAGAACGTCTATCCGCGCGAGATCGAGGAATTCCTTTACACCCACGAGGCGGTGGCCGACGTGCAGGTGATCGGCATTCCCGATGAAAAATACGGTGAGGAAATCGTCGCCTGGATACAGTTGCATCCCGGCCATGAGCAGGTGGATGCCGAAGTATTGCGCGAATACTGCCGGGATCGCATCGCCCATTTCAAGGTGCCGCGGCATTTCAAATTCGTTAGCGAATTTCCCATGACCGTGACCGGCAAGGTGCAGAAATTCAAGATGCGTGAAGTCACCGTGGAAGAGTTGAGCGGGGAGTAGGAAACAGCCATGAGCGAAATTAAGAAAAACAGCCATGAGCGAGGCAAGGAAAACAGCCGTGAGCGAGACAAGGAAAACAGCCATGAGCGGGACAAGGAAAACAGCCATGAGCAGTGACCAACAGGCCCCGCGCGATTACCGCAAAGTGGTGGAGGAATTCGATTACGCCGCATTGGCGGAGCAAAACCTGGCGGGCAGCCTGAACGCCCTCAACGCCTGTGTGGAGTGTTGTGATCGCCACGCCCTGCCCGGACGCATCGCGCTGTTCTGGGAAAGCCAGAGCGGCGACAGCGCCACTTACACGTTCCGGCAATTGCAGGCCTGGTCTGCCCGTTTCGCCCATTTCCTGCGCGCCCAGGGCGTGCAGCCCGGTGATTGTGTCTCCGGCCTGTTGCCGCGCCGCCTGGAGCTGCTGATCACCGTGCTCGGCACCTGGCGGCTGGGGGCGGTCTATCAGCCGCTGTTCACCGCCTTCGGGCCGAAATCCATCGAGCACCGGGTGGCCATGGCCGGCAGCAAGGTGGTGGTCACCGACGGCGCCAATCGCGCCAAGCTGGATGGTCTGGAAAACCCCCCGGCGCTGATGACCGTCGCCGGCCCTCGTGGTGAAGGCGTGCGGCGTGGCGATTTCAGTTTCTGGGCGGAAATGGAAACCGCCGAGGCCGATTTCGAGCCGGTACTCCGTAGCGGTGATGATCCTTTCCTGATGATGTTCACTTCCGGCACCACCGGCCTGCCCAAGGCGGTGCCGGTACCGCTCAAGGCGATCCTCGCTTTCCAGGGCTACATGACCGACGCTGTGGGTTTGCGCGAGGAAGACGCCTTCTGGAATCTGGCCGATCCGGGCTGGGCCTATGGACTGTATTACGCGGTCACCGGGCCGCTCAGCCTGGGCCATTCCACCACCTTCTACGATGGCCCTTTCACCCTGGAAAGCACCTGCCGGGTGATCGACAAGTACGGCATCACCAACCTGGCCGGCTCGCCCACTGCCTACCGTTTGCTGATGGCCGGTGGCGAACCCGTGGAGCAGGCCCTGAAAGGGCGCCTGCGGGCGGTCAGCAGCGCTGGTGAACCGCTGACGCCGGAAGTGATTCGCTGGTTCGATCAGGTGTTAGGTAGCACCATACACGATCACTACGGACAAACTGAACTTGGCATGGTGCTGTGCAACCACCACGAGCTGAAGCATCCGGTGCGGCTTGGCGCTGCCGGCTTCGCGGTGCCCGGCCACCGGGTGGTGGTGGTCGATGACGCCGGCAACGAACTGGCGGCGGGCGAACCCGGCACGCTGGCGGTGGATGTGGATCAGTCGCCGCTGTTTTGGTTCCCCGGTTATCCGTCGGCGCCGGAGAAATCCTTTCTCGGCAAATATTACATGAGCGGCGATACCGTGGAGCTCAACGACGACGGCAGCATCAGTTTTGTCGGCCGCGATGACGACGTGATCACCACGTCCGGTTACCGGGTCGGGCCGTTCGACGTGGAGAGCGCGCTGATCGAACACCCGGCAGTGGTGGAAGCTGCGGTGATCGGCAAGCCGGACCCGAAACGCACCGAGATCGTCAAGGCGTATGTGGTGCTTGGCGCGCGCTACAGCGGCAGCGATGAACTGGCGAAAGAGTTGCAGGAACACGTTCGCGAACGGCTCTCCACGCACTCCTATCCCCGCGAAGTGGCGTTCGTCAGCGAGCTGCCGAAAACGCCCAGCGGCAAGATACAGCGCTTCATCCTGCGCCAGCAGGCCGCCGCCGAATAGCGGGTCGTCCGAGCGCATTGGCGCCAGAAGGTCATCCCCGAAGCGCGCCGGCGCCAAAAAGTCACCCTGGGAGCGCGTCGGCGCCAAAAAGTCACCCCGGAAGCGCGTTAGCGCCAAAGAGTCACCCCGGAAGCGCGTTAGCGC
>CAYMKZ010000091.1:2774-4623 GCA_964391345.1 uncultured Alcanivorax sp.
AGTCACCCCGGAAGCGCGTTAGCGCCAAAGAGTCACCCCGGAAGCGCGTTAGCGCTATCCGGGGCCCAGTGTCTTCACGCGGAAAAGGCGCAAGCAAAGACGCTGGATCCCGCATCTCCGCTACGCTACGTGCGGGATGACGTTGGGGTGATGCTCGCTGGGGTAGTGCTTACGGTGCGGGCTGACGTTGGGACGGCGTTTGCTGGGGGTAGTGCATACGTGATGCCGTTTGCGGCACCGGTGCGCCTCGGTCTACATTGATCTTCAGTCGATTCACCGCAGCCTGGAGTGCACTCTATGTCCGGATCACCCCACACTCTTTCCGCGCAGGCGTTGTGCCAGCACTTTGCGGATGGAAGCCTGTCCCCGGTGGAAGTCACCGACGCGGTGCTGGCCCGTGCCCGGCAATACGATGGCGACATCAATGCGTTCTCGATCATCGACGAGGACGGCGCCCGTGAACAGGCACGGGCCTCCGCCGAACGCTGGCGTAACCACTCGCCGCTCAGTGTCCTCGACGGTGTACCCATCAGCATCAAGGATTTGGTGGCGGTACGCGGGCTGGTCACGCGCAGTGGTTCACTGACCACCGGCCCCGACGCGGTGGCACGGGAAGACAGCCCACCGGTGGCGCGGCTGCGCGAGGCCGGGGCGGTGCTGTTCGGCAAGACCCATACTTCGGAGTTCGGCTGGAAGGGGCTTACCGACACGCCCCTGGACGGCATTACGCGCAACCCCTGGGATCTGAGCCGCTCGCCGGGAGGTTCGTCCGGCGGCGCCGGTGCAGTGCTGGCCGCCCGTATCGGGCCGCTGGCGCACGGCACCGATGCGGGCGGCTCGGTGCGCATTCCCGCCAGCTTTTGCGGGCTTTACGGCATCAAGCCCACGTTCGGGCGGGTACCGATGGCGCCCAACGACAGCCCTTACGCCACGCAATCCAGCAACGGCGTGCTGGCCCACACCGTGCGGGACGCGGCACGCATGCTCAGTATCCTGGCCCGGCCCGACCACCGGGACTGGTGGTCGGCGCCCGCTTACGGCATCGATTTCGAGGCCGGCCTGGAGGATGGCATCAAGGGGTTGCGCATCGCCTACAGCCCCGGCCTTGGCGGTACCCGGCCTGATCCGGAAGTGGAAAGCGTCGTCGCCGACGCCCTGCGTCATTTCGAGACGCTGGGTGCCAGCGTGGAAACCGTCGGGCCGGTATTCGAGCCGCTGCGGCCGGTTTTCGAGGATTACTGGAAAGCCGGTTTCGCCTACCGCATCAAGAGTATTCCGGAGGACAAACGGGAACTGCTGGACCCTGGCTTGCGCCAGCTTGCGGAAGAAGGGATGAGTGTCGGCCTGGATGCCTATTACGCGGCGGTGGCCGCCCGCGCCAGGCTGGCGCTGACCCTGGCGGAGTTTCACCGGCATTATGATTTGCTGGTCACGCCCACCACCCCCACGGTGGCACCACCCGCCGATACGGTTTACCACTCCGCCGAATACGACCGTTGGGAAAAGGCCGTGCCTTACACCATGCCGTTCAATCTCACCGGTCAGCCGGCGGCGTCCATTCCGGCAGGACTTAGCCGCGCAGGATTGCCGGTGGGATTGCAGATCGTCGGCCCGCGCTTTGCGGAAAGTCTGGTGCTGCGCGCTTCCTGGGCTTTCGAAAAAACCGCGCCGTTTCCGTTTTCCGCGCCCATGGTGTAATGCGGAGCGTGCGCGGCCCCGCCATCGCGCGCCGCCTTCCGTCATTCTGCGCGCAGTCGCAGAATCCAGGACTTTGGAGACTCATGGATCCTGCGACTCCGCTACGCTCCGCGCAGGATGACAATGGGCTACGCTCCGCGCAGGATGACGA
>CAYMKZ010000091.1:4723-11814 GCA_964391345.1 uncultured Alcanivorax sp.
TTGGAGACTCATGGATCCTGCGACTCCGCTACGCTCCACGCAGGATGACGATGGGCTACGCTCCGCGCAGGATGACGATGGGGTTACGCTCCGTGCAGGGCGACGAGCAAGCGGTTGCTACGAAAGTAGTGAGAGGCCAACACGAAAAAACCCGCGAGACGAAAGCCTCGCGGGTTTTTCATGCCTGGATGCGGCTCAGGCGGAGTGCGGGCCGGCGGCGCGGATGGCCTCGGAAACGTCCTCGTACTTGCCGGCGAAGTTGTCCTCGAAGCTTTTCGCCAGTTCCCGGGCACGGGCCTCGTAGTTCTCCTTGCTGGCCCAGGTGTTGACCGGCTTGAGCAGCTTGCTGTCCACGCCAGGCACCGTTTTCGGCACATCCAGGTTGATGATCTCCAGATGCTCGGTTTCCGCATCGTCCAGGGCGCCGCTGAGGATGGCGTTGACCACGTTGCGGGTGGTGGGGATGCTGAAACGCTCGCCTTCCCCGTAAGGGCCGCCGGTCCAGCCGGTGTTGACCAGATAGACGTGCGAGCCGAACTCTTTCACGCGCTTGATCAGCAGTTCTGCGTAGATGCTGGCGCGGCGCGGGAAGAACGGGGCGCCGAAGCAGGTGGAGAAGGTGCTGCGGATGCCGTCGCCGGAGCCCACTTCGGTGGAGCCCACCAGCGCCGTGTAGCCGCTCAGGAAGTGGTAAGCCGCGCCTTCGTGGGTCAGGCGTGATACTGGGGGCAGCACGCCGGTCAGGTCGCAGGTGAGGAAGATCACGTGCTTCGGTTCGCCGGCGCGGTTTTCCGCTACCTGCTTCTCGATGTGCGACAGCGGGTAAGCGGCGCGGGAGTTCTGCGTCAGGGATACGTCGGTGTAGTCGGCTTTGCGGGTTTCGCTGTTGATGACCACGTTTTCCAGCACCGTGCCGAAACGGATGGCGTTCCAGATCACCGGCTCGTTTTTCTGGCTCAGGTCGATGCACTTGGCGTAGCAGCCGCCTTCCATGTTGAACACCACGTCCTTGCCCCAGCCGTGCTCGTCGTCACCGATCAGGTAGCGCGCGGGGTCGGCGGAAAGGGTGGTCTTGCCGGTGCCGGAGAGGCCGAAAAACAGCGCCACGTTGCCGTTCTCGCCGACGTTGGCGGAGCAGTGCATGGGCAGCACTTCCTTGTCGGTGAGCAGGAAGTTCTGGATCGAGAACATGCCTTTCTTCATTTCACCGGCGTAGCGCATGCCGGCGATCAGCAGCTTGCGCTGCGAGAAGTTGATCAGCACGCCGCCGTCGGAGTGGGTGCCGTCGCGTTCCGGATCGCACTGGAAATTGACCGCGTGCAGCAGTTGCCATTCTTCCTTGCCGGCCGGGTTGTACTTCTCCGGCTGGATGAACATGGTGTTGGCGAAGAGGTTGTGCCAGGCGCTTTGCGTGGTGACTTTCACCGGCAGGTAGTGCTCGGCGGCGGCGCCGACGTGCAGATGGGAGACGAAGGTGTCACCTTCGGTAACAAAAGCGGCAACACGATCCCATAGGGCGTTGAACTTTTCCGGGCTGATCGGGCGGTTGACCGGGCCCCAATGGATGTTCTCGCTGGTGCCGGGCTCGTCGACGATGAAACGGTCCATCGGAGAGCGGCCGGTGCGGTGGCCGGTTTCCACCACCAGAGCGCCGTTGTCGGCCAGTTGGCCTTCGTTGCGCTGAATGGCCAGCTCCACAAGCTGTGCCGGGCTGAGATCGTTGTAGGTTACAGGGTTTGTCATTGGTGTTTCCTGGGCTTGTGGCCGGGCGGACGGAACGATGCCCCTTTGGCAGCCTGCCAGGGGCGCTGGTCGGAAGTTGGTCGCGATATCGCGCGGAAGGTTCCCCCTGCGGAGGGTCCCATAGATCGTCCGACAGGCGCGCGATTATGACAGAAAAGCGCCAATCTGGCGATGCGGGGGCGCCCGCTTGTGTCTCGTGTGTCTCATTTTTTTGTTTCAACCTTGCGCTTCACGCAATAGCGCGGCCAGGTCGACGCTGTCGAAATGCTCACGGGTGCCGCAGAAGCGGCAGGTCAGCGTGGCTTCGCCGTCCTCGTCGAGCAGGCGCTGGAGTTCACCGGCACCAAGGGCGATCAGCGCACTGCGGGTGCGGTCGCGGCTGCAAGTGCAACCGAAGCGTAGCGATTGCGCTGGCGGCAGCTGTGGCGGCGTTTCGTGAAACAACCGGTGCAGCACCGTCTCGGCATCCAGGTCGAGCAGCTCTTCCATTTTCAGCGTGGCGGCCAGCGTCTCCAGATGCTGCCAGTGGGCCGCGTTGTCAGCCTGCTCCGCCACCTGGTCCGGCAGGCGTTGCAACATCAGGCCGGCGGCGCGGCCGTTGCCGGCGGCCAGCCACAGGCGCGTCGGCAATTGCTCGGATTGCCGGAAATAACCCTCCAGGCAAGTCGCCAGATTGTTGTCCACCAGCGGCACGATGCCCTGATACTGGCGGCCCTGGCTGGGGGTGATGGTGATCACCAGCGTGCCGTCGCCGATCAGAGCACCCAGCTCCGTGCTGTCGAAGCGGGCTGTCTCGTCGTGGCGGGCGACAGCGCGCAGTTCGCCTTCGTGGTTGCATTCCGCCAGCAGCAGCGAAACCGGGCCTTTGCCCTGGGCTTGCAGGCTCAGCCGGCCATTGAACTTAAGCGTTCCAGCCAGCAGCGCCACGGCGGCGACCGCTTCTCCCACCAGTCCCTGGACGGCCAGCGGATAGTCGTGGGGCGCGCCGAGAATCGGCCCCAGGCAGTGTTCCACGCGCACCAGCTCGCCGCGGATATCGGAGCCCGGAAACAGGAAACGCTGCTTGAAATCGCCGTTATCGGGTGTGGTTGTGTTCATTGATCGCTCTCGTGGTCACGGCGGAAACGCTGCAAGTCGCGGCGCTCCTTCTTGCTGGGCCGATGGTCGGGCAGCGGCGCGGCCAGCCGCACCAACCGGCGCTGTTCCGCGGCCCGTTCACGGTCCAGTTGGCTTTGTTCGGTTTCCCGGTACAGCGTGGCGGCCACGCTGGCCGCGCCGCGCTTGCTGCTCAAAACTTCGACGATCACCGTCCATTGCTGGTCGCCCTTGTGGATTTCCAGTGCGCTGCCGATCCGCACCGTCTTGCTCGGCTTGGCGCGGGCGCCGTCGAGACGCACCTTGCCGCCCTCGATGGCCTGTTTGGCCAGGCTGCGGGTCTTGAAGAAACGCGCCGCCCACAGCCAGGAATCGATACGGGTGCCGTCAGTCATTGGCCGTACTCATGGCAAAACCCGGGAAAAGTCGCCGATGGCCGGGAACGGGTCGGTATTGTCCCGCACCGGCAGGCTGGAATCGGGCTGCCGGATGCTGACCAACTGACCCAGCCCGTAACGCTGCCCGGAATGCAGCACCGGCAGCGAATCGTCCACCAGCAAGGTGTGTTGCGGCACAAACGGGTGCCGCTCGTGCAGCCGTTCCCAGAACGCCTGCTCTTCCTTGGCGTGGCCGTAATCGTGGCTGGAGATCATCGCCTCGAAATAGCGGTCGATGCCGGTGCGTTCCAGCTTCACGGCCAGCGCCGTGCGGTGCGCGTTGGTCACCAGCAGCAGCCGGCGGCCGCTGGCGGCCAGCGCGCGCAGAAAATCTTCCGCGCCGGGGCGGATACGAATGCGATCCGCCGCCGCCCGCTTCAGCGCGGCCAGATCCAGATCCAACTGATTGCTCCAGAAATCCAGGGAATACCACTCCAGCGTGCCTCGATAGCGGTTGATCCAGCCCTGTACATAGGGCCCGGCCTCGGCGTATTCCAGGCCACGGGCCAGCGCGTATTGTTCCGGCACATGGCGCTGCCAGAACCAGTTGTCGAATTGCAGGTCCAGCAGCGTACCGTCCATGTCCAGCAGCACGGTATCGAGGGTGTTCCAGTTGATCATCAGCGAATTCATGTCGGAGTCAGCGTGAAGAGGGGCCCAGTATCGGTCATTGCACCTGTAACCGAAACCCTCCAACAGCCCGGTTAGCGGATCAGCCTTACGGTCACGGCGATGTCGTCGGCGACACTGCTCCAGGCTTTGTCGGCGGTGAGGGCGGGGCATTGCAGTGTGCCGGCCAGCGCCAGGCAGGCCCGGTCGCCCAGCGACAGACCGGCGGAGCGCGTTGCCGCTCGCAGGCGTGCGGTGGCCATGGCCTGTTGGTGGTCGAAGGGGCGGATGGACAGTTGCAGCGAACCGACGATGGTATTGATGGTGTCTTCGGGCATTCCACGGGCGAGTAGCCGGGTGGCCACTTCGGCGATGTTGACCGCGGATACCGCCGCGCCGGGAAGATGCGCCTCGACCTGATCGCCGCCGGGCTCCGCGAAGATCAATGCGAGGACCGCCGAGGCGTCCAGGACAATACTGTTTGCGGCCTCTCCGCTTGCGGTTGTCTGGCTCACGGCCGGCCCTCTTCCTCGTCATTTTCGCGGGCCGCTTCCTCGCGGCGTTGCTGGATCAGTTGTTCGGATTCCAGGGTGCCACCCGCTTTGTCCGCTTTGTAAGGCGCCGCCAGCTCACGTACACGCTGTATGGCTTGCCGGGTGGTGGTGATGATCACCTCGTCGCCTTCCAGCGTCAGCAGCAGATGGCCGGCGCCGGAAAGCCCCAGCGCGCGGCGCATGTCGGCCGGCAGGTTCATGCGCCCGTTGGCGGATACCGGGACGGTTCGCTGTTTGATGGCGTCCATGAAAATGCTCCCCATTCGTGAATTGGGTACAAAAGATGATAATGGATTAAAGATCGAGAAAAGTACAGTACGCTGGCGAGGGCCTCGATAGGCATGAATCGTGGGACAGGCACGAGTTGTGGCTGATTCACACCTGTCCCCGCTGATTGCGTTTGGGTTGGCGAGGCTTTACCGGTAGTCTTGGGCCTCGCCGAGGAGGAAGAATGGACCACAAACCGGAGATTCTGGATACCCGTCTGGTGGCGAAGAGCCGGCTGTTCGGCATCGAGGAGATGCATTTGCGCTTCAGCAATGGCGTGCAGCGTACTTACGAACGCCTGCGCACGCCGCCGATTGCCGGGGTGATGTGCGTGCCCTTGCTGGATGACGACACGGTGGTGCTGATCCGTGAGTACGGCGCCGGCGTGGAAGAGTATCTGCTCACCTTGCCCAAGGGCGCCTACCAGCACGGCGAAGACTGGCGCGAAGCGGCCAATCGTGAGCTCAAGGAGGAGGCCGGTTACGGCGCCCGCAAGCTGACCGTACTCAAGCGCATGACGCTGTCGCCGGGCTACATGGGCCACGGCATCACGGCGGTGCTGGCGGAGGATCTTTACGAGGAACGGCTGCCCGGAGATGAGCCGGAGCCGCTGGAAGTGATCCACTGGAAGCTGTCCAACCTGGACGAATTGCTGGAGCGGGAGGATGTCACCGAAGCACGGGTGATCGCCGCTTTGCTGATGACGCGCCGCCTGCTGGCGCGACGCTGACACGTTAAATACTGAGACACGCAGTGTTGTTCCGCGGAATGTTGCTACACTGAGCGCCGGCATTCCGTCCGTACCTTTGACCCCCGAGACTTTTGATGACTGAACCGAACACTCTTCTTGATCCGCTGATGGCCATTGCCACCGATGCCGGCGCCGCCATTCTCGAGGTGTACCAGCGGGACGATTTCGACGTCGATACCAAGGCCGACCACTCTCCAGTGACCGCCGCCGACCGGGCGGCGCACAACCTGATCGTCGCCCGGCTGGGCGAACTGACGCCGGAGATTCCGGTTTTTTCCGAGGAATCCGGCGGCATTGATTATGAAGAGCGCCGCCACTGGTCCCGTTTCTGGCTGGTGGACCCGCTGGACGGTACCAAGGAGTTCATCAATCGCAATGGGGAATTCACCGTCAATATCGCCTTGATCGAAGGCCAGCGGCCAGTGCTGGGTGTGGTTTACGTACCGGTGACCGGCGTCACTTACGTCGGCGGGGAAGGCGTGGGCGCTTTCAAGGTGGAGAACGGCGTGCGCCGGGACATCCGCTGCCGTGAGCGGCAGCAGCCGGTGATCATGGTTGCCAGCCGGCGGCATGGCGCCGGGCAGATCGACGTCCTCGAACGATTGATCGAGAAGCAGTTGGGAACGGTGGAAAAGGCTTCCATGGGCTCGTCGCTGAAACTCTGTCTGGTGGCCGAAGGCGCGGCGGATATCTATCCGCGCCTGGCGCCCACCAGCGAATGGGATACCGCCGCCGCCCATGCGGTGGTGGTCGCCGCGGGCGGCGAGGTGGTCAACACGGCCTTCGAGCCGTTGCTCTACAACAAGCCGGACATACTGAACCCGCATTTTCTGGTGCTCGGCCAGCCGCTGGACGGCTGGCGCTTCATCGCCCCGGCACTGGCCTGAGCGGTAACACGACATCATGCTGCTGCAACAAGGCGATAATCGCACCGAACATGTTGACCGGCGCCTCGGCTGGACGCTGGCGGCCATTGCCGGCGTGCTCAATACCGCGGCCTTTCACGCGGTGGGCTACTTCGCCGCCAACATGACGGGTAACGTCTCGCAGGCTTCCAACCAGATGGCCTTCGGGTACTGGTGGGCCGGCGCTTTTTTCCTGGCGATCCTGCTGTTCTTCATTCTCGGCGCCGCCGTGGCCACCCTGCTGACCAATTACGGCCGCCGGCGCCGGCTGACGGGCATTTATGCCGTGGGCATCCTCGTGGAAGCACTGTTGATGGCGGCGCTTGGTGGCCTCTGTCTGCTGCTGCCTGCCCCCTTCGAGGCCCCATTGCTGGTGCTGGGGTTGAGCTTCCTGATGGGATTGCAGAACGCCGTGGTGACCCGGATCTCCAACGCCAAGGTACGCACCACGCACGTGTCCGGCATGACCACCGACATCGGCATAGAGCTGGCGATGCTGCTGGACGCCTGCCGTGGCAAGGAGATACCCCAGGAGCTGTTCGCCTACCGCAATCGTCTGCGGCTGCACAGCCAGACGCTGCTGGCTTTCCTGCTCGGTGGTGTGATGGGGGCGTTGCTCTATCAGGCGATAGGGCTGAGTGTGCTGTTCGCTTGCGCCGCTCTGCTGTTTGTCATGGCATTGCGCGCGCTGACCAAGGGCGTCCGGCAGCGTGGCGGCCTGCCGGGCACA
>CAYMKZ010000092.1:0-5908 GCA_964391345.1 uncultured Alcanivorax sp.
AGGATCCAAGGGCCTGGATCCTGCGACTCCGCTTCGCTCCGCGCAGGATGACGCGGGGGCTCCGCGCAGGATGACGCGGGGGCTCCGCGCAGGATGACGCGAGGGGCTCCACGCAGGATGACGCGAGGGCTCCACGCAGGATGACGCGGGCTATGATCCACGCAGGCGCCACGCCCCGTCGTTCTGTAGTGCGCCCTCGTCATCCTGCGCGCAGTCGCAGGATCCAAACGGCGGTGGATCCTGCGTACTGCGACTGCGCGCAGCATGACGTACCGCTTCGCTCCACGCAGGATGGCGCGAGGGCTCCACGCAGGATGACGCGAGGGACTCCACGCAGGATGACGCGAGGGACTCCACGCAGGATGACGCGCGGGGCTCCACACAGGGTGACACGGGTGCTCCGCACAGAATGACGACGACGCCGGGCTTCGCGTGGAATATCGGTACGCCGCGCGGCAGCAGGCCGCAGCGACACAAGCACATCAGCGCCGGGCGGCCAGTTGCTCGATCAACGCCACGGTGCGGCGCGCCGCCGGGGTGAGACTCTGGTGGGCGGGCTGCACCACGGCGAATTCCACCTTCTGGTGATTGTCCGGCACGTTCAGCCGCACCATCAGACCATCGGCCACCTCCTTGCGGCAGAGCGTGGCCGTGGCGCTGAGTATGGCGTCCGAATGCAGCACCACCTCACGCAAGGCATAGAGATCGTTGCACTCGATGCCCAGCCCCAGCGCCTCACCGGGCGCCAGCCCGAGCCGGTGTTGCAAGCGGCCGAGAATGGTGGGCGGCAAGGGCACGGAGACCAGCGGATAGCCGCGCAGTTCACGGGTGGTCAGTGAGTTGTGTTCGGCCAGCGGGTGTCCGGTGCGGACGTACCAGCCGGCCTGTTCCACGGAAATCGGGTGCGCCTCCAGCGGCGCGTCCGGCGGTACCGTGCGCCGTTCTATCACGGCGAATTCCAGTTCTTCCTCCACCACCTTTCTTTGCAGCGTGGCCCAGTCGTTGACCTCGACCTTGACGTTGATGTCCGGGTAATTGTTGACCAGCGTGACCAGCACTTCCGGCAGCAGGATGGCGGCGGGATACGAGCCCGCGCCGAAGCGCACTTCACCGAGCTGATCCTGGCGCAGCAGGTCGGCATCGCGCTGCAAACCGCGCGCCTCGAACAGCACGCGGCGGGCGCGATCCACCAGCCGGCGCCCGGCCGCGGTGGGCACCACGCCGTGCCGGTCACGGTCGAACAGCTTCACGCCCAGCTCGTGCTCCAGGTTCTGGATGCCGCGGGTGAGGGCGGGCTGGCTGAGGTGGGAGCGCTCGGCGGCGCGCACGAAAGATCCTTCTTCGGCGAGGGCAACCAGTTGTTCCAGGCGACGCAAATCCATGAATGCAAAACCCGTATGTCAACAATGATATTTATGCATTTGTAACATTATGAAGGGCGGCGTACAACGTGATTAGCGCACAGACGCTGCTGTTACGAAAAAAACCGATTCAAGAACAAATCGACAGGCCATTGTCAGGCAGGGAGTAGACATGCGGGATAGTATTGGAGGATTTGTAAAAACTTTACTTTCATTCGTTATCGTACTGGTCGGCGCATCGCTGGCGGCCACTCAAGCAGGAGCAACCACTTTTACCTATTCCAGCTATCTGTCGGCATCCGCTCCGGCGAATATCGGCATTCAGGCGTTCATGGATCAGGTTCAGAAAGAGACGAAAGGCGAGATAAAATTCAATCTGTATGGTTCGGGCACGCTGTCCACCGGTAAAACCACGATCTCCGCGATACAAAACGGCCTGGTGGATGGCGGCATGATCACCTCCGTCTATACGCCTTCCACACTGCCGGTGAACATGGTGCTTTCCGACCTGCTGTTTTTCAACGAGGACGCCAGGATTACCTCGGCGGCGCTGGCCGACACGGTGCTGCATGATTGCCCCGCTTGCCTGAAAGAATTCGAGAACCTGAACATCCATTTTCTGGCGCCGCTGGCCACCTCTCCCTATTACATGATGTGCGCCCAATCCTTCCCGGATGGTTTCAGCCCCAAGGGCTTGCGGGTGCGCGTGCCCGGAGAGGAGCTGAGCCGCTGGATCAAGACCATTGGCGGAGCGCCGATCGCCATTGCCAACAGCGAAGCCTACCAGGCCCTGCAACGTCACACTCTGGATTGCGCCATGGGTTCAAAGGTGTGGCTGCGTACGCTTTCCTGGCAGGAGGTGATGAAGACCGTGGTGGATCTGCCGATGGGCGGTTACCAGGGGGGCTCGCTGGTCAATATTTCGCAGCAGGATTGGCAGAAACTGGACAAGAAAACCCGGGAGATATTCAACAAGGCGGCCATGTATGGCATGGCGGCAGGGGTTTATGCCTATGATGCAACGGCTGAAATCGCCACCGCCAAGAAAAAATATCACGTCCAGTTCATTGACCCTCCCGCCAAGCTGGTTTCCGAGCGCAATGCATTCCTGCAATCGGAGATACAGGTGACCATCGAGAAAGCGAAAAAAAGAGGAGTGAAAGATCCCCAGGCCATCATCGATGCCTTCCAGAAAAACATGAAGAAGTGGAAATCGCTTATTGGTAATAAGGAAATGACGCAGAAACAGTATGCAGAGATGCTGATTGCCAATATTCTTTGAGTAGTTCGGTTCCCACCCATGAGATCAACAAAGAGGGACGCGCAGTGATGCATGTACTTAGGCCACTGTCAAAGTTGTCTGATTTTCTTTCCAGTTTGGCCACGACGCTGATGATGTTGCACATTCTGCTGGGTGTGATCATGAGGGTCGTATTCCATATCCCGTTGCTTGGCACCAATGCGATCGTGGCCTATTTCTACATGACCATACTGGTTTTCTTGGGCGTGTTCGTAGTGTCGTCACGGAATGAGCAGATTCGCGCCGATGTGATAGCCAATCTGCTTCCCAAGCCGGTCCGGCGCGTTACTGACTCCATGGCCGAGATCATCACGCTGCTGTTTCTCGGGGCTTTGGCCTGGGGACTGGCCGATGCGGCATTGCAGAAGACCCGTATTCATGCGCAAGTGGATGCGGTGTTCGGATATATCTCGGTATGGCCGCTGTACTGGATCACCGCGTTTGGCATTGGTCTGGCTGCGGTGACAGTACTCTGGCGCATGGTGAGAACCTACCGGGGACAGGCACCAACGCATTTTGCCGATGAGCAGGTGGAGCGGGTGGATTGGGAGAAAGGCGAATGACTCCTGGAATGATTGGTGTGATCTGTCTGGGATTGCTGGTGCTGTTTCTGGCGATCCGGGCGCCCATCGGCGTGGCGCTGGGCGCCAGCGGCGCCATCGGTCTGCTGGCCATGCGCGGTACTTCGGCTACCTTGTCGGTGCTGGGTAATGCCACCTTCGATTTTATTGCCAGTTGGGAACTGACGGCGGTACCCATGTTTCTGCTGCTGGGTTCCATCGCCTACCACAGCGGGCTGGCGACCAACCTGTTCCGGGCGGCCCGCGCCTGGCTCTATTTCCTGCCGGGCGGGCTGGCCATCGCCACCAACTTGGCCAGCGCCGGTTTTGCGGCGGCCAGTGGTTCCAGCGTAGCAATGACCGGCGCCATGAGCCGTCTGGCGATTCCGGAGATGGTGCGGGCGGGTTATGAGAAAGGGCTGGCCGCCGGTTCGGTGGCGTCCGCCGGTACGCTGGGCGCGCTGATTCCGCCTTCGATTCCGTTCATTCTCTATGGCGTGTTCATGGAGGAATCGGTGGGCAAGCTGCTGCTGGCGGGAATACTGCCGGGCCTGCTGACCATGGGGGCGTACTGCACGCTGATTCTGCTCCGTGTGTGGATCAATCCGAAACTGGCGCCGCGCATCGATGAGCAGATGGACACCAAGGAAAAATGGCGGCTGCTGGTGCGCGCCTGGCCAATTCCACTGATCGTGCTGGGGGTAGTCGGCGGTCTCTATTCGGGGACGGTGACGGCCACGGAGACCGGTGCATTCGGTGCTGGCGTGGCGATCATCGCGTCACTGGTGGACCGTACTTTCTCCTGGAAAATGATCCGCAATGCCATCGTCGAAGCCACGCGCACCACGGCCGCCATCTTCCTGATCGCCATCGGCGCCATCATCTTCACGCGCATGCTGGCGCTGAGCCGGGTACCGGTGGAAATCGGCGTGTTGGTGAACGAGTACTCGCTGAACCTGTTCATGTTCTTCGTGATCATCTCCGTGTTCTATCTGATCCTCGGCATGTTCCTTGATCCGATCGGGCTGATGCTGATTTCATTGCCGATTCTGACGCCGATTGCCCATGCACTGGGTGTGGATCTGATCTGGTTCGGCGTGATCGTGGTGAAATTCATCGAGATCGGATTGCTGACGCCACCCATAGGACTGAACCTGTTCGTCACATCAGCGGCACTGGGGCCGGCGTTCCCGTTCGAGCGGATCGTCAGGGGCACGCTGTGGTTCCTGTGTGCGGAGTTCTTCGTGATGATACTGATCTTCACCTTCCCGGAGATTTCGCTGTTCATCCCCGGCATGAGTAACTGAAAACAACCAAACGAGAATGACCTGCCCTCGTTCCATCGCGCCGCCAGAGCGCGGGGAGCGGGGGTTTTTTTATTTCCGTGGCCGATCCCTTCTGTCACGATGGTGGCCTCCACTGTTAACCATGTCAGGAGAGGCGCCGCATAATGAATGACACCGTTCATTTCAAAGAAAGTCATCCCAAAGAAGATGCCCAGCCCGAAGAGGCGGCATGGAATGCCGTGGCCGAGTGGTATCACGCCTGTTTCACCGGGCTGGTGCTGTCCGTGGTGACGCGGCTGGGAGAGCCCGCGGCGGCAGAAATGATCCACGAGATATTTTCCCGGCAGCGTCAGGAACGCTTCCTGCCCGGCCTGAAGAAGCTGGGCATCGATGGATTGCCACCGGCAGTGGCGGCCGCCCAGTATCACTACCTCTCCAACCACATCGGCGGTGTGGCGGTGGAATACATGTACGAATCCGACCGCAAGGCGTGGGTGCGTTATTCGGCGCCGCGCTGGGTATGGTCCGGCACTGCACTGTGCGCCATTCCGTCGTCCGTTTCCAAGGCCATGCTGGCCGGCTGGCACGCGCAGAATGGCGTGTCCCTGGGTAATCCACGGCTGGGCTTCGTGTGCACCAAACAGGCCATGGACGGGCAGTCCGGGCTGGAAGGCTATTACTGCGAATACGATGACGATTTGCAGCCCCATGAGCGGCTGCGTTTTGCCCGTCACGAGGATGCCCCGGATTTTGATCCGGCACGGGCGCCGACGCTGCCGACCAGCAGTTGGCCGCGAATCCGTCTGGCCAAGGCGCATCGCAATTACGCGATGGAATACATGCGCACGGCGTTTCCCGTGGTGTTGCAGCTATGGGGCGAGGACGTGGCCGGGCATATCCTGACCATGACCGGCAAGCTGATCGGCATGCAGTTCTATCACCAGATCGCCACACAACTGGGCGGTGAAGAGGCGGGCGGGGACAAAAGCGCCGCCGCCTTCGCCCGGTTCATCGCCGCCCTCGGTGAAGCGCAGGACGATGCCTGTGAAATCATCGAGGAAGCCGGCCAATGGCAAGTGCTACAGAGCAACCCGCGTTTCATGCGCGGTATCCAGGAAATGACGCCGCTGCTGATTTCCGCCTGGGCGAGCCTGGTTGAAGGTGCGTTGTACGCCCATAACCACCGGCTGGAGCTGCGCATGGAACATTCGATCGAGGACGGGCAGAATCAAATACGCTGGATCATCGGAGACAGCCGGGCATGATCAGCCTGGGTGAGCGGCGGACAGCGCCTCGGCCGCCGGCCTGACGGTGGAGAAACAAGAATGCAATCGAAGCAGCATTGGGAAAAGGTGTATACGACCAAGCCGGACGATGGCCTGAGCTGGTTCCAGGAGCACG
>CAYMKZ010000092.1:6008-11612 GCA_964391345.1 uncultured Alcanivorax sp.
GAAGAGCACCAGACCCCTTTCGGCACCCGCCAGCAATTCGTCTACTGTTACTGCCGCAAGCGGCCGTCATGAAACCAGCAGCGGGTCAGTCTGGGGAGCGGGCCTGTGCGCCGGGTGGCTTGCGCGCCCAGCCGAGATAGTAGCCCCAGTAAACACCGATCGCGGAAATGTTCTTCACCAGCAGCAGATTGGCCGGTATCTGCGGGATTTTGCCCGAGGCGAAACCGATCACCAGCAACCGGCCTCCCGGCGCGGCACAGCGAAGGGATTGCTCGAACACAGTGCCCGGCTTCCATAACCATGGCAAGCCCGGCTCGTGGAGGGTATGTTGAAAGACGCTCGCGTGTTTGAAAAAGGCGGATTGATCAGCGAATGAAAGGGTAGGCGAGATGGCTGCACGTCCACTGGAAGGTGTTCTGGTCGTGGCATTGGAACATGCCGTGGCCGGCCCCATGGCCAGTTGCCGGCTGGCGGATGCCGGGGCACGGGTAATCAAGGTGGAAAGACCGGGCGCGGGAGATTTCTCGCGCGGCTACGACCATGCCGTGAAGGGGGAGAGCGCCTATTTCCTCTGGGTCAATCGCGGCAAGGAATCCATCGCCCTGGATTTTTCCCGGCAGCAGGACGCCCGCCTGCTGCACTCGATCATCGCCCGCGCCGATGTGGTGTTGCAGAATCTCGGGCCGGGCGCCGCCGCGCGCGCCGGCTTTGGCAGCGCCGATTTGCGCGCCCGCCACCCGCGCCTGATCACCTGCGACATCAGTGGTTATGGCCCCTCCGGGCCTTACGCCACGGCACGGGCCTATGATTTGCTGGTACAGGCGGAAAGCGGCATAGCCTCGGTCACCGGCATTGCGCAGGCGCCGGGCCGCATCGGCGTGTCGGCCTGCGATATCGCCACCGGGCTGGCCGCCTATGCGGCCATTCTCGAAGCCCTGCTGGTGCGTGACCGAACCGGCGAGGGCGCGGCGCTGCAAATCTCCATGTTCGCCGCCATGGCGGAATGGATGGCGGTGCCGCTGCTGCACTACCAGCATCAGGGCACCGTCTGGCCACGAGTGGGCCTGTCCCATCCGTTCATCGCCCCCTACGGCGCCTACCCGGCGCAAGACGGCACTCTGGTACTGCTGGGCATCCAGAACGATCAGGAGTGGGCGCGTTTCGCCACCGCCCTACTGCAACGCCCACAACTGGCCGAGCAGGAAGCGTTTCGCACCAATGTGGCGCGTGTCGAGCGACGCCCCGAAGTGGATGCGCTGGTGGCTACCTGGATGGCGTCGCTCGACGTTGACCAGATCATCGAGCAACTGGGCGCGGCCGGGCTGGCGTGCGCGCGGGTCAACGATGTGAGCGGGCTGGCCGCCCATCCGCAACTGGAGCTGATGGCGGTGCAGACGCCGGTGGGGCGGGTGGACGTGCCCGTCCCTCCTGCCTGCGTCGCCGGCCACGGTTTTTCCGCCGGCAGCGTGCCGGCGCTGGACGAGCATGGCGCCGCCATCCGGGCGGAGTTCGCCGAAAGTGATCGTTCACTTTAGCCAGCGGCAGCGCCTTGGTTGGCGTTGAAGTATCACTGGCGTTGAAATATGGTCGGCGGTGAAATGTGGCATACTGCGGCCATCAGAATGTACGGCCAGATCGGGTGACGGTTCCGATGCGTGTTGTGAAAATCCGCTGGGTGGTTTTGTGCCTGTTGTTCACCGGGCTGCTGGGCGCGCGCGCCGCGCTGGCGACGACGGTGTCCTCTTCTCCTTCTCCTTCATCATCGTCCTCCGCCGAGCCGGTGGACCTGGTGGTGGTGATCAAATCCAGGCGCGTGCTTTATCTGTATTCCGGTGGGCTGGTGGTGCAGCAGTTCCCCATCAGTCTTGGTGGTCACCCGGTTGGTGACAAGCGCCGGCGGGGCGACCAGCGTACTCCGGAAGGGTTTTATACACTGGACTGGCGTAATCCGCACAGCGAGTTCTATCGTTCGCTGCACATCTCCTACCCCAACGCCAGGGACCGCGCCCGCGCCCGTGCGCGCGGCGTCGATCCGGGCGACAACATCATGATCCACGGCCAGCCGGTTTACGCCCTCAGCAAGCGCACCGGCGACTGGACTTACGGTTGCATCGCCGTTTCCGATCAGGCCATGGATATTCTCTGGCAACGGGTGCCGGTAGGTACGCCGATCGAGATTTACCCCTAGCCGGTTTTTGCTCTGCAAGCCGTGAACCGGCGCATTCAGTCGTCCCGGTCCTCTTCCATGCGCGGCGTGGCCAGGGCGCTGGCAATGCCCCAGCGATAGAAAGCCAGCGAGCCGATGGCGGCGATCAGCGTATCCCAGGGAGCGGTAATCAAGCGGCCTGCCTCGGGCCCGTAACTGCCGACGAAGGAAAGTGCCAGCATGAAAACGGCATAGGCGAGTAGCCAGAGGCCGGCAAAGACATCGCCGCGAACCTTGCCTGCGAAGGCCGGGTCCTTGTCGACGAAAGCGAAATAGAAAACCAGCGCCGGAATGAATAGCGGCACCAGTATGGAAATCACCCGCCAGCCGCTCCAGTAAATGATGAAGGTGGAGGCGATGAACGCCAGCGGGGCGATGATCCGGGCGCCTTTGAGCAGAAAAGGGCGTTTCATGTTTGGCAGATGGTGGCGCAGGGTGATCAGCGAAACCGGGCCGACCACGAAGGTGAACGCCTTGGCGGAAGTGCTGGCGGAAATGATGCCGGACCAGTTCTGGAAGCGTTCTGGCGACATCCACAGCACCGCCATCAGAAAGGTCAGCCATAGCGCCGGGCGGGGCACGCCGGTGCGCGCGCCGATCTTGCCGAAGATCTTGTAGAAGGTACCGTTGCGGGCCCAGGCCAGCAATGAGCGGGCGGTGGAGGAGAAATAGATATTGCCGGTGGCCGAAGGCGAGATCACCGAATCCAGCAGCACCAGATTGACCAGCCAGCCGAGGCCGATGGCCGCGCCCAGCCCGGCCCAGGGGGAGTCGAAGTGCACATGGGCCCAGCCGCCGGCGAGCAGGTTGGCGGGGGTGGCGCCGAGAAAGGCAATTTGCAACAGCAGATAGATGACCAACCCGGTGAGCACCGAGAGGATGATGGCGCGGGGCACATCCTTTTGCGGGTTGCGGGCTTCACCGGCGAACTCGATGGGGTTGCGGAAACCGTTGAACGAGTAGGCGATCCCCGAGGCGGTAACCGCCGCGAACACCCCCTTGACGCCGCCCGGCGCCGCGCCGCCCACGGAGAAATTGGAAAACTCGACGTGCATCAGCAGAAAAATGATGATCAGCGCAGGCACGGCGAACTTGATGATGGTGATCACGGTGTTGGTCTTGCCGAAAATGTTGACGCTCCAGTAATTCAGCAGAAAGAACACCACGATCAGTACCAACTGCATCAGCCAGCCGATCAGCGTGGGCCCGCCATCGACACCTTCCAGCGCGGGCCACCAATACTGGGCGTAACCGCGCACCGCCTCCACTTCGGTGGCGATCACCGCGGAATAGGCGAGCAAGCAGAAGAAGCCGATCAGAAAGCCGACCAGGGAGCCATGGGTGTAACTGGGATAACGCACGAAGCCGCCGGCGCGCGGCATGGCCGCGCCCAACTCGGCGTAGACCAGCGCCACCAGAATGATCAGTATCGCGCCGATGATCCAGGAAACCAGTGACCAGGAACCGGCGCTGACCGCGGCCTTTTGCGCGGCGAACAGCCACCCCGATCCGATGATCGAGCCGATGCCCAGAAAAAACAGGTCGAACAGATTGAGATCTCGTTTCAGTTTGCCGGCTGGGCGGTTCAACGGTTTCCCCTTGGCTTCGGGTTATTCTTGAGGTGTACTTTACAGGACCATACGGGCACGGCCCGGTTTTGGGAAGTCCTTTGCCCGGCAGTCTTTTATCCGATTATGACAGTCCCAGCTCGGAGGACATAGCATGAAACCAGTGGTGGCCAATAACAAACCCATCGCCATTGAATTGAAAGAGGGTGAAAAATATTTTTTTTGCCGTTGTGGCCGATCCGCCGATCAGCCTTTTTGCGACGGCTCGCACAAGGGGACGGGGTTCATTCCTCTGGGGTTCCTGGCCAGGAAAGACGGCGTGGCCTATCTGTGCCGTTGCAAGCAGACAGGGGACGCCCCCTACTGCGACGGTTCACACAAAAATGTGCCTGACGACAGGGTTGGCAAGACGTTCTCTCTCCACGAAGAATAGACTCTCCACGAGCAATAAGCTGGCGGTGAAGGCTAGCCGGCCGGCGGCTTTTGCCGTTCCGCTCCTTGTTGTGCCTCGCGTAGCGGGAACTCGGCGCTGAGTATGCCATCGCCCTGGTTGGTGAAGTGCGCGCCCTGTTTCAGAAACAGCCGTTTCATGGCGCCGTTTTCGGCCAGCAGGAAGGCCCGGAAACGGATGATGCCATGGGCTCTGGCGTCGGCGATCAACAGCCCGAGCAGCAGGCTGCCCAGGCCGTGCCCCTGGTAATCGTCCACCACGGTGACGGCAGGCTCGGCCACGGTGGGATGATTGGGGTCACGAACGTAGCGGGCGATGGCGATGCCCAGCGGCGGCGTTTGATTGATCACCAGGGCGCCAAGGGCAAAATGATCGTGGTAATCGATTTCCGTGAGGTAGCGCAGCCACTCGGGCGACAGCTTCGATAACGGCGCCATGAAGCGCCAGTAACGGGAATCCGGCGACAGGCGTGCCATGCCGGATTGCAGGTACTGTTTGTCCTCCGGCAGCACCGGGCGCAACAGCACGGGCGTGCCGTCGGCGAGCCGGATTTCCCGGGGCTGCCGGGTGGGACTGTCGGGAGGTGTGGCCGAACGGTTCATTGGCGGTCCTGGTTTGCCCGCGCTGTTGGCTGGTGTCTGGCTCGGTACCTGCTTTCAGTATGAGCCCATGGTGCGGAGATTCAAGCCGCGCGTCTGCCGCCGTGACGTCGCCCTGTATTTAACCTTTTATTCCAGAAAGGACTGTTTTCGCGCTTTGCGCACCTGAGTATAGTGAGGGCATGAAAACGATCCTCGTCAGTACATTGCTGGGTTGTTTGCTGCTGGCCGGCTGCGCCAGCGCACCGGTTTATCGTGCCGCTTCCTCGCCCAATGACTACGGCTACCGCGATACCGCGCTGACCAGCTCACGGTTCCGGGTGCGCTTTGCCGGTGGTTATGGCGTGGCCCGCGAGACGGTGGAGAATCTGGCGCTGTTGCGTGCGGCACAGGTAGCGCTGGCGCACGGCTCGCAACGCTTTCGCGTGGTCTCCAGCGATACCGATTCGATAACCGATTATGACCAGCCCCGGGTGTCGGTCGGCTATGGCCGTGGGTGGGGGTATTGGGGCTCGGGTGTCGGTATTTCCCACAGCTATGCCTACGCCCGCTACGAAACCGTACTGGAAATCCAGATCGGCGCGGATCTGCCGGCGAAAGGCGAGCACATTTACAACGCGAAGGAAGTGGAGCAACACCTTTCGGTGGTGGCCAAGGGCGTCAGCGGTTAACCGGGCCTTGTGGAAACCCTGGTGGATGCATATCGTCATGCCACAGGGAGTGAGGTGTGCCTCTCCCCCCGTCATGCTGCGCGAAGTCGCAGCATCTGCGAAGTCGCAG
>CAYMKZ010000093.1:0-11515 GCA_964391345.1 uncultured Alcanivorax sp.
GTTTGCCGGGCAGCAGATGGTCCGCCACCAGCGTGCCGGTGGGCTTGCGGCTCACGTAGATTTGATCGCCGGGCTGGATCTTCTGCAACTGCGAGGTGAGCGGGCCGTCCGGCACCTTGATGCTGAAAAATTCCAGCTCTTCCTCGTAATTGGCGCTGGCGATGGAATAGGCGCGCAACAGCGGCCGGCCACCGTCCTGCTCCAGGCCGATCATGGTGAAATGGCCGTTCTTGAAGCGGAAGCCGGGATCGCGGCTGGTAGTGAAACTGAACAGAGTATCGTTCCAGTGCCGTACACTGGTCACCGTTTCAGTATTCAGGTTTGACATAGATCGATGGACCTGTATTTCAGAATGCTCGATCGCTAGGGGGTCTGGCTAGAGCGGGAGCGGAAGGGCAACGCCGGGTCTTTCGTGCACGGTACGGGTTGCACGATAGGGGGATTCTACCGGAGCAGCCCCGCCACGTCATTCATATGGAGCGCAGAGCACGGAGCCCGGCGCGCGTCATCCTGCGTGGAGTGCAGCGGTACGTCATCCATACGGAGCCCGGCGCGCGTCATCCTGCGTGGAGTGCAGCGGTACGTCATCCATACGGAGCCCGGCACACGTCATCCCGCGTGAAGTGCAGCGGCACGTCATCCGTACGGAGCCCGGCGCGCGTCATCCTGCGCGCAGTCGCAGGATCCAGGAAGTGGAATGGCCAATGGATCCTGCGACTCCGGTCGCTATGCTCCCTGCGCGCAGGATGACGGAGGGTGGCTGCGCGCAGGATGACGGGAAGGCGGCCGCCTGTTATTTCAAGCCGCGCTCAATCGCTCTGCGAATCGGCGAGGTACGCCTGACGGACCAGAGGTTTCGCCTGTTCCCAGGGAACCAGCAACTGCGGTTCGCCCATCACGTAAGGGGCGATGGAGTAGACCTGGTAAAGCAGCACCACGCCCTTGGCGGTGAGCCGGTAATCGTCGGTTTTCTGGAACGGCCAGGCCTGGCGGAAATCATCGTCGGCTTCGGCCTCGTTTTTCAGCCACTGGACGTGCGCCTGCCGGGCCAGATCCCAGAACGCCTTCAGCTTGCCCGATTGAATGAGATCACTCAGGGAAACCGGCTTGGCGGCCGCCAGATCCCAGTTCAGCCAGTGGGTGGCGGGCATGCCGTGGGCGCCGCCGGTGAATTCGTAGCTGGAAATCTCCAGGGTCAGCAGATTGCCACGGCGCGCCAACTGGGTGGCCTTGCCGGTGAGCTGCCAGCCGCGGCTGGCTTCGTCGGGCAGCGAGCTGGCCAGGCCCATGAACGCTTCGGCGGCGCCTTTCAGTGTGGTGGGCGCCGGCTGGCCGGGACGACTGCTGGCCAGTTGCGCAACCAGCCGCTGATGAATGGCCTTGTTGAGGGCCGGCTGGCCGACGTATTCCGGCCATTGGATGGAAACCTGCGGACAATCGTCGCCACTGCAACCCTCGGCGACCTGCGTGAGGCTTTGCGTCTGCGACTCCAGCGTGCCGACCTTGGCAGGCGCCGTGCTGGTCTGTGGGGTGCCGGCATGGGTGGCCTGGTGGGCTTTTTCGGCATCGTTGCTGTTGTCGCAGCCGGCCAGCAGCAGCAACAGGACGGCGACCACCGGAATGACTCCACGCATGGGCGCTCCTCTCGATGAGCGATGAACGGGTGGGCGGCGGACCTGGGCGGGAGGTGATCCGCCATGGCGTACAGGATTGTGCTTGAGCATCCCCGCATTTAAGGGCCACAGAGTAGTCATTGCAAGTGCTCCTCGGTGATCAGGCGTCCGCACAGTCCTCATACATCCGCATAGTCCTGCCCACCGCGCAGCCAGCGCCGCAACAGCCGCTCCACGCGCTGCGGGTAGCGCTGGAGCAGTGCCGTGGCCACTTTTCTGGCCGGCTCCATGAGGGCTTCGTCGCGCATCAGGTCGGCGATGCGGAAGGCCAGCTCGCCGGTCTGCCGGGTGCCCAGCCATTCGCCGGGGCCGCGCAGCTTGAGATCTTCCTCGGCGATCACGAACCCATCGCTGGTGTCGCGCATGACCGACAGGCGCTTTCTGGCGGTCTGTGACAGCGGCGTCTGGTACAGCAGCAGGCAGTAGCTTTGTTCGCCGCCGCGACCGACCCGGCCGCGTAGCTGATGCAACTGGGCCAGGCCCAGCCGCTCCGCGTTGTCCATTACCATCAGCGTGGCGTTGGCAACGTCCACGCCGACTTCGATCACCGTGGTGGCTACCAGCAACTGTGCCTGGCCGGCAACGAAGCGCGCCATGCGCGCCTGCTTTTCCTTGGCCTTCATGCGGCCGTGCACCAGCTCCACGACGATTTCCGGCAAGGCCTCCTGCAAGGCCGCGAACGTGGCCTCGGCGGCCTGAGCCTGCAACTCGTCGGATTCTTCAATGAGGGTACATACCCAATAGGCCTGGGCGCCTCCCAGACAGGCGGCACGGATGCGGGCGACGATGGCGTCGCGCCGCGAGGCCGGCAGCGCCAGGGTCTGCACTGGCCGGCGGCCGGGCGGCATTTCGTCGATCACCGAGGTGTCCAGGTCGCCGTAGACGCTCATTGCCAGGGTGCGTGGAATCGGTGTGGCGGTCAGCGTCAACTGGTGCGGCACCAGGCCGGCATTGCGGCCCTTTTCCCGTAATGCCAGCCGCTGCTGGACGCCGAAACGGTGCTGCTCATCGATGATGATCAGCCCCAGCCGCTGGAACGCCACTGCTTCCTGAAACAGCGCGTGGGTGCCCACCACCAGGGCGGCGCTGCCGTCAGCCAGCGCCGCCAGGGTTTCCCGGCGGGCCTTGACGCCGACGCTGCCGGTCAGCCAGTGCACGTCGATGTCCAGCGGCGCCAGCCAGCGGCGAAAATTGTTCAGATGCTGCTCGGCGAGCAGTTCGGTGGGCGCCATCAGCGCCACCTGATAGCCGGATTCCACCGCGATCAGCGCGGCGGCGGCGGCCACCAGCGTCTTGCCCGAGCCCACGTCACCTTGTATCAAACGCAACATCGGGTGCGATTGCATGAGGTCTTTGCGCAATTCGCCGATCACCCGCTGCTGGGCGCCGGTGAGGGCGAACGGCAGCTCTGCCAGCAGTCGGCGAGTCAGCCGTTCGCCCTGCAAGGGCGGCGCCCGCAGGGCTTTCTGTCCGGCCCGTTTGGCGAGCATGCCCAGTTGATGGGCGACCATCTCTTCCATCACCAGCCGCTTCACCGCCGGGTGATTGCCGTCCAGCAGCAAGTCCACCGGGTCGTCCGGTTGCGGGTGATGGAGTTTGCTGAGGGCTTCGGCGAGGCTCGGCAGGCCACGCTGATCCAGCAGCTCGCGGGGAATCAGCTCCTCCGGGGTGTGGCTGCGCAGCCATTGCAGGGCCTGGCAGGCGAGGTTGCGCAGCAGCTTCTGGCTGACCCCTTCGGTGGTGGGATAAACCGGTGTCAGCGCCTTCTCCAGCGGTGGAATCTCCGGCCCGGTCTGATATTCGGGGTGGTAGAACTCCAGGCCGGCGGCACCGGGGCGTGGCTCGCCGTAAACCCGGATGGTGCGGCCCTTTTGCAGATTGTTTTTCTGCGCGGCGCTGAAATGGTAGAAGCGCAGCGCCACCATGCCGGTGCCGTCCGCCACCTTGCACAACAGCGAGCGGCGTTTGCCGAATACCACGTCGGCGGCCAGCACCTGGCCTTCGATCACCACGCCGCGCTCCGGGCGCAGGCTGCCGATGGGGGTAATGCGGGTACGGTCCTCGTAGCGGAACGGCAAATGAAACAGCACGTCTTCCAGTGTGTGCAGCCCGAGCCGGGCGAGCCGTTCCGCCGCCCGCGGGCCGATGCCCTTGAAACGGGTGATGGCGATCTGTTCCGGGGCCTCGTCGCGCTCGCTCATGGATGCCGAATCAGGCTGCCAGGCCCTCGCGGGGCACCGCCTGGCGCAGCACCTCTATGGCCTTGGGGCGCGGGAAGCTGTCGCGCCACACCAGCGCGATGGTGCGCGACGGCACCGGCGCGGTGAACGGACGCACGGCGAAGGTGCTCTTGTCGTAGCCGTGCTGATAGAGCGCGGAATCCGGCAGCACGGTAATGCCCAGACCGGAAGCCACCATGTGGCGCAGGGTTTCCAGCGAGCCGCCTTCGATCTGCACCAGATTGCGCTGACGGGTGGAATCGATGGCCGGACACAGCTCCAGAACCTGGTCGCGGAAACAATGCCCCTCGCCGAGCAGCAGCAAGGTTTCTTCGAGCAACTGTTCCGGGCGAATCTGCTTTTGCGCGGTCCAGGGATGGTCGCCCGGCAGCAGCACGGAGAAGGATTCCTCGTACATTTTTGCCCGCACCAGCCCGCCGCCGGAGAACGGCAGCGCCACGATGATGGCGTCCAGCTCGCCGCGTTCCAGCTTGCCGCGCAGCACGTGCGTGTAGTTTTCTTCGATGAACAGCGGCATACCCGTCGCCGTGGCGCGGACGTGAGGGATCATTTTCGGAAACAGATAGGGTGCGACGGTGAAGATGGCGCCCACCCGCAGCGGCGAGCCGAGCTGGTCGCGCTGGCTCAGCGCCATCTGCTCCAGCAGATCCGCCTGTTCCAGCACACGCTGGGCCTGGGCGACGATCGGTTCGGCCTGCGGCGTGACCACCACTTCTCTGGGGCGGCGCTCGAACAGCGGCATGCCGAGCTGATCTTCCAGCTTCTTGATGGCAGCGCTGAGCGTCGGCTGGCTGACATTGCAGATCTGGGCGGCGTGGCCGAAATGGCGTTCCCGGGCGAGCGCGACCAGATAGCGAAGTTCTGTTAGGGTCATGGCTGCTACTATTTTCCTCAATGAATCCCCATTCTGCCGGAGTGACCGCCAATGAGCCATATTCTGATCGCCGGGCTGGGCGACCTGGGCACCGGGCTGGCGCAGGCGCTACTGGCGGACGGCCACCGGCTGAGCGGCATTCGCCGTGGCCCGCAGGCGCCGGAGGGCGTGCAACTGTACCGGCAGGATCTGCTGGAAGGGCTGCTTGCGTTGCCGCCGGAGCCGGTGGATCTGCTGGCCATCGTCATGACCCCTGCCGAGTATTCCGAGCGCGGTTATCAGCGCGCCTACCTGGATGCGCCGATCCGTTTGCTGAACGCGCTGGAACAGCGGCAGCCGTTGCCGCCGGTGCTGTTCGTTTCCAGTACCGCGGTGTACGGCGAGGTGCAAGGCGACGTCAGCGAGAACACCCCGGCACAGCCGGGCCGTTACAACGGCCGCATCATGCTGGCGGCGGAACGGCAGATCGCCGCTCGCACGCCGGCCACCGCGGTGCGTTTTTCCGGCATTTACGGGCCGGGACGTTTGCGGCTGCTGCGCAAGGTGCGGCGCATAGCCGATGGCGCGGAGCCGCTGCCGGAGGCGGTATGGAGCAATCGCATTCACCGGGATGATTGCGTGGGGCTGCTGCACCACCTGGCGACACGCTGGTTGGTCGACGAAACGCTGCCGCCGCCGGTGGTGATCGGCACCGACAATCAGCCGGTCTGCAATCTCGATGTGCAACGCTGGCTGGCGCGGCGGCAGGGGTGGCCTTTTCCTGGCAAAGAAGCCGAGGGCGGCGAACCGACCGGCAAGCGTATCCACAGCCGCTACATCGATGATGGCGGTTACCGGTTGCGTTACACGGACTACCGGGCCGGCTATGGCGCGCTGCTGGATGCCGGCTCTTCGTAGAGCGGCCCTGGAGTGGTAAAGTGTGCGCCTTTGGCGGCCTGTGCCGCGCCATGGCCGGCCCGCAGGCCGGAACGGGAGTGAAGTAATGAGCATACCGGTAGCCGTCGTGATGGGTTCCCAGTCCGACTGGGACACCATGAAGGAAGCCTGTGACGCCCTGAGTCTGTTTTCCGTGGGCTGGAAGGCCGAGGTGGTGTCCGCCCACCGCACGCCGCGACGTTTGTGCGAGTTCGCCGAAAGCGCGGCGGCGCAGGGTTACAAGGTGATTGTCGCTGGTGCCGGCGGCGCCGCGCATTTGCCCGGCATGATCGCTTCCATGACGCCGTTGCCGGTGCTCGGGGTGCCGGTCAAGAGCCGCGCGCTGTCCGGGCTGGATAGCCTGCTGTCCATCGTGCAGATGCCCAAGGGCGTGGCGGTGGGCACCCTGGCCATCGGTACTTCCGGAGCCTGGAACGCCGGCCTGCTGGCGGCGCAGATTCTCGCTGCCCATGAGCCGGACCTGTTGCAGCGCATCGCCGAATGGAAGGCGGCCCGCGCCGATGAGGTGTTGGCCAACGCAGAGCTGGGCAAGGAAAGCTTTCAATGAATCGAGTTCTGGTGCTGGGGGGCGGCCAGTTGGGCCTGATGATGGCGGAAGCCGCCGCCCGGCTGGGTCTGGTGGTGGATCGTTATGATCCGGAGCGGGCCATGCTGCTGCCGGGTACCTCCGATCTGCCGGTGGCGATCGACTGGGAGCAGTGCCTGGAGCGTTATCCGGTGGTCACCGTGGAGCGCGAGGCGTTCCCGGATGTGGGGCTGTCCGCACGTCTGGCGGCCAGTGACCGCTGCGTGGCCCGGGGCGCGCTGAGCATCATTCCCGATCGTTACGATCAGAAATCCATGCTCGACCGGCTGGCCATCCCGACTGCCGCCTGGCGCACGTTGGACGAGCCCGGCGATCTGATCGCCGCCATCGACGACTTCGGCGGCGTGGTGGTGAAGGCGCGCAGCGGCGGCTATGACGGTCGCGGTACCTGGATCATCGACCAGGGTGAGGACGCTGGCCGGGTGCCGGTCGCCGAGCTGGCGGGGCGGGCCATCGTCGAGCAGAAGATCCCGTTCCGCCGCGAGCTGTCCATCGTCGGCGCGCGCAATCCGCAGGGCGACATGCTGTGCTATCCGCTGGTGCGCAACTGGCATGTGGACGGCATTCTGCGCCTGACCCTGGCGCCGGCCAGCGCCTGTGCCGCCTTGCAGCCCGAGGCGGAAAGCATTCTGCGGCGCATCATGAGCGAGCTGGATTTCGCCGGTGTGATGGCGGTGGAGTTCTTCGACGAGGACGGCCGGCTGGTGGTCAACGAGATTGCGCCGCGTGTGCACAATTCCGGCCACTGGACCCACGATGGCGCCGATCTGTCACAGTTCGATCTGCACGTTCACGCCCTCGCCGGGGTGCCGCTGCGAAGCGTCAATGTGCACGGCTGCTCGGCCATGGTGAACCTGATCGGCACGCCGTTCGACGAGGGCTGGCTGCAACGCCCCGGCGTGCTGCACTGGTACGGCAAGGCCGTGCGTCCGGGCCGCAAGGTGGGCCACGCCAACCTCACCGCCAATAGCCTGGAAGGCTTGCGTGAGGGTTTGCGCGCCTGGGCGGATGTGCTGCCGGAAGGGTTCGAGGCCGTGCTCGATTCGGAGCTGTCGCTGGGCTGACCGCTTTCTTCAGGCCCGCCAGTGGTCAGGCGATGTCCATGATGGCGTCCATTTCGACGCCGACGCCTTTCGGCAGCGCGGCGACGCCGACCGCCGCCCGCGCCGGGTACGGCTCCTGGAAATACTCGGCCATGATGTCGTTGACCTGCGCGTAGTGGCTCAGGTCGGTGAGGAAGATGTTCAGCTTGACGATATCGCGCAGGCTGCCGCCGGCCGCTTCGCAGACGGCGGTGAGATTGTCGAAAACGCGCCGCACCTGCGCTGCCATGTCGCCACCCACCAACTGCATGGTGGCCGGATCAAGCGGGATCTGCCCGGACAGGTAAACCGTCGAGCCGGCCTTGATGGCCTGGGAGTAGGTGCCGATGGCGGCGGGCGCCTTGTCGGTCTTGATCACGGAGCGATTGGACATGATGGTCATTCCTGAATAACGGCGTGCCCGGCGTTGTGAAGGCTCAGGCGCTGATACGGTGAATCCTCACAATATTATCCAGCGTGCGCAAGCGTTTGATGATGCGGGCGAGATGGATGCGGTCCTTGACCAGCAGAGTAGCATTGATCACCGACAGCGTCGGGTCTTTCTCGGCCATGTCGATGGTGTCGATATTGGCGCCCAGCTCGGAAACGCCGTTGGCCAGGGTGGCCAGCACGCCCCGTTTGTTGACCAGCTCGATGCGCAGGGCGGCGGGAAATTCCTGCTCCACTTCCTTGTCCCAGTCCAGCGCGATGCACTTCTCCGGCGCGCTGCGCATTTCCGCCAGCAGGTTCTTGCAGGTGTCCTTGTGCACGACGATGCCGCGACCGGCGCTGAGATGCCCGGTGATGGTGTCGCCAGGGAGCGGGTAGCAGCATTTCGCGTAGGTGACCATCAGGCCTTCGCTGCCGTGAATGGCCAGTGGCCGCCGGTCCAGCTCCGGCTGCAATTCCTCGTTGCGTTCCCCGACCAGCTTGCGCGCCACCAGCGGCGCCAGCCGGTTGCCCATGCCGATGTCTTCCAGCAGGTCCGTGGCGCTGTCGTAATTGTGGTCGGCCAGTTCCGCTGCCAGCAGCGCCGGCGGCAGTTTGGCGAACTCCATCTGGTAGCTGCCCAGCGCCTTGTCCAGCAGGCGCAGCCCCAGCTCGGCGGCGTCTTCGCTGCGTTGCTGCTTGAGGAAGTGGCGAATGTTGGAACGGGCCTTGCCGGTCACCACGAAATTCAGCCAGCCGGGGTTCGGCCGGGCGTTGGGCGCGGTAATGATCTTCACCGTCTGGCCGGATTCCAGCGAGGTGGACAGTGCGGAGAGCTTGCCGTCGATACGCGCCGCCACGCAGCGGTTGCCCACCTTGGTGTGCACGGCGTAGGCGAAATCCACCGGCGTGGCGCCGGCCGGCAGCTCCTTGATGTCGCCTTTGGGCGTGAAAATGTAGGCTTCGTCGGGGAACAGGTCGACTTTGACGTTTTCCAGGAACTCCATGGAGTTGCCGGCTTTCTGCTGGATTTCCAGCAGGCGCTGCATCCACGACTGGGCGCGGCTGTGGGTGGGCAGCCCGGATTCGCCATCGGCCTTGTACAGCCAGTGCGCGGCGATGCCGTTGTTGGCCATGGCTTCCATGTCTTCGGTGCGGATCTGGATCTCCAGCGGAATACCGGAGTGGGCCTTCAGGGTGGTGTGCAGGCTCTGGTAGCCATTGGCCTTGGGAATGGCGACATAATCCTTGAAACGGCCGGGAATGGGAATGAAATGGTTGTGTACGGCGCCGAGTACGCGATAACAGGTATCGACCCGGTCGACCACGATGCGGAAGCCGAAAACGTCCATGATCTCGGCGAACGATTTGCGCTGTTCCTTCATCTTCTGGTAGATGCTGTAGAGGTGCTTTTCGCGCCCCAGCACGCGGCCCTGAATGCCCTCTTCTTGCAGGCAGCTTTCGATGCTGGCCTTGATGGTGGTGAGCAGGTCCTGGCGCTTGCCGCGCGCCGCCATCACCGCCTTGCCGATCAGCCGCGCGCGCATCGGGTAGATGTTGTGGAACGCCAGGTCCTCGTATTCCACGCGCATGTTGTACATGCCCAGACGGAAGGCGATGGGCGCGTAGATTTCCAGCGTTTCGGTGGCGATGCGGCGGCGTTTCTCGGGCTTCATCACATGCAGAGTGCGCATGTTGTGCAGGCGATCCGCCAGCTTGACCAGAATCACGCGGATGTCGCGGGTCATGGCCAGCATCATCTTGCGCAGGTTCTCGGCCTGCTGTTCCGCTTTGGATTCGAATTTGATCTGCGCGATCTTGGAGACGCCGTCCACCAGCTCGGCCACCTCCTCGCTGAATTCGCGGGCGACCTGCTCCTTACTGACGCCGCAGTCCTCGATCACATCGTGCAACATGGCCGCGATCAGCGAGGCGTGATCCATGTGCATATCGACAAGAATATTGGCGACCGCCAGCGGATGGGTGATATAGGGATCCCCCGTCCGCCGGTACTGACCCTCGTGGGCTTTCTCAGCGAAATGATAAGCGCGCACCACCTGGGAAATCTGGTCATCCGTCAGGTAGCTGCGCAGACGTCTCTGCAGGTTGCTGATTGAGGGCAAGAGGCCTCGCCACGCCGCCAGGGCGAATCGAAGTGAACGATATACCTAGCTTAGATTTGGTGTGGCGTTTTGTCTACGTTATTGCCCTTATGGCACGGAAAGGCACAGGCTTTTGCTATTACCTGTTTCGCTGCCCGCTTCCGTTGCCTCTTTATTCGCCGAAGGACTGGGTCAGCAGCGCCAGTTCGTCGATCTCGGGGCTTTGCTCGAATACCGGATTGTTGATCGATTCGGCGGTAACGTGATCGCCGGCGATTTCGCGCAGAGCCACCACCGTGGGCTTGTCGTTGTCCCAGGCCACTTTCGGTTCCTTGCCGCCGGTTTGCAGTTGGCGAGCGCGCTTGCTGGACACCAGAACCAGCTCGAAGCGGTTGTTCAGTTTTTCCAGGCAGTCTTCTACGGTTACACGGGCCATCGGGCTCTCCTGTTGCGGACCGGCAATTCTACTGGTTTTCCGGGGCGGACAACAAGTCGGCCAGAATGGCCGCCTGGCGGACCGCCTGACGGCGGGTGGTCAGCCGGTCGGACTCGACGATCCAGGCCAGCTCGGCCAGCGCCCGCTCGAAATTGTCGTTGACCACCAGATAGTCGAATTCCCGGTAGTGGCTCATTTCCTCGCGGGCCCCGGCCAGACGTTTTTCGATCACCTGGTCGTCGTCGGAGCCGCGGCCGCGCAGCCGGCCGGCCAGCGTTTGCAGGCAAGGGGGTAGGATGAAGATGCTTTTCGCCTCGGGAATCAGCTTGCGGATCTGCGCGGCGCCCTGCCAGTCGATCTCCAGAATCACGTCCTCACCGCCTTGCAGGGTGCCGGCCACCCAGTCGGCGCTGGTGCCGTACAGATTGCCGAACACCTCGGCGTGCTCCAGGAAGCGCCCCTGCTCCACCAGCTCAAGAAAGTCCCGGCGCGGGATGAAATGATAATTGACGCCGTCCACCTCGCTGTCGCGCCGGGGCCGGGTGGTGTGCGATACGGAAATCCTCAGCCGGGGAAGTTTTTCCACCAACGCCGCCACCAGGGAGGTCTTGCCGGCCCCGGAAGGGGCGGAGACGATGTAAAGAGTGCCTTTATCGACCATATGTCATTCCTGTTCGCCGGAGCACCCGCAGGCCACTGAAAAACTATCTGCGTTGCCATAGCGGCGTTAAAAATAGCCGCCAAATGCTCATTTATTACTTATAAACTCCGCTTTGTCGGCTATTTTGATTCGCGCAAGCGCTCACCCTTCGGGCCAGCCTTTGGCTGTTCCTCCCGTTGGTCGGTGCTCTTGCTCTGGCTGCCTCGAAAACGTTTTTCAGTGGCCTGCCAGCGGGCGAAGGCGAACAACGCCGCCAGCCCTGCCGCGGAAACCGGCATTATAGAAGCAAAGCCGCCAACCCGTCATTCCGCCCTGCCCCCGCCATCCTGCCTTACCCCCGTCATCCCGCCCTGCCCCCGTCATCCCGCCCTACTCTTGTCATTCTGCGCGTAGTCGCAGAATCCAGGCGTCACAAAGCAATGGATCCTGCGACTCCGGTCGCCACGCTCCCTACGCGCAGGATGACGCGGCGAGGGAGAACGGGCGTCAGATTGGC
>CAYMKZ010000094.1:0-9630 GCA_964391345.1 uncultured Alcanivorax sp.
CCGTCATCCTGCGCGAAGTCGCAACCCCGTCATCCTGCGCGAAGTCGCAACCCCGTCATCCTGCGCGAAGTCGCAGGATCCATCGCCTGTCACGCCACAATATGGATCCTGCGACTTCGCGCAGGATGACGTACCGCTTCGCTCCACGCGAAATGACGAGGTGGAGCCCCACACGGAGTGACGAAGTGGAGCTCCTTGCCGGATTCAGAACTTCAGCTCCATCCCCACCCCGATGGTTTGTGTCTTGTCATCCGGGCTGCCATTGTCGAACTCGTATTTCAGGTTGTTGTAGTAGCCATAAACCTTGGCGTTTTTCGCCAGCGCGTAATCCAGCCCGAGCGCGTACTGGACGCCCTCGTTATCCGTCTGGTCGCCTTTCACATGGCCATACTGGGCCTTCAGCTTGACCCTGTCGATCTTGTAGGCGCCGCTGACCAGATAGCTGTTTTCCTCGCCATCACCTTCGGCTTCCCTGGCGTTCTCGAACAGCGCGCCCAGCTCGAAGCGGTCCATCTTCAGGCCGGCCACCGCGCGGGTGATGTCCAGCGTTGGACTGGTGCCCGTAGCATCCACCAGCAGCTCATCCTGCATATCACTGTCGTGGGCCAGGGCACCGTAGAAACCGTTCTTTTCCAATACCAGAGAAACCGAGGTGCTGTCCGCCAGACCGTTTTCGTTGCTGCCGTCGCCGTCGAAATCCTCCGCATCCTCGGCGGGAATGAAGGCGGCATTGAAGGTCACCAGGCCGCCCAGCTTCGGTGAGGTATAGGCGATGATGTTGGAGGCTCTCACCTCACCGGAGGCGATGTGCTTCATGTCGCCATCCAGATCGTTGAACTGGTCGATCTTGCCCTGTGCTTCCTTGGTCGGGGTATCGAAGCGGCCGGCACGCAAGGTACCGAAAGCGCCTTGCAGGCCCGCGAAGATGTTGCGCTGAGACAGCGTATCGCCCTTGTTGTCGCCATCGTCCACGGCAATCTCGAATTCCGCTTGGTAGAGAGCCTTGAGGCCCGCCACATCGAGATCGAAATCGCCGCGAATACCGAACCGGGAGGCGTTGCTTTGCAGCTCCCACTCATCGTCGTTGGCCGGTGCGCCGGGCGCCGGATCGTACTTCATGTGTTCCAGCGACAGGTTGATCTTGCCGTACACTTCCGGACCGTCGGCCTGGGCCATTGGCGCCACCAGGGCCGCCCCCACGGCAAGCACAAGCAGTTTTTTCTTCATCGAGGCTCTCCATCAGAAAATTGAAAGTACGGGAGAGCGTTGCCAGTGCACCGTCCCTCTCGTGCTCGGGGCGGAGTATGGGTGGCGGCGATGACGGAAAAATGTCGTGGAGGTGACCGTTTGGTGACGGGCGGGAACGGCGTTAGCGGTGATTGTCCTTGGCGCGTCGCCAGAGCAGATCGAGTTGCTCTTCGTCGAGTTCGGAGAGCGGGCGGTCGGCGCTGGCTTCGACGCTGCGGAAACGACGCTCGAACTTGTCGCTGGCGCGCCGCAAGGCCAGCTCCGGGTCCAGTTTCAGATGGCGGGCCAGATTGACCAGGGTGAACAGCACATCGCCGAATTCGTCTTCGATGGCGTCACGGCTGTCTTCGGCAAGCACCTGATCCAGCTCCGCCAGTTCCTCGTTGAGATGATCGCGTATGCGCGCCACGGCGCGCTGCCGCCAGTCGAAGCCGGCACGGGCGGCCTTGCCTTGCAGCTTTCCGGCCCGCGGCAGCGCCGGCAGTCCGGCGGGAATGCCATCCACGGCGCTGGCTCTTTCACGGCCCTTGGCGGCGCGTTCCTGCTGCTTGATGGCCTCCCAGTGGAGCTTGACCGCCGTGGCGTCCTCGGCGCTGGTGTCGGCAAAAACGTGGGGGTGGCGGCGCACCAGTTTGTCATTCAGTACGCGCACCACCTCGACGAAATCGAACAGCCCCCGCTCCTGCGCCATGCGCGAGTGGAACACCACCTGCAACAGCAGATCGCCCAGCTCTTCACACAGTTCCGGATAATCGCGGCGCGCGATGGCCTCCGCCACCTCGAAAGCCTCCTCGATGGTGTACGGCACGATGCTATCGAAGGTCTGTTCGCGGTCCCACGGGCAACCTTCCCGCGGGTCGCGCAGGCGCGCCATGATGGTGAGCAATTCGCTCATCACCGTTTGCAGGGAAGAGTCGGGAATATCAGACATTGAAGCTCCTCGGTTCTTGTCGTCGTCCGGCGCACAGTGGCAGCGCCCCTATCCCATCGCCATCCTGCGCGAAACCTCGGCGTCATCCTGCGACCCATCTTTCCCAGCGTCATCCTGCGCGCAGTCGCAGGATCCACCTCTTCCGACGTCATCCTGCGTGTAGTCGCAAGACCCACCTCTTCCGACGTCATCCTGCGTGTAGTCGCAGGACCCACCTCTTCCGACGTCATCCTGCGCGTAGTCGCAGGACCCACCTCTTCCGGCGTCATCCTGCGCGTAGTCGCAGGATCCACCCTCTCTGGATTCTGCGACTACGCGCAGAATGACGGGAAAAACTCCACGCGGGGTGACGAGAAAAACTCCGCGCGGGGTGACGAGAAAAACTCCGCACAGAATGGCACGGCCGCGCAGAACGACAGTAACAGCCGGCGCTGAGAGACGGCAAAGGCCGGCGGACGGCAAGGACCTCACCTATTTCTTGTAGCGCCGCACTTCCAGCACGCCTTTCAACTGGTCCATCTTCGCCAGCACCTTGCCCAGATTGCCGAGCGAGGCGATTTCCAGCGTCATCAGCATGGTGGCGGTATTGTCGGCGCTGTGCGATTGCGTATGCACGGCGGTGACGTTGACTTTCTCGTTGGACAGCACGGCGATCACATCGCGCAGCAGGCCCTGCCGGTCCCAGGCGCGCAGGAAGACGTCCACCGGGTAGAAGATGCGGTCGGCCTCGCCCCAGCTTACCTCGATTACCCGATCCGGGTCTTCGCCCTGCATGGCCAGCAGGTTGTGGCAGTCGGCGCGGTGCACGGTGACGCCGCGCCCCTGGGTGATGAAGCCCATCACCGGGTCGCCGGGCACCGGTTTGCAGCAGGACGCCAGATGAGTGAGCAGATTGCCGACCCCCTGGATGGTGATGTCGCCGCTTTCCGAGGCCCGCGAGCGGGCCGGCACGAAGGCCAGTTCCTGCTGGGAGCTGTCTTCCAGCAGCGCCTGCGCCTGGTTGATGACGAACCCCGGACGCAAGTCGCCGGCGCCCAGCGCGGCCAGCACATCCTCGCCGCTTCTCAGGTTCAGTTGCGGCGCCAGTTCATCCAGCTCGATGCGCTCCAGCGCCAGCCGCGAGGTTTCCCGCTCCAGAATGGCGCGCCCCTGGACGATGTGCGCCTGACGGTCCTGCCGCTTGAACCACTGCTGAATGCGCTGGCGCGCCGAGGAGGTGGCCACATAACCCAGTGACGGCGTCATCCAGTCGCGGCTCGGCCCACCTTCCTTGGCGGTCAGGATTTCCACCTGCTCGCCGGTATTCAGGGTGTAGCTGAGCGGCACGATGTGACCGTTCACTTTCGCGCCACGGCAGCGGTGCCCCACCTCGGTGTGAATGTGGTAGGCGAAGTCCACCGGCGTGGCGCCGGCTTCCAGGTCCACCACGTGGCCGTCGGGGGTGAACACGTAGATACGATCGCTGACCAGCCCGTGCTTGAGTTCTTCCACCATCGGGTTGGCGCCATCGCCCAGTTCGTCGTGCCATTCCAGCACCTGGCGCAGCCAGGCGATGCGCTGTTCGTAGGAATCGGAACGGCGGTCGATTTTACCGCCTTCCTTGTAACGCCAGTGGGCGCAGACGCCCAGTTCGGCGTCCTCGTGCATGTCGTAGGTGCGGATCTGCACCTCCAGCATCTTGCGCTCGGGGCCGACCACCGCCGTGTGCAGGCTCTGGTAGCCGTTTTCCTTGGGGCTGGCGATATAATCGTCGAACTCTCTGGGCACGTGCGGCCATAGCGAATGCACCACACCCAGCGCCGCATAGCAGTCACGCACTTCGCGCACCAGCACGCGCACCGCGCGCACGTCGTACACTTCGCCGAATTCCAGATGCTTCTTCTGCATCTTCCGCCAGATGCTGTAGATGTGCTTGGCGCGGCCGTCCACACGGGCATCCTTGATGCCGTGATGTTCGAGATGACCGCGCAAGCTGTCGATCACCTCTTCGATGTAGTGTTCGCGGTCCAGGCGCTTCTCGTCCAGCAGCCGGGCGATCTTCTTGTAGGCGCCGGGTTGCAGGTAGCGGAAGGACAGGTCCTCCAGCTCCCATTTCAGCTGGCCGACGCCCAGACGGTGCGCCAGCGGCGCATAGATATCGAAGATTTCCCGCGCCACTTTCTGCTGGCGTTGCGGGGTCGCTTCCTTGACGGCGCGAATGATGACGGTTCGCTCGGCCAGTTTGACCAGCGCCACGCGCACGTCATCGACCATCGCCAGCAGCATCTTGCGCACGTTGTCGAGCTGGCCGTCCTGCTGGCCGAGCACCGCCTTGCGGGTGGGGTTGAGGGTGGTGCTGATGGCCGCCATGCGCAGCACACCTTCGATCAGCCGCGCCACCGGCTCGCCGAATTCCTTTTCCACTTCCGGCAGCGACAACTGACCCTCGCGCACCGCGCGGTACAGCACGGCCGCCGGCAACACATCGGAATCGGCGCCAAGCTCGGCGAGAATGTCGGCCATTTCCAGGCCGATGACCAGACACCCCTTGCCGTAGGGCCAGCGCGTGCCGGCCGCTTCACCGGCCTTTTCGCACTGCTCCGCACGGGCACAGGCACGCTTCAGCGCCTCCATGTCGCGCACCGGCACCTGAGCACCCAATTGCTCCAGCCACTCTGGCCAGGCGTTGCTGGACAGACCCTCCGGGGGATGCCGGCGTACGGTTACCATATTGTTTCCACATCTTTGTTGCGATTGTCAGCCCCGGGCGGTTTTTCCCGAAGCACCGGCTGCACGGCGGTCGAACACGGCTATCGATTCCACATGGGCGGTGTGCGGGAACATGTCCATCACCCCCGCCGCCTCCAGACGATAGCCCAGCGCCGTCAGCTCACCCGCGTCCCGCGCCAGCGTGGCGGGGTTGCAGGACACATAAACCAGCCGATCCACGTTGAAATGGGGCATCATGCGCACCATTTCAAGCGCGCCGCTGCGCGGCGGGTCCAGCAGCACGCGCGGGTATTGCCGCTGCGCCCAGGGCTGGCCCTCGGGGGCACGGCTCAGATCCCAGGCGTGGAATTCGAGATTTTCCAGCCCATTGCGGCGGGCGTTTTCGTAACCACGCTCGACCATGGCGGCGCTGCCTTCCACGCCCACCACCCGCGCCGCCCGCCGCGCCGCGGGAATGGTGAAATTGCCCAGCCCGCAGAACAGATCCAGCACCTGGTGCTGCGGTTCGATATCAAGCAAGTTCAGTGCCAACGGCACCATGCGGCGATTGATCGCCGCATTGACCTGGGTGAAATCGGTGGGGTGGAAGGCCAGCACGCTGTCCGGTTCGCCGGCGTGGCGGCTTTCGTGGCGGCTTTCGTGGCGGCTTTCGTGGCGGCTTTCGTGACGGCTTTCGTGACGGCTTTCGTGGCGATAGTAGAGCCGCTGCTCCGACTGCTCCGGCGCCGGCCACAGGCGGTGCACGGTGCTTTCGTTGCCCGGTTGCAAGTAGAGTTGCCAGCCCTGTTCGCGGCAGAACGCCACCAGTTTGTGCTGGTCCTCATCGGGCAGCGGGTCGAGATGGCGGAACACCAGGGCGATCTCGTCATCCCCCCGCGCCACTTCGATCTGCGGAATGCGCCGCTTGCTGGCCAGACCATCGATCAGCTCGCGCAGCGCCACGAGGCGGTGCCCCACCTCCGGAATCAGCACTTCACATTGCTCGAGGTCCGCCAGGAAGCGGTTGCGCTTTTCCCGGAAGCCCACCAGGGTGTGGCCGCGCGCCTCGACGAACTTGACGCCCAGGCGCGCCTTGCCCCGGTAGCCGGTCACCGGCCCGGTGAGCGGTTCCAGCCAGGTGTCGGGTTGCAGTTGCCCGAAGTGGGCGAGCTGTTCTTGCAATACCGCCTGTTTGCGGCGGATCTGCTCGTCGCTGTCCAGATGCTGCAGGCTGCAACCACCGCAAATCAGATGATGAGCACAGGGCGGTTGCACCCGCTGCGGCGACGCCTGGAGAATCTCCACGGCGCGGCCTTCATCGAATTTGCTGCGCTGGTTGCTGTACTGGAAGCGTACCGTTTCACCGGGCAGGGCGTTGTCCACGAAGGTGGTCTTGCCGTCCACGCGGGCAATGCCGCGGCCATCATGGGCGAGGCTTTCAATAGTGGCGACCACCGGCGTGGCGGGCGGTTTCCTGTTACGACGTCGGGGCATGGAACTCTCGAAGTTGATCAGCGCCATCTTCACACGGAAGGCGGCGCAAGGAAGGCGTCAGCGGCTCACACCTCTTGCCAGGACTCCAGAAACGTCTGGAAATGGGGCCGCTCTCCGCCCGCCTGTTCGCTGACAAGATAATCACGCAGCAGTTTCGTTTCCTGCTCATAGCGGGTGGCGTCGATGTCGCCACGCACCAGTTGGAAGCGCAGGAACACCAGCCAGGTGTTGAGCACATCGGTTTCGCAATAATCGCGGATGCCCTTGATATCGCCGTCCTGATGGGCCTCGAACACATGGGCGCCGCTCATGCCCATCTTGCCGGGGAAACCCAGCAAGGTGGCGATCTGATCCAGTGGCGCCACGGCGCGGCCATTGTACATCGCCAGTTGATCCATGAGATCCAGATGACGCTGGTGATAGCGGCTGATGTAATTGTTGAAACGGAAGCTGCTGTCCTCGCCGCCGGTTTCCCAGAAGCGCTGTGCCGTCACGCCGTGCCTCAGGGCACGATAATTGAGCACCGGCAGGTCGAAACCGCCGCCATTCCAACTCACCAGTTGCGGCGTGAACCGCTCGATGCCGTCATAAAAGCGCTCGATCAGCTCTTTTTCGCTGCTGTCTTCATCGCCCAGTGACCACACCTTGATGCCCTGCGCCGAACGCAGCACCACGGAAATGGCCACCACCTGGTGCAGGTGCAGGCGCAGGAATTCGGAACCGTTTTCCTGGCGCCGCAGATTGAACAGGGCGCTGGCGGTGTCCTTGTCGTTCAGCCCGTGCAGATCGTAGAGCCGCCGGCCGCCCTCCAGATCCGGGATGGTCTCGATATCGAATACCAGCACGTTGTTCATGCCAGTGGCCTCCCCTGCCCGTTCACTCCGGATGGAATACACCGGTGGAGAGGTAGCGGTCGCCACGGTCGGTGACGATCGCCACGATCACGGCGTTTTCCAGCTCCTCATTGAGTTGCAGGGCGCCGGCCACGGCACCGCCCGAGGAGACACCGCAGAAAATGCCCTCTTCGCGCGCCAGCCGGCGCATGACGTGCTCGGCCTGCTGCTGGGACATGTCGATGATGCGATCCACCCGCGAGGCGTCGAAGATGCTCGGCAGATACTCCTTCGGCCAGCGCCGGATACCCGGAATCGAAGCACCGTCAGTGGGTTGCAGGCCCACCACCTGGATATCCGGATTCTGTTCCTTGAGGTAACGGCTGCACCCCATGATGGTGCCGGTGGTGCCCATGGAACTGACGAAATGGGTGATCTGACCGTCCGTGTCGCGCCAGATCTCCGGGCCGGTGCCGACGTAGTGGGAGTGCGGGTTGTCCGGGTTGGAAAACTGATCCAGTACCCGGCCCTCGCCGCGCTCCTGCAGGGTCAACGCCAGATCGCGGGCGCCTTCCATGCCACCCTGCTCCTGGCTGACCAGAATCAGTTCGGCGCCATAAGCGGCCATGGCGTCACGGCGCTCCTGGCTTTGGGTGTCCGGCATCAATATCTTCATCTTGTAGCCGCGCATGGCCGCGGCCATGGCCATGGCGATGCCGGTATTGCCGCTGGTCGCTTCGATCAGCGTATCGCCAGGCCGGATCTCGCCGCGGCGCTCCGCCTCAAGAATCATGTGCAGGGCCGGACGGTCCTTGACGGAACCGGCGGGGTTGTTGCCTTCCAGCTTCACCAGAACGGTGTTGGTCGTATTCCCCGGCAGGCGCTGCAGACGCACGAGGGGCGTGTCGCCTACCGAGGATTCAATGGTTTTGTAGTTCATGGTCGGCATTGTAGCCGAAGGCGAGGGCCATGGCAGCAGTCATCAACTGCGGCATAATGAGGAAAAAACAACACCGCTCCAGGGAAGGGATTGACTACCATGACGCTATCCTGCTCACATGGCCGCATCGCGGCGATCATCACTCTGTCGGCGATGCCGACCATCATCATTCCAGGCGGCTACGCGCTCATTCACCGGGCTCAGGCAACCCAGGCGCTGAGGCCGGCTCTGGCTGTCGCCATCGTCCTGTTATCGCTGGTGGCGCTACTTGGGGCCGCATGCCACTCACGACGACGGGCCCGCCGGGAAGCGGCCAGGGCCAGCCGGGGGCAAATCAAGCGGCTGACCCATATCAGCCATGAATTACGCACCCCGCTGAACTGCATCATCGGTTTTACCCGTTTGCTGAAGCACTCAAATTTGTCAAAAACGCAACATGAATACGTAGAAACAATGCACAAAAGCGCAAGATCATCGCTGGCCCTGATCAACCGCATCCTCGATTTCTCCAGCCTCGAAGCCGGCGCACGAGCCATCGAGCACGAAGTGGTGGATTTACCTGCGCTGATCGACGAAGTGCAAGCCATGCTGGCACCGCTGGCCGAGGAAAAAGGCCTGCGACAGACCGCGCACCTCCACCCGGATGTGCCCGACCGTCTGCTCGGCGACCCGCTGCGTATCCGCCAATTGCTCACCAACCTGATCGGCAACGCCATCAAGTTCACCGAACGAGGCTCGGTGGAAGTACGCGCCCGGCTCATCGAACAACGAGGCACCGGCGTGACGGTGAAGATAACGGTGACCGACACCGGCATCGGCCTGTCCCGCGCACAGCAAAAAAAGCTGTTCACCGCCTTCACGCAGGTGGACCAGGATGCACGGCGGCGCGCCCTGGGCACGGGGCTCGGGCTGGCCATCTGCAAACGGCTGGCGGAAAGCATGGGCGGTGAAATCGGCCTGGCTTCCGCCCCCGGCAAGGGCAGCAGCTTCTGGTTCACCCTGCGCGCCGAACGTGCCCCGCGAACGTCCCTCATCGATTCGCGCGCCGATTTGTCCAGCGGCGCGGTGACCGCCGACCGCCGCCCGCCGGCCCTACCCGCACATCAGGCGCGCATCATGGTGGTGGACGATCACCCGGCCAGCCTGAAGCTCAGTTACCTGCTTCTCCAACGGCCGGGGCTGAGCATCACGCCCTGTCACAACGGCAGCGAAGCGCTGGCGTTGTTCGCCCGGCACTCGTTCGATCTCGTGCTGATGGACCAGCACATGCCGGCCCTGGACGGTCTGGAAACCGCCCGGCGGATGCGCGCCCAGGAAAGCAACGGACGGCGGACACCGATCATTGCCCTCACCGCCGATACCACGGCCGGCCAGCGCGGCCAACTGCTCGCCACCGGCATCGACGATTGCCTCGACAAACCGCTCGACGAGGAGCAGTGGCACCACATACTGCAACGCTGGCTGCCACACCTGTGGCCGCTTTTGCCGGTAGAGCC
>CAYMKZ010000094.1:9730-11293 GCA_964391345.1 uncultured Alcanivorax sp.
GCAGCACCACCTTCGACGCTGATGAACGCAGCAGCGGCTCAGCCCAGTGGCGAGCGCATCATCGATCCGTTGTTGGCCCAGCGCCGCGCCGGAGACGATCAGTCACTGGCCGACGACCTGTTCGTCATGCTGCTGGAAAACCTGCAAGAGGAAGCCGCCGCCCTCGAAAACCCGGCCTGCCCGCACCACCGTGACGCCCTGCTGGAGCGTGTGCACCGCCTGCACGGCGCCGTCCGCTGTTGCGGCACGCCCGGCCTGGAGAGCGCTACCGGCCAGTTGGAGCAAGGCATCAGGGACAACGCCTCTGACCGGCACCTGCAATGCCTGATCGCCGGCCTGCTCACGGAAATTCGCCGCGTTCAGCAGGCCGCAGCATCCAGCCAGCCTGCGCGCCGGGAACCGGGTTGATGGCCCTGGTCACAGGATCAGAACGGCCGCACCCTCATCCCGTGCACGGCGAGACGTCCGTCATTCCTGAAGCATCGTGCGCTACCCGTCAGGCTTCGGAGATCAGGGCACGCATGGTCCGTACCGCCTCATCCAGACCGGTGAGCACGGCGCGCGCGATGATGGCATGACCGATGTTCAGCTCGTGGATACCGGGAATGGCCGCGATCGCCTGGGTATTGTGGTAATGCAGACCATGGCCGGCATTGACGATCAGGCCCGCCGCCTGGCCCAGCGCCACCGCTTCGCGCACCCGGGCCAGCTCACGGGCCTGAGTGGCGCTGTCGGCGGCATCCGCGTAATGGCCGGTATGAATTTCGATGGCCGGCGCCCCGCAGCGTTGCGCCGCTTCGATCTGCGCCCGGTCGGCATCGATGAACAGCGAAACCTGGATGCCCGCTTCACCCAACTGCTGGCAGCAGCGCTGAATCCACTGCTCGTTGCCGGCCACGTCCAGCCCGCCCTCGGTGGTCAGTTCCTCGCGCTTCTCGGGCACCAGGCAGCAATGGGCGGGCCCGATGCGCCGGGCGATGGCCAGCATTTCCTCGGTGGCCGCCATTTCCAGATTCATGCGCGTTTGCAGCACCTGCGCCAGCAGTTCCACGTCACGGTCCTGAATGTGGCGGCGGTCCTCCCGCAAGTGCACGGTAATGCCCTCTGCTCCGGCCTGCTCCGCCAGCAGCGCCGCCTGCACCGGCTCCGGGTAGCGCGTGCCACGGGCCTGACGCAGCGTGGCGATATGGTCGATATTGACACCGAGCAGAACGGAAGCGGGCATGGCAAGGCACCTGAGCGGACTGGGGCCACAAGGATCGGGGATCAGCGGGCGAGGATCAAGCACCGAACATATCAGGCCATCATACTGCGCGGTTCCCCCGTCATTCTGCCTGGCTCTATCGTCGTTCTGCCTGGCCCTATCGTTATCCTGCCTGGCTCTATTGTCATCCTGCGCGGAGTCGCAGGATCCATCTACCAAACTCTGGATTCCGGGACTACGCGATTCTGCGACTACGCGCAGAATGACGATGGGGCCGCATAGGATGACGATGAGGCCACGTAGGATGACGATGGGGCCGCGCAGAATGACGATGGGGCCGCGCAGAATGACGATGGGGC
>CAYMKZ010000095.1:0-7506 GCA_964391345.1 uncultured Alcanivorax sp.
CTTCGCCACACAGCGCGGCACCTCCACTCGTCATCCCGTACGGCACCTCCACTCGTCATCCTGCGCGGAGCGAAGCGCAGTCGCAGGATCCATCCCCAGTGCGAGGCAACACTCAGGCATAAACATCCACATTACCGTCCCCACTGACTGGCCGGGTAGCGCGCACCGCCGTGGCCGGCTGGATGTCGTCGTGCTCGGCGACCCCGGACAACGGCGAAGCCGAGGGCTGCCGGTTGCCGCTGAAGGCCTGTTGCTGCTGCTGTTGCTGCTGACCCACCTGCGCCTCGCCGAGCGCAATGCCCTGGCCGGCCAGGGCTTCGCGCAGTTGCGGAATGGCCTGTTGCACGGCATCGCGGACCTGCCCATGGGCGCTGAAAAACTGCGCCTGGGCGCTGTTGTCGCTGAGGTGCAGGCTGATCTGCAAGGGCCCCAACTCACGGGGATGCAGATGCAGCTGAATCTGGTGATCGCCCCGTTGCGTGAAACGCAGCAGTTGCTCGCCGAGCTGTTGCTGCCAGGGCGCGGTGCCCACCGCCGCCGGCAAGGTGGCGACAGTGGTGGTGGTTGCCGCTGCCGGCGTGGCCGGGGCGGTTTGAGCCGTGGCAGCCGGGCCGGCCAGCAACGTGAAGCCGGCATCGTTGCCCTGAGCGCTGGCCTGACCGGGGGTGCTGACAGCGGCGTCGGCGGTGCCGGTGGCGGTTTCGACGATCACCGTGGCGACGTTGGCTGGCGGCGTGGTTCCATTACCGGCCTGCAAGGGCGCCTGGCCAGTGGATTGGGCAAGCGCCTGGTGCAGTTGATGACGGCTGAGGCCGCCCGCCGCACTGGTGGAAGTCTGGCCGGCGGCGGTCTTGTCGCCGGCAGGCTGTCCGGCATGGGCGGTGGCGCCGGTCGTGGCCGCCGCGTTCTCCGCCAGCGTGCTGGCGTCGACGGCCTGCGTTAGCGGTGTGGATGCCGCCTGTGCATGGCTGTCATCGCCGCCATGCGCCGTGGCGTCGCCAGTGGTAGTAGGCGCCGCGTCATGGAGACTGTTGACGGCGGCGGCGATGGCGGCCAGATCACCGTTCGCCGCTGGCGTCAAGGCCGCCTTTTTGTCGTCGTCGGTGGCGTCGTTGTCGCTGGCATCGCCGGTGCTGGTTTTGCTGGTGTCCGTGGTGGTCTTCTGCGCGGTGGAGGCGAGCAGGTCGCTGACGGCAAGCGGCGCCAGCGCGGGCGTATCGCCATCCTGTTTGGCCGCTTTGCTCTGGCTCGCCTTGGCCAGTAGCGCCAATCCTTTGAGTGAGCTGTCCTTGCCGCCGGCGCTGGCCTGGCGCAAGGCGGTGGCGAAATCGGCGCCGCCGTCGGTGGTGGAGCGGATCAGTGAGCCCGCGCCGGTGCTTTTGCCGGCGGCGGCGCTGGCCAACAGTGCTGCGATATCCATGGTGGCCTCCTAGTGGGTATCCGGGTGAGAGGTGCGGGTGCGCTGCCGCGCCTGGGCGTTGTTGCTCAGCTCGTCGTTGCCGCGCTGCTCCTGGCGCGCCAGGCGAATCTGCTCGCGGGCGGCGCGGCGGCCGGCCAGGGTGTTGTAGGACGACAGTTGTTTTTGCTGCTGGCGCCAGTGCTGCTGGCTGAGGCTGACCTGCTGGCTGTGCTGTTGCAGGTTGTCGCCGGCGCGGCCGATGGCGTCTTCCAGGGAACAGATGAAACGCCGGTAGTTGTCCAGCGTGATGGCGTCCACGCCACGGCTCAGCGCCTCCTGAAGCTGGTGGCTGTATTCCTGCTTGTAGCGTTGCAACGCATCCAGTTGCGCGGCGGCCTGTTGCTCGCCACGGCGTTCTTCGGCCAGCGCGCGGCCGGCCTGATCGCGCGCCTTGCGGCTTTCCTCGATCAGCGTTTCCAGTGGGTTGGATGTTTTCATCGCTCACCTCCGAGCAGTTGCGCCAGAGCCTGCTGTGATGACGGCACGTCGGCCCGTTCACGGATCGACTGCCGCAAAAAACGTTCGATGTCCGGGTAGCGCGTCACCGCCTCGTCCAGTTGCGGATCGTGGCCGGCGCTGTACGCGCCCACGCCGATCAGGTCGCGGTTGCGCTGGTACAGGGAAAACAGTTGCTTGAGCCGGTTGGCCCGCTCCAGCGCGGCGTCATCGACCAGCGCCGTCATGGCGCGGCTGATCGACGCTTCGATGTCGATGGCCGGGTAATGGCCGGCCTCGGCCAGTTGCCGGGACAGCACGATGTGGCCGTCGAGAATGGCGCGCGCGGAATCGGCGATCGGGTCCTGCTGGTCGTCGCCTTCGGTGAGCACCGTGTAAAAGGCGGTGATCGAGCCGCCGCCGCGCTCGGCGTCGCCGGCGCGCTCCACCAGCCCCGGCAGCTTGGCAAACACCGACGGTGGATAGCCCTTGGTGGCCGGTGGCTCGCCGATGGCCAACGCGATCTCGCGCTGGGCCATGGCGTAGCGGGTCAGCGAATCCATGATCAGCAGCACGCTGTGCCCGGCGTCGCGGAAATCCTCCGCCAGCCGCGTGGCGTAGGCGGCGCCCTGCAAGCGTTGCAGCGGCGAAGTATCGGCCGGCGCGGCGACTACCACGGAGCGGCGCAGACCTTCGGCACCGAGAATATTGTCGATGAAATCCTTCACCTCGCGGCCACGTTCGCCGATCAGGCCGACCACGATGCGATCGGCGCTGGTGTAGCGGGCCATCATGCCGAGCAGCACCGATTTGCCCACACCGGAACCGGCGAACAGCCCCATGCGCTGGCCACGGCCGATGCACAGCAGGGCGTTGATGGCGCGGATGCCGACGTCGATCTGCGTGTCGATGGGCGCACGCCGCAATGGGTTGAGGGTGGGCGTGTTGAGCGTGCCGTGGGGCAGGTCGCCGAGCGATTGGTATTCATCCAGCGGGCGGCCGTTGCCATCCACCACCCGGCCCAGCAGCGCCTCGCCGAGCGGGAAGCGCCGCGCGCCGGGGCCGGAAGTGCCGCAGTCGTCGGCCAGCGGAAAAACCCGCGCTCCCGGTGTCAGGCCGCTGATTTCCGCCAGCGGCATGAGGAACAGCCGGTCCCCGGAAAAGCCCACCACTTCCGCTTCGGCCAGCCGGCTCTCGCCACGGCTGCCCGGCGTCAGCTCGATGCGGCAGCCGCTGCCCAGCGGCACACGCAGGCCGACCGCCTCCAGCACCAGCCCGGTGGCGCGCACGATGCGGCCGCTGATGCGGTAGTCGGGCGTGCCGTCGACGCGCTCGCGCACCTTGCCGAGCACCGTCTGCCAGTGCGCATCGTGGCGCAGCTCGCGGGCGGCCATCATGGTTGCGGCTCCGCTTTGCTGTCCTGGGCGCGTTCGGCGCGGCGGCGGGTACGCGCCAGCAATGCTTCCCAGCGGGCCTCGCGGCTGGCGTTCAACTCGCCTTCCGGGCCGGTGACGCGGCAACCACCGCGCTCCAGAGTGGCGTCCGGCTGTGTTTTCCAGCCGGCGGCACTGAGCTCCGCGGCCAGCTCGTCGTCGATCAGCGCCAGATCCTCCGGGTGCAGCCACAAACGTGGCTGGCCGCTGAACAGCGGCTCTTCGTGGAGCAGATCACGAACCCGCGCCAGCACCTGCTCGGGGTGGGCGTCGAAGGCCTCACCGGCCAGCCGGCGGCCGGTGGCCAGCGCCAGGTCCACCAGCGTATCGGCGATATCGTCGTCCAGTTGATCGAGCGCCCGGCGGAACTCGCCGGCCAGCGCCGCCAAGGGCGTCAGCCGCTCCTGACGCAGCGCCTCGAACTGTTGCTCGCCGGCTTGCCGGCCTTCCGTGAAACCCTGCTGGTAGCCTGCTTCGCGGCCCTGCGCAAATCCGGCTTCATAACCTTCCTGCTGCGCCGCCGCGCGGGCCTGCTCACGCAGGGCGCGCAATTCCGCCTGCTGCTCGAAGCGGCGCTGGCGTTCGCGCTGCTCGGCGTCGTCCGCCGGCGGCGCGCCGGGGCGGGTTTGCTGCCGCAACTCGTCCATGTGCCAGCGGCGCCAGGAGGAGAGCGGTTGGCCGAGGCGCGCATCAGACATAGGAATCGTCTCCGCTGGCCAGCACTATTTCGCCGCGATCGGCCAACTGGCGCACCACTTGCAGAATGGATTTCTGCTCGTTTTCCACCTGGGAAACACGGATCGGCCCGCTGGCTTCCATGTCCTCGCGCAACAGTTGCGCGGCGCGCGCCGACATGTTGAGCAGGAACTTGTCGCGCAAGGCATCGGGAGCGCCTTTCAGGGCGATCATCAGCGAGTTGGTGCTGATTTCCTTGAGAATCAACTGGATGCCGCGGTCGTCCACGTCCAGCAGGTTCTCGAACAGGAACATCTCGTCGATGATGCGCTGCGCCAGCTCTTCGTTGTGGCTGCGCACGGCTTCGATGACGGTTTCTTCCTGGCTGGAATTCATCAGGTTGAGAATCTCGGCGGCGGTACGCACGCCGCCCATCTTGCTGCGCTTGAGGTTCTGGCCGTCGAGCATGCCGCCGAGCACTTCGGTAAGCTCTTGCAGCGCCGCCGGTTGCACGCCGCTGAAGGTGGCGATGCGCAACACTACATCGTCGCGCAGTTTCTCGTCGAACAGCTCCAGCACTTCCGCCGCCTGGCGGCGCTCCAGGTGCACCAGAATGGTGGCGATGATCTGTGGATGCTCATCGCGGATCATCTCCGACACACTGGACGCTTCCATCAGATTGAGCGCATCGATACCGGAATTGGCGCCGTTCTGGTCGAGAATGTCGTCCAGCAGGCTGGCCGCCCGTTCCGCGCCGAGCGCTTTTTCCAGTACCGAACGGATATGCTCGCTGGAGTGCAGGCTGAGCGCCGCGTACTGCTCCGCCTCGTCGTGGAAATCCTCCAGCACCTGGCGCATTTCCTCGTGGGAAATGTTCTCCATGCGCGCCATTTCCGAGCTCACTTCCTGTACGTCGCGCGCCGACAAATGGCGAAACACTTCGGCGGCGCTGTCTTCATCCAGCGCCAGCAGCAGGATGGCGCTGCGTCGTGCATTGCTCATGGTCGGGTTAGTCATCGTTCTTCATCCAGCTGCGTACGATCATCGCCACCATGGCTGGATCTTCCGTGGCCCGTTCTTTCAGGTCGCGCAAGTTATGCTCGTAAGTGGATGCCTTGCGGGTACGGCGCGGCGGCGGAGGCGGCGGATCCTCGGCCGCGTCGGGCGCGGGTTCTGGCGGCGGCGCCACCACCACCTGGCGGGGCGAGTTCAGGTAGCGGTGCAGCAGCGGCCGCAGCAACACCCGGTAAAGGACCAGCCCGGCGATCAGCACCAGCAGGTAGCGGCCCAGTATCAGCAATAGATGAGTCCAGTTCACGGTCTGCCACCAACTGTTTTCCAGAGCCGTCGAAGGGGCTTCCCGGAAGGCGCTGTTGACCACTTCCAGGCCATCACCCCGTTGCGCGGAAAAACCCATGGCCTGGCGCGCCAGTTCGGTGATCTGCTGCATGGTCTTGTCATCCAGAGGCTCCTGTTTGACGCTGCCGTCCGCTTGCTTCACATCGTGATAATTGACCACCACCGCCACCGAAAGGCGTTGCAGGCTTCCCAATTGATGCTGCGTGTGGATGATGTTGTGATCCACCTCGTAATTGGTGGTATTGGCGCGGTGCAGATCGCCTTTTTGTTGTTGTTCGTCGTCGTTGCTGGTCTTTTTGCCTTTTTTCTTGTCTTTGTCGGTGTCGTTGATCGGCGAGGCGGCGACCCCCGGCGGAGTATTGGAGAGCGCCCCCGGAATACCGCCGAGCATCTTCGCGTCGCCATTCCAGGACAGGCTGGTCTGGCGGCTGCGCACGGCGGCCGGCTGATCGCCCTGGTTGGGCTGATAGTGTTCGCTGGTTTCCTCGCGGCGGCTGAAATCGACCTGCGCGGTAACCTGGGCGTGCACATTGCCGGCGCCCAGTATCGGCGTGAGAATGTTTTCGATACGCCGCCGGTAACGGTCCTCCACCTCGCGCACGTAATCGAGCTGGCTGCCATCCAGCCCGGCGGTGCTGCCATTGCGTGACAGCAAATGGCCGTTCTGATCCACCACCGTCACATTGTCCGGGGCCAGATCGCGGACGCTGGACGCCACCATGTGCACGATGGCATTCACCTGGCCGTTACCCAGCGTGCGACCTGGCCGCAAGGTCAGCACCACTGTGGCCTTGGCCGGCTGCTGATCGCGCACGAACAGCGATTCCTTCGGCAGCGCCAGATGCACGCGCGCCTGGGCCACCGGCTGCAACACCTCGATGGAACTGGCCAGCTCGCCCTGCAAACCGCGCTGATAATTGACGTGCTCGGCGAACTGGCTGATGCCGAACGCCTCCTTGTCCATGATCTCGAAGCCCACATTGCCGGATTGCGGCAGCCCCTTCTCGGCCAGTTTCAGGCGCAGGTTGTAGACCTTGTCGGCCGGCACCAGCAGCGCATGGCCGCCCTGGGCGAACTGGTAGGGTATGCCGCGCTGCTCCAGCTCGGTGATGATACGGCCGCCATCGCCGTCGCTGAGGTTGCTGTACAACACCCGGTAATCCGGACCTTCCGCCCACAACAGCAACGCCGCGAGAATCGCCACCAGCGCCGCACTGCCGATCAGCAGCGGCACCAGCGGATTGCGCCGCGCCCACGCCAGACCCCGCTCCATCGCTGCCCGTCCTTCCTGGGCGATACCCGCACCCCCCTGGCTCATGGACGGCTCCCGAACCGGCGCTCAGCGTGGCGAAATCGATATGGTTGTGTGGATGGCATTGCAACCCGTCCCTGCATGGCTCCCCGAACCGGCACAGCCGGGCGGGCGGTAAGATGACCACTGCCATTATCAGCGCGAGGGGTTTCACTAAAGGAAAGAAAAGCCGACGGTTTCCACGCCATTTACTGCCATAGCCGGTGGCCGGGGGCTGCTAATCTGGGCACCGTGACAATTGGCAGCACAGCAGCGGCGCACCCCTGACGCGCCAGGAGAAAAGCATGAGCACGGTGGACATGCAAAGCATGATCGAACAGATGCGCGTCATGGCCGGGCAGGCCGGCGGCACCGCGAGCAAGGCCGGACAAACCACCGGCACCGGCGGTTTCGGCCAGGCGCTGCACGCCTCCCTGGAACGCATCAACGACCTCCAGCAAAGCGCCCGCAGCGAAGCCAAGGCCTTCCAGGCCGGCCAGCCCGGCATCGAGCTGTACGACGTGATGATCGACTCGCAGAAAGCCAGCCTGGCGTTCCAGATGGGCGTGCAGATGCGCAACCGGCTGGTGGGGGCTTACAAGGAAGTGATGAATATGCAGGTGTAAGAGGGGCAGGCTACAGGCCCCTCCCACGTCATCCCCATGAAGCGAAGCCTCCCACGTCATCCTGCGCGGAGCGGAGCATCCCCACGTCATCCCCATGAGGCAAAGCATCCCCACGTCATCCTGCGTGGAGCGAAGCGGAATCGCAGGATCCATTGAACCCCTGGATTCTGCGACTGCGCGCAGAATGACGAGGCGGTACCTTCCTGCGCGATACAAAAAACTGACTTC
>CAYMKZ010000095.1:7606-11099 GCA_964391345.1 uncultured Alcanivorax sp.
CTGCGCGCAGAATGACGAGGCGGTACCTTCCTGCGCGATACAAAAAACTGACTTCCCGGTGTGGCGTTTTGCCGCGTGTCGGCGAATGGGAGGTCAGGGTACGGTTATTCCAAAGCAGAACTCGTATTCGAAAGTGACTGGTTCGAGAGCAGAAGGGGTTACCGATGAAGAACAACATACTGTCCGGAATGTTCATTTCCGTTTTGTCCGCCGCCGCGTTATTGACAACCGGCTCCGCTGTTGCCGAGAGCAACGATGATTTTGCATGGCCCAAGTTGTTCGTGATTGCCACACCGGGCACCAACAGCGGCAGCTTTGCCTCCACCAACGCCTGGGTTCCCTATCTTCAAGAAGACACCGGAATGACCGTCCGGGTGATACCCGAAGGCAACGAGGTTTCCCGTTATAACCGCCTGACCACTCGCAGCACCATTCAACTGGTATCCGTTGCCGCCGCCGAGATGCGCGCACAGACTCAGGGAACGGATAATTACGCCGACACCAAGCCGGCACCGCAGCGATTGGTGTGGCACCACAACGACAGTCCCTGGGGCTTTGTGGTGTCCGGGGACTCGAAACTCGAATCGCTGTCCGATCTGAAAAACGGAAAACATCGTGTTGCCAAGGGCATGTTTTCCTCGCCCATGCAGATCAGTGTGACCCAGGCCCTGCCGGCGTTTGTCGGCATGTCCGAGCAGGAAGTGAAGGAGCACCTTCAGTTCATTCCGGTAAGCAGCTACGCGGAAAACTGCCGTTCGGTGGTGGAAGGCAAGGCCGATGTGGCTTACTGCTCGGCCATCAGTTCGGTGATGTCGGAGGCGGAAGCCGCGCCGGGTGGCATTCGCTGGCTGCCCATGGAGATGGACAACAAGGAGGCCTGGGCGCGTTATCTGCAATACCGGCCGATGCACGTCCCCACCGAAATTTCTCTGGGCGTATCCTCCGCGAAAGGCGTTGACGGCGCCACTTCCAATTTCGTTTACGCCACTACTGTCGATGCCGATACGGATCTGGTCTACCACCTGGCCAAGTGGATGCACCAGCACCATGCCGATTACAAGGACTCTCATCTGCTGGCCAGCCGCATGTCTCTGGAGCAGTTCCGCTCCTATCTGGATCGTTCGCCGCTGCCGGTACATGAAGGTACGGTGCGCTATCTGCGTGAAATCGGCGCCTGGACCGACAGGGATGACGCCTGGAACGAGCAGGCCAAAAAGAAAATGGACCAGTGGGTGGCAGCGCGCCAGGCCGCCATGGATGAAGCCCGCAAGGCCGGCGTGAAAATCAAATACGACAACCCGGAATATCTGGCCATCCTCGATAAGCACACCGAAGGTCTGGAAGGCTTCCAGTCTCGCTTGTAATACCTCCTGCACGGGGCGGCGGAAGCGCCGCCCCTTCCTGCCAGTTCGTTTTCCTGGAGTGAAGTCATGAACGAGGTTGCCCCGGTGGTAGAGCAGGCCATGGAAGAATCGGAGCCCACCCGTCTGGGGGCGCTGTTTTCCTGGCAAAGCATGGTGTTCGTGTTTCTGTGCGTGGCGGGGTTGTCCGTGGCCCTGCTTTACATTTTCGGTTTTTCCTGGAATGGCCAGGTGCTGCTGGAAGGGCAGTATTACTGGATCTTCATCGGGCTGTTCAGCGCCGCCGTTTTCATCGCCTTGCCCGCCCGCAAGGGCCAGAAAACCATCCCGATCTATGATCTGATCGCCGCGATGGCGGCGCTCGGTATCAGTTTCTATTTTGCCTTCCATGCCTGGGACATGGCGCAATCCGGCTGGACCAACGTGCCGCTGGGCGTGGTGGTGTGCCTGCTGATGCTGGAAATGGCACGGCGCAGCGGCGGCCTGCCACTATTGCTGGTGATCGCGGTGCTGGGCGTCTATCCGCTGGTGGCTGATTATCTGCCGGGCCTGCTGATGGGCATTCCCTACGATTTCGATCACATGATCGAATCGCACATTTTCCGTCAGGAAGGCATGCTCGGTATCACCACCAAGATCGTCGCGGAAATCATCCTCGGGTTCCTGGTCTTTGCCGGGGTCTTGCTGGCCACCGGCGGCGGCGACTTTTTCATTGATCTGGCCAAGGCCGGTTTCGGCCGCTATCGCGGTGGGCCCGCCAAAGTGGCGGTGGTGGCCAGCGCCTTCTTCGGCAGCCTGTCCGGCTCCATCTTCTCCAACATCGCCGGCACCGGCTCCATCACCATTCCGGCCATGAAGAAAACCGGCTACCCGGCCCATTATGCGGGCGCCATCGAAGCCTGCGCCTCGACCGGTGGCGTGATCATGCCGCCGGTAATGGGCGCCATCGCCTTCGTCATGGCCATTACCATCGGCGTGGATTACGCCACCGTGATGATCGCCGCCATTCTGCCGTCCCTGCTGTATTATTTCGGGCTGATTCTGCAAGTGGATGCCTACGCCGCGCGGGCGGGCCTGAAAGGTTTGCCACGGGAGCAGCGTCCGAGCATCAAGCCGGTGCTCAAGCGTGGCTGGCCGTTCATTTTCGTGCTGGTATTCCTGATCTGGGGGCTGCTGTACATGCGCTGGGAATACTACGCGCCCTGGTACGCCGCCGCGCTGATGCTGGTGCTGTCGTTCCTCAACCGCGACACCTGGATGACACCAAAAAGACTGTACGACACGGTACGCAAAACCGGCGTGCTGATCGCCCAGACCTCGGCCATCATTCTGCCCATCGCCTTTGTCGTCAGCGCGCTGACCATTACCGGCGTCACCGGCTCCATCACCTCGGGGCTGGTCAACCTGGGCGGCGGCAACCTGTTCCTGATCATCCTGTTCGGCATGATCGCCTGCTTCATCATGGGCATGGCCGGGCTGTCCATCGTCGCCTACATTTTTCTCGCCGTGACCATGGCCCCGGCCATCATCCAGGCCGGTGGCCTGAACACCATCGCCGTGCACCTGTTCATCGTCTACTACGCCATGCTCGCCGCCATCACGCCCCCCGTGGCCGCCGCTGCCTTCCTGGCCGCGACCATCGCCGGCGGCCCGCCCGTGAAAACCTCGTTTACCGCCATGCGCATGGGGGTGGTGATCTACTTCGTGCCGCTGTTTTTCCTGTTCCAACCGGCGCTGGTGCTGCAAGGCGACCTGACCCCGCTGATCTATGTGCTGCCGTCCATCATCATCGGCATCATGCTGATTGCCGGCGGGCTGGAAGGCCACCTGCTCGGCTTTGGCCGCGTCCGCCCCTGGCTGCGCCTGCCCCTTGCCGCCGCCGGTTTCGCCTTCAGCTTTCCCGGCTTGCTCACCACCATCATCGGCGGCATCGCCTCCGCCATCGTCGTGGCGCTGGTGTACTACGACAACCGTAGTACCCGGCGGCTGGCGGAAGAGCCTGTGCAAAGCTGAGTATTCCGCTGCATATCCACCAGGTTCTCTTTGGGATCCGGTGGATATGTGGTACGCGCCAAGGGCATGACCGATATTGCTCGCCAATCCGGTATGGGGCGTGAAAGCTTCTACAAGGC
>CAYMKZ010000096.1:0-11088 GCA_964391345.1 uncultured Alcanivorax sp.
TAGGGCCACAGGGAGTTCTTGCGCCCCCAGTTCACCGTGGAATGCAGCACATCTTCCAGTTTCCCCATGAAGATGTTGCGGTGGACCTGCTGTTCCAGCGGGTCGCTTACCGTTTCCCGTTCGCCGATGGGGTAGTGGTCGTTGGCGGCGTCCGGATTGACCCGGGTGAGTTTGTACTGCATCAACGGACCTCGCTCTTGGAAACTGTGGGCTCGGAAACCTTGCGGCCGGTGTAAGGGCCGGTACGCGGCGACCAGTCTATTGCCCCTATGCGCAGCAGGTAGCAGAGCCCGGCCAGCAGGATGGCGATGAATACCGCCGCCTCGGCAAACCCGGCCCAGCCGCTCTCGCGGATTGATACCGCCCAGGCGAACAGGTACAGGGCCTCCACGTCGAAAATCACGAACAACATGGCGACCAGGTAGAATTTCGCGGAGAGGCGGATGCGGGCGTTGCCGGTGGCGACGACGCCGGATTCGAAGGGGATGTTCTTGCTGCGACCCCAGGCACGGCCGCCAAGCAGGGCGGCGGCGCCAACCATGAAAGCACACATGGCCAACACGCCGAGCATGAAAACGGCCGTGGCCCAGTGGTGAGACAGTGCGGTGGTTACGTCAGGCATACCAGGTAATCCCCTGATTGGCGGGCATCGTCCAACGCATACGATGCACGGTGGGCTACAGGGCGTTTCCCGAAACGGCGGTTACCGCCGGGGGAAGAATCGGCGCAGAGTCTACACCGTTTACCTTGTGAAGGAAAACGTGAATAGCATCAAAGAAAGGCCGTGAGCAGTCGTGCCAGGCGCTGTCGGCTGGCGCTGAACAGCCCTTGGGCAGCCAGCATCTCGCTTTCCTCCTGCACCCAGGTGCCGGCCTCCAGGTCGCCCGGACATTCCCGGCATAGTGTGCGCACGGCGTCGATATTCATCTCCAGATGAAATTGCAGCCCGAGCACGTTGTCACCATAGCGGAACGCCTGGTTCTCGCAACCCCAGCTGCGGGCCAGGTGCACGGCGCCATCGGGGATGGCGAAGGTGTCGCCGTGCCAGTGCAACACGGCGGGAGCGTCATTGAACAGCCGGCCGATCGGGTCGTCGCGGCCGGCGTCGGTACTCTGCACCGGGAACCAGCCGATCTCGCGTTCCGCGTTGCGGCTCACCGGAGCGCCCAGTACCCGGGCGATCAACTGGGCTCCCAGGCACACGCCGAGCACCTTCTTGCCTTCCTCGATACACCGGCCGATGAAGCGCTTCTCGTCGCTCATCCAGGGATAGCGGTGTTCGTCATCGGCGCCCATGGGGCCGCCCATGACGATCAGCGCGTCGAGGTCGCTGATGTCCGGCAGGTTTTCGCCGTGGTAGAGCCGGGTGGCGGTAATCCGGTCGCCGCGATCGTGCAGCCAGTCTTTCATGGTGCCGAGTTTTTCAAACGGGACATGGCTCAGGTAGTGGAGGCGCATTACAGACTCCGGAGGTCGGGAGGGCCAGCATAACGCCGCTGCGGGTGCTTGTCGTGCTCTCTCTGGGCGGACCTCAGTGGTTGGCCGGGATGGTCGCCAAAGGCAGCTGCCGCACCACCCAATGGACCCGCTGTTGCAGATACTCGGTGGGGCCGCGCAGGTCATAATAATTGGGGCGCGGCAACATGACCGCCAGTTGCGCCGCCTGCGCCGGGCTCAGTTGGGAGGCGTCGATACCGAAATAATGACGCGCGGCGGCTTCGGCGCCGAACACCCGGTTGCCGAATTGGGCGGTGTTCAGGTACAGCTCGAGAATGCGCCGCTTGCTCATGGTCAGCTCCAGCATCACGGTAATGACCGCCTCCTGGGCCTTGCGTGTGTAGGTGCGGTCGCCGGACAGAAACAGGTTTTTCGCCAATTGCTGGGTGATGGTGGAGCCGCCGGCGACCGGATGGCCGGCTTCTTCGTTGCGTTCCAGAGCGCGCTGGATGCCGTGCCAGTCGAAGCCCCAATGCTGCGTGAAGTGGGCATCCTCGGAAATCACCACCGCGCGTTTCAGGTCGTTGGCGATGGCCGCGTAGTCGCGCCACTGATAATGCACGCGGCCGTGCTCACTGGCGCGCGCCATGAACGCGGTCTGTTCCGGGTTGTGATAGCGAAGCCGCAGCACCTGGCCGAAATACCATAGCTGGGAGCCGATTGCCGCAATCAGGATGATGCCCAGAAGGGTGACGAAAAATCGCTTCATGAGTCGCAGTCTGGCGGTCGCGGAACCGCTATCTTGGCGAAAATGGCTGGCGTTGTCAGGTGGTCTCCGTGCCGGTCGGGGTGGTTACTTTTCCGGTTCTTCCAGCTCGTTTTCCAGCTTCTTCAGTCTGTCCAGGTCGCTCATGCCACTGCCGGAGGCATCGGGCGCGATGCCGGGTGTTTGCAGTGATGGTGGTGTGCCGTACAGTTTCTGGTGGAATTGGCGCAGAGTGTCGTCCATGGTGGGGAAGCGGTCCTGGCCGGCTGAAAGCGGGGAACGGGTCTCCGGCTTGAGCGACGGCGTGCTGGTGCCGGCGTCGGAAGATCCGGAAGACGAAGAGTCAGGTTCGCTGCGCAACTCGTTGTAGTGCAGGCCGTAATCGTAGCCCTGGTAGATGTCGTCGCCGCGGATGTAGTCATAGCCGCTGGCGAGCATGGGAGCGGCGGTACCGAGCAGAGTCAGGCCCAGTATCATCATCGTGCGCATGAACGTCCTCCCTGATCGGTCTTGCTGCCTGGGCCTGTAGGACCAGCCTGCGGTCAGGTGGTTCCCTTTCCCTGCAAGGCCTGAATCACTTCACGGTTGTTGACGAACAGATTGTCGTTGCCGATCCGCTCGAGAAGGCCGGTACGTTGCAATACCTCGCGTACCTGCTTCTTCAGCCCGGAGAATATCACGCGCACCTCGCGGGCGCGCAAGTCGTCCAGCAGTTGCCCCAGGGTTTCCGCTCCGGTGGCGTCCATGGCGTTCATCGCCGAGGCGCAGATCAGCACCGTCGAGATGTCCGGTTCATTACGCAAGCGCTGGCGTATGAATCGATCCAGCAGGGGCGCGGTGATGTAGGTCAGGGAGGCGTCCAGGCGCAGGGCCAGAACGCCGGCGGCCACCGGCGGCAATTGATGCAGACCGCGGTCGCGCAGGGTTCCGGCGGGGTGCAGGCCCAGCTCGATCAGGCGCGGATTGGCGCGCCGGTAAAGGAAGAACAGGATCGCCAGCAGAAAGCCGGTCAGCACTCCCCAGTGCATATAAGGTACGGAGATCAGTGTGGCGGCGAAGGTGGCCACGCTGACGATGCCGTCGTCCATGGAAGCCCGGAACAACTGCACGAAAGCCCGTGGTTTGATCAGGTTGAGTATCGGCACGATGATGATCGCCGCCAGGATGGCCCTGGGCAGATACTGCAACTCCCCGGTGAAGAACAGCAGACACAGCAGCGTGCAGGCGCCAGCGAACAGCGCCGACAGGCCGCTGGCGGCGCCGGCGTAGCGGTTCAGGGCGGAACGCGAGAAGGAGGTGCTGACCGGAAAGGCACCGCTCAGGCCGCTGCTGATTTTCGCCAGCCCCTGGCCGATCAACTCCTGGTTCTGGTCCCACAACCGGCCGTCCGGCGGCGGCTGGGTGCGGGCGCTGGCCATGGTTTCGGTGAAACTGATCAGGCCGATGATGACCGCCGCGGTGATCAGCGAGCGATGGTCTTCCAGGCTCAGGGAGGTGGGCCAGTGCAGCGTCGGCAGGCCGCCGGGAATGTGACCGACAACGCCGCCACCCAGCGCCGTGAAGCCGATCAGGGCGCTGCCGATGATGCCCAGCGCACAGACGCCGAGAATGCCCGGAATGCGCGGCAGCCAGCGCTTTTGCAGCAATAGCAGAACCACGGCGCCGGGGCCGAACAGCAGCGTCCACAGCCAGGCTCCGTCAGGTCGCGCCAGATGCCCCGATAGTTGTGTCCATAGCGCTTCCGGTGCGGCACCGCTGAGGCCGAACAGCGCGGGCAACTGGGAGCAGAGAATAATCAGCGCGGCGGCGTTGCTGAAACCGGTGATCACGGGATTGGAGATGAAATTGGCGATCACCCCCAGCCGCAACGCGCCCACCAGCAACTGAAACAGGCCGGCGTACAGCGCCAGCCAGATCGCCAGCATCACCCAGCGGCCGCTCTCCGGCTCCGCCAGCGGTTGCAGGGCGGCGTAAACCAGCAGGCTGGTGAGCGCCGTGGGGCCCACCGCCAGCACCGAGGAAGAGCCGAACAGTACACCCAAAAAGCAGGGAATCAGCGCCGCGTACAGGCCGGTCACCGGCGGCATGCCGGCCAGCGTGGCATAGGCGATACTCTGGGGAATCAGCACCAGACCAACGGTGATGCCGGCAAAAGCATCGCGGCGCAGGGTTTGCGCCGTGGGACGGGGCCAGCCCAGGAAGGGCAGCAGGCGCGTCCAGGCAATCATGGCGACTCCAGGCAAACGCGGAACGGATAGCCTCGGTGGAGCGTCGCACCGGCATGGCGGATGGCGAGGCGGCGCCATCTTAATGCCAATTCATTATTTATGCCAGACGGTGGTTATCCGGCCAGGCGACGGCGCTCGGCGCGCTCAGTCGAAGGCGTCGGCCAGGCTTTGCTTGATGTCGCCGATGTAGGCCATGGTGTTCTCGTCACGCCGGCGCGGGCGCGGCAGGTCGATGCGGTGTTCCGAGGTGGCGGCGGCCGGGGCGCCGGAGAGCAGCATCACCCGGTCGGAAAGGTACACCGCTTCCTCGATATCGTGGGTGACGAACACCACCGTGATGCCGCTGTTGTGCCACAGCTCCAGCAGTTCGTCCTGGAGCTTTTCGCGGGTGATGGCGTCGAGCGCGCCGAAGGGCTCGTCCATCAGCAGCAGATCCGGTTGCACGGCCAGCGCCCGGGCCAGGCCCACACGCTGGCGCTGGCCGCCGGAGAGCTGCATGGGGAAGCGCTTTTCGTATTCCGCCAGGCCCACCTGTGCCAGTGCGGTGCGCGCCCGTTGCTGGCGCTCGTCGCGGTCCAGGTCCAGCGCCTCCATGCCGAAACAGACGTTGCCCAGCACCCGCCGCCAGGGCATCAGCCGGGCGTCCTGGAACACCAGCGCGCTGGGGCGGCGCCCTGGGCTTTGCTGCGCCTTGACCCGCAGATCACCGCTCAACGGCTGGCTGAGGCCCATGATTGCCCGCAGCAGGGTGGATTTGCCGACCCCGGAAGGGCCGACCAGAGTCAGGAATTCACCGCGTTCGACGCGCAGATCCAGCCCGGCCAGCACCGCCACCGGCTGCTGATCGTTCCAGTAACCCAGCGACAGGCCCTGGGCTTCTATTATCGTTGCCATAGCAGTATCCGGTTGCGGGCCAGCACGAACAGTGAATCGGTGAGAGCGTAAAGCGCGGAAATGGTCAGCATGTAGACCACCACCACATCGGTGGCCAGCAGGCCGGAGGCGTCCATCATGCGCTGGCCGATGCCCGGAATGCCGAACAGCTCGGCGGCCACCACGGTCATCCAGCCCTGGCCGATGCCGGCGCGCAGGCCGCCGAGAATGCCGGGCGAAGCGGCGGGCAGCGACACCTTGAACATCTTCCGTGCGCCGCCGGTGTGACCGAAAGCGTCGGCCAGCTCCAGCAATCCCTTGTCCACGGACTGTACCGCGCCGAGCGCCGTGTAGTAGTTGATCCAGAAAATGCCGATGGTAATGATGAAGGTGGCAGCGGTTTCCGTGACGCCGAACCAGATGATGGCGAACGGAATCCAGGCCAGCGGCGGAATCGGCCGCAACACCCGGACGATACCCGCCTGGGCCGCCGCCAGACGCGGCATGCTCGCCACCACCACGCCCGCCAGCACCCCCAGCACGGAACCGATGGTCAGCCCGGCCAGATAGTGGCGCAGGCTGTCGAATACTTTTTCCAGCCAGATGCCGGACTGCCATTCATGGATGAAGGCTGCCGGTACGGCGCTGAGCGGTGGAATGATGGTCGGCGACATCAGGCCGCTGCGGGACAGTCCCTCCCAGACCACGCCGAGAACGACGAGGCCGAGCAGGGCACTGAGCAGGCGAAGCGGGGGTTTCATTGCGCGGCAATGGCCTTCTTGTAGAAGCGGTCATCGAAGAGGCCGTTCACATCCAGCGTTTTGCTGGTGATGCCCAGTGACAACTGGTACTGGTGCAGGCGTTTGGTGCCCGCCATGAACGGCTGCGGATCGACCACGAAATGCTGGCGCTCGGCTTCCACGGCGTGGGCCAGAATGGGCTTGGGCAGCAACCCTTTGCCGATGAAATCGGAGAGGTAGGGCACGGCCTTGTCCGGCGTCTCGTTGAGCAATCGGGTGGCACGGATCTGCAACGCCACCAGCTTTTCAATCGCTTGCGGATGGGCCTTGATGGTAGCTTCGGTGACCGCCACCACGGCCCCCGGATGTTGCGGCATCATCTGATCGCCACGGGCGATGATCCGGGCGTCGGGCAGGCGTTTGCTGACCACGGTGAGCACCGGCTCCATGATCGAGGCGGCGTCCACCGCGCCGGTCAGCAGCGCCTGCTGTACCGCCGCCGCGCCCATGCCGAGGATTTCCACCTGATCGGGATTGGCGCCGACCTGTTTGGCAATCCAGTAATGCAGCACCGTGTCCGGCACCGAGCCTTTCGGCAGGGTGGCGATCTTCAGCTTGCGGCCGTGGGTTTTCTCGAAGTCCTTGAAGGCGTCGGCGCCGGGGTGGGCCTGCCAGGTTTTGGCGAAATCACCGCGCGCGATCAGTGCCATCTGATCCTGAATGCTGGCCGCCACTACCTTGATCGGCACGCCGTGGCTTTTGGAAACCATCGCCGGGCCGATACCGATGTAGGCCACATCCAGCGTTCCGGAGGCCAGCGCCTGGACCATGGCCGGGCCGGAAGAAAAACGGGTCAGCTTGAAGTTCAGCCCGGCGTCCTTGGCCCAGCCGGCGCCTTCCATGACGAACAGTTGCGACATGGGCATGATCGGGATGTAGCCGACCCGCAAGGTGGTGTCGGCGGCGCGCGCCGTCATGGATAGCGGCAGCAGTATCAGAATCAGGGCCAGGCAGGCCCAGCGGCGGAGCGCTGCGAACATCGGCGATCTCTCCATGGCGGCTTGGTGGTGGTTTGATCGGAGGCGTTGTGTCGGGGCCAGAAGGTATTTCCCGGCGGGGATGCGCGACCAAGGCAGGCGCCGACTATAGCGGGACCCTATCGAGGGACCAAGATGAGTTGGTTATTTGCTTATAGCTGAAAGTTATTTATGAGCATCAGAGCCCGGCATCGTGGTTTCACTGCACGGTGACGGTGGCCGTGAAAGTGTAACCCACGCCGTAGACCACCTTGATCGGGGCGGGCAGGGTGGTGTGCTCCTCCAGCTTGCGGCGCAGCCGGCTGACTACGGCGTCGAGGTGGCGGTTGTCGAAGGTGGATCTGGGGCGGGCCATGGTGGCCACCAGTTCCTCGCGCGAGCAGACCTCTCCGCCGTGATCGCACAGCGCTTTCATGAAGGCGAATTCGGTGGCCGTCAGTTCCAGCGAACGGTGATTCGGCGCCGTCAGTTTCCAGCTTGCGCCGTCCAGCACCCAGGGGGCGCCAGCGTCTTTCAGTGAGCCCGCCTGGCCGCTGGTGCGCCGCAGCAGGCTGCGGATGGCGGCTTCGATTTCGCGCAGCGTGCTGTGTTTGACCAGATAGATATCGGCGCCGCTCTGATAGCCGCGCACGCGGTCGTCGCTGTCGCCGAAGGCGGTCAGCATGATGATGCCGCAGGCGTGTGTGCGGCGGATTTCGGCGGCCAGCTCGAAGCCGTTGCCGTCGGGCAGGCCGACATCGAGCAGGATGACATCGGGTATGCCGCCTTCCGCCAGGTGCCGCCGCAATGCCTGTGCCGTTGCCACGCTTTCCGCCGTGAATCCCGTCAGGGTCAGGAAATCGGTCAGATCCCGGCGTAGCCGTGATTCGTCTTCGACGATCAAAACGTGGGTCATGGGGTCAAATCCTCCGTCGGCGACGGGGCCTTTGTCTCCTGTGGCTGATTTTCCAGTGACATATTTTCCAGTGGCAAATTTTCCAGTGGCAAATTTTCCAGTGGCAAATTTTCCAGTGACAAGGGTACCCGCACGACAGCGAGGGTGCCCTGGCCATCATTGGCGAGCAACTGCAACCGGCCTCCATGGTAGGCCAGCAGCTTGCGTGCCGAGTACAGGCCCAGCCCGGTGCCGGTGCCTGCCGTGGTATTCGAGGCACGGAAAAAGCGCCGCCCGATCTTGTGGTGCTCGGCTGCGGGAATGCCCATGCCGCGATCACTTACCCGGATGACCAGGTTGCCGTCTTCCGTTTGCATGTCGATGCCCACCGGCTGGTCCGGCGGGGAATATTTGAGCGCGTTATCGAGCAGATTGATCAGTACCGTGGTCAACATGTCCGGGTCGGCAAACAACGTCGTTGATGGCGGTTGCTCCGGGAATTTCAGCCGCTCGCCGCCTCCGGTCATGTCGAAATGCAGCCGCACATCTTCGATCAAGGCACTGATCGACACCGGTTCTGGCTGAAAACCACTGTCGCGATCCTCGGCCATGAAGCGGTCGATCAGCAAAAACAGGCGATCGAGCGCCTCGCCGATACTGGCGATGCGTTCCTGCCTGGCGCCGGGCGGCCGGTCGCCGACCAGACCGATCATGTCCGCAGCGTTGCGGATGATGGCCAGCGGCGTGCGGAATTCGTGGCTGGCCACGCGCATGAAGTCCACCTGTTCTTCACGTAGAGCACGCTCGGTCTCCAGGCTGGCGTTAAGCTGATCCTCCAACCGTTGCCGTTGCCGCACTTCCTGAAGCAGGGCGGTATTCTTGGCGCGCAGATCGGCGGACAGCCGCCAACTGACCATGAACAGCACGCAGGCGAAGAAGGCGATCTGAAACAGCGTGCCATGCAGCAGGTACCAGGCGTTGCGGTCGGCCAGAATCATGGTGCTCTGGAAATCCACCGGCAGCCGGTACTCGAAGACGCTCTGCAACACGCTGGCCACCATGTATTCGCCCAGGATGGCGATGGTGATCCAGCGCAGCAGCGCGGGCTGGGTCCGGTCGCGCATCAGCCCCAGGCACATCACCGACATCATGACGACGGTGAACAGCGTCGAGGAATGGATGCGTGTTGCCAGGTCGTGAGGATCGATCATCATGGCCGCACTCCAGACCACCACCTGGAAAATCAGCAGAGAAACGCCGATCCAGGTATAGCGCGGCTGCCCCAGAAAACGTGCCAGCCCCTCGGCCAACAGTACCAGCCCGAGTTTGATGACCGTATTGTCCAGCACCACGACCCAGGCGGCCGGTGTCGGCCCGCGCACCACCATCAGCAGCAGGCCCGCTGCAATGGCGGCAAACCCCGCCGCCAGGAATCTGAGCTGGTAGAAACCGCGCCATACCCGCCAGACGAAAATCCAGGCGACGGCCTGCAAGCCGGCGATGGCCAGCGAGACGATCAGCAGTGTCTTGAGATCAAGCATAAGCATGCTTATTCATGAAATTCTCCCCCAACGGCAAACCCTATCTTTCAGCAATCGACGGGCAAGTGCTACCTCGAAAGGCGGAAGCAGGTCGCAAGAATTGGCAAGAATTCAGAAGGATTGGTAGCTGCCATTGCTGGCGGCAAGCTCTTACCTTGCATATTGATGGCTATAAAAATCAGCCACAAAAAGTCATTTAAAAAAATTGCTTATCAAAATAACTGACAGGACATTGCCTGTCAGTGCGCTTGGGTTGCGCTACGCCGCAAGGCTCCATGTTCAGAGGGGAACAGACATGATCATTCGCAAATCTCACAGGCCTGCTTGTCTGACGACGGTGTCTTGCTCCGTTCCCGGACGGCGACCCTGGGCGCTGGTCGGTGCCGCGCTGCTCGTCACGGCGGCGATGTGGTCGGCGCCGCTGGCGGCGCAGACGCTGGGTCATGCCACCGGCGGTAGTGGCGGCAGTAGCAATGGCGGTGCCGGTGGCGGTGCGGGTGGTGATGCCGGGCAATCCGGGATTGCCGGGATGGATGGCACCGTCGGCGCGGGTGGTGACGGTGGCGCTGCCGGTGCCATGGGTTCGCCGGGTACGCCTGGAGGGGACGGGGGGGATGGTGGCGCGGGCCACGACGACGGCGGTGGCGGTGGTGGTGGTGGTGGCGGTCACGGCGGCACGTTGACGACGTCGCCCAGTGCGAACATGACGGGTGGCAATGGCGGTTCTGGCGGCGCTGGTGACTATTTCAATGATGGCGGTCGCGGTGGCGGTGGCGGTGGCGGTGATGGCGCGCTGATCACACAGACGGCGACGGTGGCCATCGACACAAATATCACCTTGCAGGGCGGCGACGGTGGCCCGGGCAATCCCGGCGTCGGCATCGGCATCGGCGGCGGAGGCGGCGGCGGCGGTGCCGGGTTGTATGTCAGTGGTTCGGATACCGTTGCGGACGTGACGGTCGCAGGCATCATCAGCGGCGGTGATGGGGGCGTGAGTGATATTCACGGCGGCGGCTTCGGCGGCGACGGCGGGGCGGGCGCCGGCGTGGTGGTGACGGATGGCGCGGATCTGTCGCTGCAACTCAGTAGCCACATTGGCGGCGGGATCGGTGGCTCTGGCAGCTATGCAGGCAACAGCGGTGACGGCGTGGTCAGCAGTGTCGGCAGCAACGTCGACATCACGCTCGACACAGGTGCGGAAATCGTCGGTGGCGACGGACATGGACTGGGTGATGGCGGTGCCGGCCTGCGGCTGGCGGGTGGCGGCCAGGTGACCAATCACGGAACGATTCGCGGGGGCAATGCCGGGGGTTCAGTCACCGGTGGATATTTCGTGGTGCGGGGCGGTCAGGGCAGCGGTGGCGCCGCGGGCGGCGATGGCGCAGCGCGAGCTGCGGCGGCGGGCGCCGGCATCGTCGGTCAGAATCTGACAATCATCAATGACGGCACCATCGCCGGTGGCGCCCGTGCCAATGCCATCACCTTCACCGGTGGTGCCAATGTGCTGTGGTTGCAGGACGGCTCGGTCATCAACGGTATCGTGGATGCCACTGCGGGCAGCCAGGACCAACTGATGCTGGGTGACATATCCA
>CAYMKZ010000097.1:0-8538 GCA_964391345.1 uncultured Alcanivorax sp.
GTTGGCCGGCGGATCGCCGGCGCGGCCGCCCTGGTGATGATCCAGGCCGACATGAATCAGACCACCAAGGAAGGTACCCACGGTCAGCACCACCGCCTCGGCGCGGAAACGCACGCCCATGTTGGTGACAGCGCCCACACAGCGGCCGTTTTCGACGATCAGATCGTCCACCGCCTGCTGGAACACCGTCAGATTCGGCTGGTTCTCGATGATGCCGCGAATCGCCGCCTTGTAGCGTACGCGATCCGCCTGGGCACGGGTGGCGCGCACCGCCGGCCCCTTGCGGGCGTTGAGCACGCGAAACTGGATGCCGGCCCGGTCGGTGGCTCGCGCCATGGCGCCGCCGAGCGCGTCGATTTCACGCACCAGATGACTCTTGCCGATGCCGCCGATGGCCGGGTTGCAGCTCATTTGCCCCAGCGTCTCGATATTGTGGGTCAGCAGCATCGTGTCCACACCCATGCGGGCGGCCGCCAGGGCCGCTTCGGTGCCGGCGTGGCCGCCGCCGACCACGATCACGCCGAATCGGTGAGGGTATTCCATGGTTCGCTCTCTTCGCCCGCGCGGGCGTGTTCAGGAAATCACCGGGAAATCACTTTCGGTTCACACTGGAAGCCGGGCCCGCGAACGCCCTTCACCGCCATGGCGATCGCAGCCGCCGGAGCACAAAATATGATCAGCCCGGGCGCGCTAGTATAGTCGTAACCGGCGCAAAATAAAGAATACGCACAAGAAAGAAAGCGACTTTTTCTATATAATGTGTGGGTCGCAATACCCCCTTTCATATTCCTGGAGCGCATTTGGACTCGTTGAATGTTTTCCTCCTGATCGGCACCAGCGTGCTGTTCTGCGGACTGCTGCTGGGCACACTGAGCCCGCGTATCGGCGTTCCGTCTCTGGTGATGTTCCTGATGGTCGGGATGTTGGCGGGCGAGGATGGCATTGGCGGTATCCGATTCGATGACCTCTCGACGGCTTATGTGATCAGCAACATCGCACTGGCGGTGATTCTGCTGGATGGCGGGTTGCGCACACAGATGAGTTCGCTGCGGCTGGTGGTCAAGCCCGCTCTCACGCTGGCCAGCCTGGGGGTGGCGATTTCCGCGGCCCTGGTCGGGGCCTTCAGCACCTGGCTCATGGGTATCAACTGGCAACTGGGTCTGCTGCTGGGCGGCATTATCGGCTCCACCGATGCGGCTGCCGTATTCAGCGTCATCAAGGGCGCCGGGGTGACCCTCAATCAGCGGGTTTCCGCAACGCTGGAGATCGAATCCGGCCTCAATGATCCGATGGCCATTTTCATCACCCTGATGCTGGTCGGCGTGCTGGTGGAGCCGGATCTGGATTTCGGTTGGGGCATGTTGCTGACGCTGGTGCAGCAGTTCGGTCTGGGCGCCCTCATGGGGCTCGGCCTGGGTGTGGTACTCAGCGAGCTGCTGTTGCGCGTGCGCGGCAACGAAGGGTTGCATGCGCTGCTGCTGTGCAGTGGCGGCGCCATGGTATTCGCACTGACCAACCTGGCGGGCGGCAGCGGCTTTCTGGCCATCTACCTTACCGGCCTGGTGGCCGGCAACCGACACGCCGGCACCGGCGACAACGTGCTGCGTTCCATGGATTCCATGGCGTGGCTCGCCCAGTCAGGCATGTTTTTGATGATGGGCCTGCTGATCACCCCTTCCGAGCTGGGCGGCAGCCGCCTTCTCAATGCCCTGTTCGTCGCCGCCTTCCTGATGCTGGTGGCACGGCCGATATCGGTGTGGGTCTGCCTGTTTCCGTTTCGCTATAGCTGGCGGGAGAAGGCGTTCATTGCCTGGACCGGTCTGCGCGGCGCCGTGCCGATCGTGCTGGCGGTGTTTCCTTTGCTCGCCGGTGTGGCGCAAACCCGGCTGCTGTTCGACATCACGCTGGTGGTGGTGCTGATCTCGCTGCTTGCCCAGGGGGTCAGCCTGCGTTACATGGCGCGGCTTCTGAAAGTGGCGGTGCCCGCCACCACGCTACCCAGGCAGATGCTGCCGCTGGCCGCCTCCGGGGACCGTTACGTCATCCAGTTCGAAGTCGCCGCCGGCGCCAAGGCCGAAGGGCAGAAACTGGGCGCCCTCGCCGCGCCGCGCGTCACCCCGCTGCTGGTGATCCGCAATCAGGAACCGCGCAACCTGGCCGAAGATCCGGTGATCGAAGCCGGCGACCTGGTTACCTGGCTGGCGCCGATGGGGGAGCGCGATTACTTGTCGGACCTGTGCCACAAGCCATCCCGCGCCGAGAAGCGTTACTTTGGCGAGTTCTTCGTGCGTGGCAGCGTACCCGTGGAACAACTGGTGGCGGTGTACGGCACCCAGCCACTGGAGCCGTCCCTGGCCGGGGACACCGTGGAAACCATGTATCAGCGCCAGTTCGGCCGCAACGCGGTGGTTGGGGACACCATCAACCTGGGGGGGATGCGACTGCGGGCGCGTACCGTTGAAGAAGGGCGCGTGGTCCTGGCCGGCATCAAACTGCCGACCTGATCGTACGCGCCCTCCCTGGCGCACGCTCTAGCTGGATGCGCGGACGCCGCGATCCCGGTCACCATCTTCGACCCGCTTCACGGCATCGCGCAACCGGGCCTGTGAGCGTTCCGGGTGCATCAGCAGCAGACAAACCACCCCCGCCACCATCAGCAACAGGCCGGACCAGGCAAAGCCCGCATTGTATTCGGACAGGGGATTGGCGCCCCCCTCCAGCAACACGCCCATCACCAGAGGAGCGAGAATGCCCGGCACGGAACCGAATACGGCAAACTCGATGCCCAGTACGGCACCGCGCTGAGCCGGCGGCACCACCTCACTCACCAGCACCGGACCGAAACTGAACAGCGCGATGGAGAAGCCATTGGCGATCATGAACACCACGATGGCCTGTGTGGATGTGTAGGGGATGAATTTCAGCGAGGCGAACAGCAGCCCGGAAGCCAGCATGGCGAAGCAGGCCACCAGTACACGCCCGCTCCGCGAAGAAGCGCCGCGCTTCAGGCGGCGCTGCGAGAAACCGACCACCAGAAAAGTGATCAGCGTGGAGATCACCACCATCAGGGCGAAAAGCCGGCCACTCTGATGGGCGCTGAACCCCCAGCCTTTCTCCAGGTAGGCGGGAACCCAGGTCAGCGCGATGGCCACCATCCAGTAGGCGGCGAAATGCATGAGAAAGACACAAAGGATGGTCGGATCCATTAGCAGCTTCCGGTACGGAGCCCGCTCCGATGTGACCGCGCTGTCAATGTCGGCGGCCTCCGACTTTTTATCCGGCGTGGTATTGTCCAGGGGTCCCTCCGCACCCACCAGCCACCAGATCGCCACCCAGACGAACCCGGCGATGGCCAGCACCCAGAAATTGGCGCGCCAGCCCCAGTGCGCGGTAATCAGCGGAATCGTCAGGCCGGCGATGATGACGCCGAAAGCGGAACCGGCATTGCTGAGTGCGCTGGGGAGATTGCGCTTGTCGTCGGGAAACCATTTGTACATGGCGTGCATGCCGACCGCCGCGGATGGCCCCTCGCCGAACCCCAGAATGGCACGCGCCACCACCAGCACGATCAGCGAAGAGGTCACCGCCACCGGGATCTGCGCCAGCGACCACAGCACCGCCATGCCGATCAGAATCAGACGGCTCGGCACCCGATTGGACAAAAACCCGCCCAGCACGCCTCCCACGGAGAACAGCCAGAAAACGCTGCCGCCCACTATGCCGAACTGCACCGGCGTCAAATTCAATTCCGCCATCATCGGCACGGCCACCAGGCCGATCACCACCTTGTCGAGAAAGTTGACCGATTGCAGGGCAAACACCATGCCGGCAATGCTCCAGGCTCTGGCGGGTCTGTATTGGTATTGTTGTTTCATTGGCTGCCACCATCGATGGAAGAACCGGCATCGGCCCCGCATCGATCTCTTATGTTATTGAATGAAGGTCACTGACTCATCGACGAGTCAAGGCGCACACTGTCGGGCAATCTTCCATAATGTGTCCAATGCATTCCGTTGATATTATTTATGCGGTATTGACATAGAACAACATTGCCCGCCGCCTTCCCCCCGACAATTGTTTACAGCCCGATTCACCGTAACGCCGCTCGCCACCGCTGCTCCGTCAATGTTTGTCAACGTATGTTCTCTAATATACCCGGCAGACCAGCGGGTCACCGGCCCGTATCCGATATTGCAAACGAGGCGTGTTATGCCGGTTTACAAGGCCCCTCTGCGCGACATGCGCTTTCTGATCAGTGAAGTTTTCGATTTCGAAGCCCACTACAAAACGCTGCCCAACGGCCAGGAAGCCACCCCCGACATGGTGGAGGCCATTCTCGGCGAAATGGCGAAACTCTGCGAGAATACCATCGCGCCTCTTTATCAGAGCGGCGACAGCGAAGGTTGCACCCTGAAAGACGGCAAGGTTTCCACGCCCAAAGGCTTCAAGGAAGCCTACCAGGCCTATGTGGCCGGCGGTTGGCAGGGCCTCTCCCATCCCGCCGAGTACGGCGGCCAGGGGCTGCCCATGTCGCTCAACCTGTTCAAACAGGAGATGCTGGGCGCCGCCAACTGGTCGTTCGCCATGTATCCCGGCCTCTCGCTGGGCGCCATGAACACCATTCAATTGCACGGCAGCGAGCAGCAAAAGGATATTTACCTGAGCAAGCTCACCGAGGGCGCCTGGGCCGGCACCATGTGTCTCACCGAGCCGCAGTGCGGCACCGATCTGGGGCAGGTGAAAACCCGTGCCGAGCCGCAAGAGGACGGAAGCTACAAAATCACCGGCACCAAGATTTTCATCTCTTCCGGCGAGCACGATCTCACCGAGAACATCGTTCATATCGTGCTCGCCCGCCTGCCGGACGCACCGAAGGGTACCCGCGGCATCTCGCTGTTCATCGTTCCCAAATACCTGCCCGGCCACATCGGCGAAAGCAACGGCGTGAGCTGCGGCGCGCTGGAAAAGAAGATGGGCATCAAGGCGTCCGCCACCTGCGTGATGAACTTCGACGGCGCCGCCGGTTTCCTGCTCGGCCCCGCCAACCAGGGCCTGGAATGCATGTTCACCTTCATGAACTCGGCGCGTATCGGCACCGCCTGCCAGGGCATCGCCCACGCCGAGCTGGCCTACCAGGGTTCATTACCCTACGCCCGGGAGCGCCGTTCCATGCGCGCGCTGTCCGGCAAAAAAGATCCGCACGCGGTGGCCGACGCCCTGATCCATCATGGTGATGTGCGCCGCATGCTGCTCAAGCAGAAAGCCATCGCCGAAGGCGGCCGGGCGATGATCTATTTCGCCGCCCAGTACGCCGACCGCATGATTTCCGGCATTCTCGAAAACGACAAAGAGAAATACGACCACTGGGACGGCGAGTTGGGCTTTCTGACACCGATTCTCAAGGGCTTCCTTACCGAGAAAGGGCTGGAGGCCGCCAACGATGCCATGCAGGTGTTCGGCGGCCACGGTTACATCCGCGAGCACGGCATGGAGCAGATCGTGCGTGATGCGCGCATCGCCACGCTCTACGAAGGCACCACCGGCATCCAGGCGCTGGATCTGCTGGGCCGCAAAGTGCTGCTCTCCAGCCGCGGCAAGTGCGTGCGCGATTTCTCGAAACATCTGCTGCGCTTCGCCCGCCGCAACCTGGGAGACAGCACCTTGCGACCCTTTGCCTGGAAGCTGCTGAAAATCGCCGCCGAATGGAACTACCTGACCACCCGCATCATGCTGGCCGCCGCCCGGGACCGCGATATGGTCAGCACCGCCAGCTACGATTTCCTGATGTATTCGGGCTACGCCATGATGGCCTATTTCTGGGCGTTGCAGGCAAAGGTGGCGAAACGGAAACTGGCGCAGGGCGGCCTCGAGCCGGCCGAGTTCTATCAGGCCAAGATCGCCACCGCGGAGTTTTTCTTCGATCGCATGCTGCCCAGTGCCAGGGGCCATGCCAAAGCCGCCCTCAAACCCACCCGGACCACCATGCAATTGCCGCCGGCGCACTTTTCATTCGATTACGAGTAGCACGTCGCCGAGCCGCTCCACCACCAGATCAGCCTGGGTGCGAAAATGCCGGTTTCTGTCATTGAGCAGCAGCGCCGCCGCCATCCCCGCGCGGCGCGCGGCTTGCAGGTCGTAGATGAAATCCCCGACGTAGAGCATGCTGGCTGGTGGCTGGTTGAGCCGCCCGGCAATCAGCAACAGCCCTTCCGGGTCCGGCTTCGGCGCGCAATCCTCGCGGGTGACGATCTGATCCACGCGCAGGCCGAGCTGCGCATCGGTGCGATTTACCGCCGCGCGGCTGTTGCGGGTGACGATGGCGGTGGGGATGGCGCGGCGGTGCAATTCATCCAGCAGTTCCCGCGCCCCCTCGATCCAGCGGGCGGCCGCCGCGCCGGCCATTTCGTGACGGTCGATGATCGCCTCGGCGGCCAGCCGCTCCGCCGCCGCCAAAGTAGGCAGGTGTTCGAGGATGCCGATTCCTTCGGGAAACCCCAGTTCCCGGCGCAAGGCGGCGAAATCCAGGCGACTGTCCACCAGCGTGCCGTCCAGATCAAATACCACGGCCGCGAATTTTCTCATGCTCATACCCGTTGCTCTTTCTCACGCTCACGGCGGAACAACCTTGATGCGCCCCGCCAACGACCAGGCCAGTACGGCAATGGCTTCTGTTAAGATGGCCAGACGGGCCCCATAACCAGCGAGGACAACATGAAAGCGTTGAGTCCGGTGGATCAGCTGTTCCTGTATCTGGAAAAGCGCCAGCAGCCCATGCATGTGGCGGGCTTGCAGTTGTTTTCCTTCCCGGAGGGCGCCGGCCCGAAATACGTCAAGGAGCTGGCTGAATCGATTCGTGACTACAGCCATCCCGCACCGCCGTTCAATCAGCGTCTGCGGCGCCGTCTCGGCCAGTGGCACTGGGAGCGGGACGAACAATTCGATATCGACCACCATTTCCGCCACGAGGCCCTGCCCAAGCCGGGGCGCATCCGTGAGCTGCTGTCGCTGGTTTCCGCCGAGCACTCCAACCTGCTCGACCGCGAGCGCCCCCTCTGGGAGGCTCACCTGATCGAAGGCATCCGCAGCCGCCGGTTCGCACTCTACACCAAGGTACACCACTCGGTGGTGGACGGCATTTCCGCCATGCGCCTGGGCATGCGTGCGCTTTCAGCGGACCCGCAGGCCCGTGATCTGCCGCCCGTCTGGGCCTGCCAGCCCAGTCATCACGGCCGATCACGCGGCAACGCGGTGGATGCGGTCAGCAGCCTGGCGCGGCTGACCGCCGGCGTCAGCAAGCAGGTGGCCACCGTGCCGGCCATGGCGCGGGAGCTGTACCGGGCGTCCCAGAAGGCCAAGAGCGATCCGGACTGCGTTTCCATCTTCCAGGCGCCGAACACCATGATCAACCAGCGCATCACCGGCTCGCGGCGTTTCGCCGCGCAGAGTTATCCGCTGCCGCGTCTGAAAACACTCGCCCGGGCGTTCAATTGCACTCTCAACGATGTGGTATTGAGCATGTGCGGCCACGCCCTGCGCGAATACCTGATCAGCCAGAATGGCCTGCCCGACCAGCCGCTGATCGCCATGGTGCCGATGTCGCTGCGCAAGGACGAAACCGCCGGCGGCAACCAGATCGCCATGATTCTCGCCAACCTCGGCACTCACGTCAGCGACCCGGCCAACCGCCTGCGGGTGGTGCAAGCGTCCGTGAGGGAGGCGAAAAAACGCTTCGCGCAGATGAGCCCCGAGGAAATTCTCAATTTCACCGCGCTGAGCATGGCGCCCACCGGCCTCAACCTGCTCACCGGCCTGGCCCCGAAATGGCGGGCTTTCAATGTGATCATCTCCAACGTGCCCGGCCCTCACCAGCCGCTGTACTGGAACGGCGCCCGTCTGGAGGGCCTGTATCCGGTTTCCATCGTGCTGGACCGCATCGCCCTGAACATGACGCTGACCAGCTATCGCGACCAGATCGAGTTCGGACTGATCGCCTGCCGCCGCACCCTGCCCTCCATGCAAAGGCTGCTGGATTACCTGGAAAAATCCATCCATGAGCTGGAAATCGCCGCCGGCCTCAAATAGGCCCACGGCACAATTTGGACGATTTACAAAAAAACCTGTGGTGCCCGCGTGAAAAGGGTAGTAGAGTCGGAAATGCTGCAGATTGTGGCAGTGGTTGGTTTTGGTAGTTGCCTTCCCGCGCGTGAAGCCGAAGTCTCCGAACACTCCCCCTCCTGGTTTGCATGCACCACCCTATAAAGTTTTTGAGGTATAGATTCACATGGCTACTGGTACCGTTAAATGGTTCAACGAGTCCAAGGGTTTTGGTTTCATTTCCCAGGACGACGGTGGCGCGGATGTATTCGTTCATTTCAGCGCAATCAACGGCTCCGGGTTCCGTACCCTGGCCGAAGGTCAGAAAGTGTCTTTCGACATCCAGCAGGGTCCGAAAGGCCCTCAGGCTGCCAACGTTCTTGCTCAGTGAGCAGAACTGACGCCTAGTCTGCAAGAAACCCCGCCTCGCGCGGGGTTTTTTGT
>CAYMKZ010000097.1:8638-10709 GCA_964391345.1 uncultured Alcanivorax sp.
CGCTCGCGTTCTCGCCAGTCCGGCATACGCTGATCCATCAGGGCATGAAACGCCGGCCCGTGGTGCATGTGCTCCAGGTGGCAGAGTTCGTGCATCACCACGTAATCAATCACCGTCACCGGATATTGCATCAGCGTCAGATTGAGGTTGATGTAACCGCGTCGGGACAACGAGCCCCAGCGGGTGCGCATCCATTTGAGACGCAGGGTGGGCAATGCATGGCCACGCCCGGCGAACCAGTGGAACTGGCGTTCGATGCTGTCCTGGTAAACAGCGCGGGCACGGCGCCGCCACCAGTCACGAACCGCTTCCTGAACCTGGGCTTCGTCATCGGGGGCGGGCAGAGAGACGTCCAGCCAATCACCGTCCTGCTGCACCCGGCAACGCGGGCCGGCATTCACCCGTAAAGTCAGAAGCCGGCCCAGATCCCGGCAGCTATCGCCGTCACGCCAGCGCGGGCGGGGCCTGCTGGCCCATTGCCGGCGTTGCCGTTCGATCCAGTCGTGGTGCTCCCGCACAAAGTGGTCGATATCGCGGCGCGCCAGGCGCAGGGGCGCTCGCACCACCACCTGCCCGGCTTCATTGACGCGCATTTCCAGGGAGCGGCGCCGGGAGCGGATCAGCTGATACTCCATGGCCCCGCCGCCCTGAACCGTTACACCAGCTCGGCGCGCATTCTCTTCTTGTCCAGTTTGCCCACCGAGGTGCGCGGCAGTTCGTCGACGAACACCACCCGATCCGGGATGCCGTAACGGCTGATGATGCCCTGCTCGGCGTAGCCGGCCACCAGATCCTTGATCGACTGTTCCTCGACGTCGCCACCCTTGACCACCAGCGCCACCGGCCGTTCGCCCCATTTGGCGTCCGGTACACCGACCACCGCGCACTCGCGCACGGCATCGTGTTGCAGGATCAGGCTTTCCAGATCCAGAGAAGAGATCCACTCACCACCGGTTTTCACCACATCCTTGATGCGATCGGTGATGCGCAGCCAGCCTTCGCTGTCCAGCGTGCCGATATCGCCGGTGTGCAGCCAGCCGCCGTGCCACAACTTTTGCGAATTGTCAGGGTCTTTCAGGTAGCCCTGCGTCAGCCAGGGGGCGCGCAGCACCAGTTCGCCCTGGGTTTTGCCATCGTGGGGCTGTTCGTTCATGTTTTCGTCGACGATGCGCATTTCCACCATCGGCACGGCGCGGCCGGCGCGGCAGCGGTAGTCCGCCTGGGTGTCGGCGTCCGCGTTTTCCAGCTCCGCCGGCAGCAATGCCACGGAGATCAGCGGGCAAGTTTCGCTCATGCCATAGCCGGCGAACACGTCGATGCCCCGCTGCATGGCCGCCTTGCACAGCGGTTTCGGCATGGCCGAGCCGCCGATGATGACCTTCCAGCCGCTGAGATCGATCTGCTTGACCGCCTCGGATTGCAGCAGCATTTGCAGGATGGTCGGCACACAGTGGGAGAAGGTGACCTTTTCCGTGACCAGCAGCTTGAGCAGCATTTCCGGGATGTAACGGCCGGGATAGACCTGCTTCACACCCATCATCACCGCCGCGTAGGGCACGCCCCAGGCGTGCACGTGAAACATCGGCGTGATCGGCATGTAGACATCATCCTGGCTCAGCTTGCCGGACAACACCGTGCGAGCGGCCAGGGTATGCAACACCAGTTGGCGATGGGAAAAATAGACGCCTTTCGGCTTGCCGGTGGTGCCGGTTGTGTAAAACAAGGTGGCCATGCTGTTTTCATCAAAGTCGGGGAAATCATACGTATCCGGTTGCCCGGAAAGCAGGTGTTCATATTCTCCCTCCATGGCAAAATTAACCTCCGGCTCTTTATCGCTGTCTTTTAAAAGGATATATTTTTCGATCGTTTTCAGCTTTGGATAGATTCCCGAGAGGACGGGCAGGAGTGCTTCATTACAGAAAATGACTTTATCCTCCGCATGGTTCATGGTGTAAGCAACCTGTTCAGGGGATAACCGGTAGTTGATGGTGTGCAATACCGCTCCGGTCATGGGCACTGCAAAATACAATTGAAGGTACCGGTGGCTGTCAATTTCCAAAACACCCACCAT
>CAYMKZ010000098.1:0-10645 GCA_964391345.1 uncultured Alcanivorax sp.
GGGGCTACGCTCCGCGCAGGATGACATGGGGCTACGCTCCACGCAGGATGACGAGGTGGCATAGCACAGCCGAGCGCCGGCTACGCCGCCCCCTCCTGCTGATAGCGCACCATCTCCGCTTGCAGCCAATCACCGAACAGGTGCGGCACCGGATCGTCCGTGCGGGTTTCCGGCAGCACGAAATAGTAGGCCTTGGCGCTCCGGTAGCTGTGCTGAAACGGTACGATCAAACGCCCGGAGGCCAGTTCCTCACGAATCAGAAAGGGCGGAATCAGGGCGATGCCCATTTCCTGCATGGCCGCTTCCGCGAGCATGGTAAACAGTTCATAGCGCGGGCCGGACATGTCCTTGTCGGTGCGCATGTCCAGCGAGCCGAACCATTCCCGCCAGGCGTAGGGGCGGGTGGTTTGCTGCAACAACGTATGGCGGGCAATCTGTTTCGGCGTCAGCCGCGTGTGCGGCGCGATCAGCCCGGGGCTGCATACCGGCACCGGTTCTTCGTGCATCAGCGCGGTGGCGCGGGTGCCGGGCCACTCGCCATCGCCGAAGTAGATGGCGGCATCGAATTCGGTATCAGCAAACAGAAACGGCCGGGTGCGGTTGGTGAGGTTGACGGTGATGTCCGGGTGCGAGGCATGAAAGCGCTTCAGGCGCGGCAGCAGCCAGCGGGTGGCAAAGGTCGGCACGATGGCCAGCTCCAGCGTCTGGCCGGGCCCGTGCTGGCCCATCACCGCCAGCGTGTCGCGTTCCAGCCCGTCCAGATGCACCACCAGACGTCGCCCATACTGGCGGCCGGCCTCGGTGAGCTGCACACCACGGCGAGTACGGCGGAACAGCTTCACCCCCAGAAACGTCTCCAGGCCGGCGATCTGCCGGCAGATGGCGCTCTGCGTCAGCGCCAGTTCTTCCGCCGCCTTGGTGAAGCTCTGGTGGCGGGCGGCGGCCTCGAAGCCGACCAGGGCGGTGGTGGAAGGTATTTTGCGTCGCATAGGGCTCGCCGGGAACGGTCAGGGATCAAAGAGGGTAATGACGTCAGCGCCACGGAGTGACAAAATAGCACACAGTGGTGCATTTTAATCGGTTGCTGACGCATCGGTCACGTTTATAGCATGAGCCGCCACACCAACAACCCTGACGGGAGGCGGGAATTGTCCGTACATTGGCCTCCCGGATCACGAAGTGAAGAGGATGAACATGTCTCAGAACGCCGCCTTTGACTGGGCCAGCCCGCTGTTGCTGGACCAGCAGCTTACCGAAGACGAACGCATGGTGCGTGACACCGCCCACCAGTACGCGCAAAACAAACTGATGCCGCGGGTGCTGGAAGCCTTCCGTCACGAGAAAACCGACCGGGAAATCTTCAATGAAATGGGTGAGCTGGGGCTGCTCGGCGCCACCATTCCGGAGGCTTACGGCGGCGCTGGTCTGAACTACGTCTGCTACGGCCTGATCGCCCGAGAAGTGGAAAGAGTGGATTCCGGTTATCGCTCGATGATGAGCGTGCAATCCTCGCTGGTGATGGTGCCGATCAACGAATTCGGCAGCGAGGAGCAGAAGCAGAAGTACCTGCCCAAGCTGGCCAGCGGCGAATGGGTCGGCTGCTTCGGCCTCACCGAGCCGGATCACGGCTCCGACCCCGGCAGCATGGTGACGCGCGCCAAGAAGGTGGACGGCGGTTATCAGCTGAACGGCGCCAAGATGTGGATCACCAACAGCCCCATCGCCGATGTGTTCGTGGTCTGGGCCAAGACCGAAGACGGCAAGATTCGTGGCTTCATTCTGGAAAAAGGCTGGAAAGGGCTGTCCGCGCCGGCGATTCACGGCAAGGTGGGGCTGCGTTCCTCGATCACCGGCGAAATCGTGCTGGAGAACGTGTTCGTGCCGGAAGAGAACATGTTCCCGGAAGTCACCGGCCTGCGTGGTCCGTTCACCTGCCTCAACTCCGCCCGTTACGGCATCGCCTGGGGCGCGTTGGGTGCGGCGGAATTCTGCTGGCACACCGCTCGTCAATACACCATGGATCGCAAGCAGTTCGGCCGCCCGCTGGCCGCCAATCAGTTGATCCAGAAAAAACTCGCCGACATGCAAACCGAGATCACCCTGGCGCTGCAAGGCTGCCTGCGGCTGGGCCGCATGAAGGATGAGGACACGGCGGCGGTGGAAATCACCTCGATCATGAAGCGCAACTCCTGCGGCAAGGCGCTGGACATTGCCCGCCTGGCGCGCGACATGATGGGCGGCAACGGCATCTCCGACGAATTCGGCGTGGCCCGTCACCTGGTCAACCTGGAAGTGGTCAACACCTACGAGGGCACCCACGACGTGCATGCCCTGATCCTCGGCCGCGCCCAGACCGGCCTGCAAGCCTTCACGAGCTGATCTTATGAGCGGAGCATTATCCGGCATCCGCGTTCTCGATCTGTCACGCGTTCTGGCCGGCCCCTGGGCCGGTCAGATCCTTGGCGACCTGGGCGCCGATGTCATCAAGGTAGAACGACCCATCGTTGGTGACGACACACGCGCCTGGGGCCCTCCTTTCGTTGGCTGCAAGGACGGCGAGGTCAACCAGGAATCCGCCTACTATCTGTGCACCAATCGCAACAAGCGTTCCGTGACCATCGACATCGCCACGGCGAAGGGTCAGCAACTGATTCGTGACCTGGCCATGCAGTGCGATGTGGTGCTGGAAAACTACAAGGTCGGCGGCCTGAACAAATACGGCCTCGATTACGAAAGTCTCTCCGCGCTGAACCCGAAACTGGTGTACTGCTCGGTGACCGGCTTCGGCCAGGACGGCCCCTACGCCACCCGTCCCGGCTACGACTTCCTGATCCAGGCCATGGGCGGCCTGATGAGCATTACCGGCCGCCCGGATGACGAGCCCGGCGCCGGGCCGTTGCGCGCTGGCGTGGCGCTGACCGACCTTTCCACCGGCCTGTACGCCACCATCGCGGTGCTGGCGGCGCTCAACTACCGCCATGTTTCCGGCAAAGGGCAGTACATCGACATGGCCCTGCTGGACGTGCATGTGGCGACACTGGCCAACCAAGCGTCCACCTATCTGACCGACGGCACCGTGCCGCAACGCATGGGCAACGGCCACCCCACCGTGGTGCCATACCAGGATTTCCCCACCGCCGATGGCGACATGATTCTGGCGATCGGCAACGACGGCCAGTTCGCCCGCTTCGCCGAGATCGCCGGGCACGCCGAATGGGCCGCCGATGAGCGTTTCCGTACCAGCGCCGCCCGCGCCGTCAACCGCAAGATCCTGATTCCGCTGGTGCGCCAGGCCACGGTGATGCGCACCACCGAGGAATGGCTGCGCATTCTCCCCGAGGTGAATGTGCCCTGCGGGCCGGTCAACAACATCAAGCAGGTGTTCGAGGACCCGCAGGTCAAGCACCGCGGCATCCGCATCGAAATGCCCCATGAATTGCAGGACAGGATCGCGCTGGTGGCCAACCCGATACGCTTCTCCGAATCGCCGGTCAGCTATCGCCGCTCGCCGCCATTGCTGGGCGAGGACACCGACGAAGTGCTGCGCGAAATGCTGGCACTGGATGATGATACGCTGGCGGAACTGAAGCGCGAAAAGGTGCTTTGAGGAGTTTGTCGGTATGGCGTTCAGCAACGAATTTGAAACCGTGGAACCGCAACGCGCGGACATCGATGCGCTTCAGCAACCGACCGTGCTGGAATTCGGCACCGGCTGGTGCGGCCATTGCCAGGCCGCCCGCCCGCTGATCGCCGAAGCCTTTGAGGATTTTCCCGAAGTGGCTCACATCCGTGTCGAGGACGGTCCCGGCCGTCCCCTCGGCCGTTCCTTCCGCGTCAAACTCTGGCCGACGCTGATTTTTCTCGACCAGGGGCGGGAAGTGCAGCGGCTGGTACGGCCGACGGATGCTGGTGCTATCCACGATGCCCTTGCCGCGCTGCTCTCGTCGCGCTGAAATGGGCCGGGAACTGACGCTGGGTGCGGGAAAGTCGCTGGACCCCGGATAGTGCTGCGCACTTCCGGGGTGACGGGGTTCGCGTCGCCCTGCGTGCAGCACATCCCCCCGGTCGCCATCTCGTGTGGGGCGCCCCCCCTCTCAAGCCGTCATTCCGCACGCAGCGTAGCGAAGATGCGGAATCCAGGGTCTCTCCCTTATAGCAGCACCAGGGTGGAAGTGGCACTGGCATAAAGCGTCCCGTCCTGCCCGGTCAGCCTGGCCTCGGCGAACGCCAGCCGGCGGCCACGGCTGATCACCTTGCCCTCCGCCCGCACCGGGCCGGTTTGTTCCGTCATCGCCTTGTGATAGGCCACCTTCAGTTCCGCCGTGGAATAGCCCTGACCGGGGCCCAACGTAGCGTGCACCGCACAACCGCAGGCGGAATCCAGCAGCGCCGCCGCGTAGCTGCCGTGTACCGTCCCGATCGGGTTGTAAACCCGCGCCGTGGGCGATCCCTCGAACACCGCCCGGCCTTCCTCGATTTCCACCAGCCGGAATTCCAGCGTCGCCTCGATGGGCACGCTGTGCTCGCTGGCCGCCAGTTGCCGGAGCGTTTCCAGGCCGCTCAGTTGCTGTGGATCGGTGGCGGAAGGGGTGGGGGTGTTGCTCATCGTTCGATTCCTCTCGGGGGATTGGACGGGTAGTGTAGGGCAGGTTTCAGGGTTTCTGTCGATACCGATCACGCAATGCCTTGCGGTTGAGCTTGCCGACGGCGGTTTTGGGGATCTCATCGGTGAAAATGACGCTGAGCGGCTTTTTGTAGGAGGCCAGCTTTTCGGCGACGAAGTCGATCAGCATTTGCTCTTCCACCTGCTCGCCGGGTTTCATCACCACCACGGCGGTCACTGCTTCCACCCACTGCGGGTGCTTGAGACCGATAACGGCGCATTCGGCCACCGCCGGGTGGGCCATCAGTCGGTCTTCGATTTCGCGCGGATAAACGTTGTAGCCGCCAGTGATGATCATGTCCGAGGTGCGGTCCTTGAGGTACAGGAAGCCGTGCTCATCGAATTGCGCCACGTCACGGGTGCGCAGCCAGCCGCCTTCCATGAACATTTCCTGGTTGAGCGCCGGGGCGTTGTAGTAGCCGGCCATGACTGACGGGCCGCGCACGGCGATCTCGCCAGGCTCGCCGGTGGCGACGTCGTTGCCGGTGTCGTCCACCAGACGGATTTCCACATCCAGTGAGGGTCGCCCGCAGGCGCCGAGCAGTTCATCCCGGTGATCTTCCGGGCGCAGCACGGTGATGGTCAGCGGGCATTCGGTCTGGCCGTAGTATTGCCAGAATTTTTCCCGCCCCCACAGCTGCATGGCTTTCTCGATCACCGGGCGCGGCATGGGTGAGGCGCCGTAGATCACCTGTTTGAGATGGCGGACGTCGAGGCCGGCGAATTTCTCGTTGCCGAGCAGCATCTGCATCATGGTGGGCACCATGTTCACTGCGGTGATTTTTTCCTTTTCGATCAGTGCGAGGAAGGCGTCCGGTTCGAAGCCGGGCATGATCACGGTGCGGGCGCCGCGCAGCCAGAACGGCAGCACGAAGACGCCGGAAGCATGGATCAGCGAAGCGGCGTGCAGCATGGCGTCGTCGCGTTGCACGTCGATCAGATTCAGCAGCACGTTGCGGCAGATACCGGCGTAGGAGGCCTGGGTGTGCTGCGCCGCTTTCAGCGTGCCGGTGGTGCCGGAAGTGAACAGGGTGAGAATCACATCGTCCGCGGCGACCGGCACGGTCGGTGTGTCTTCCGGCAGGGTCGTCGCGGCGGCCAGCAGATCGTCGCCGCCGGCGGCATTGCTGCCGATGCCGTGGCAGCGCAGAGCGGGGCGCAGTGCTTGCAGCTCTCTGGCGCGCTCGGCCAGGTCGGCGCCGTAAATCAGCATGTCCACGCCGGTTTCTTCGAGCATTCTGGCGTGTTCGGCGGCGGCGAGGCGCGCATTCAGGGGCACTCGGTTGATGCCCGCCTTCACGCAGGCGAAATCCACCGGCACGCTGTACAGACTGTTGTTGAGCAGCAATGCCACGCGGTGGCCACGGGCGGCGCCACGTTCGATCAGCGCGTGGGCCAGTTGGTTGCTGAGAGTCTGCGTCTGGCCGAAGGTCAGGGTCTGTTCGCCGAACACGATGGCGGTGCGTTGCGGGTCGTAGCCGGCGCCGCGCTGGATGAGGTCGAAATAGGTGGGCTGCATTTTCCTCTCCGTAGGGTCGGGTTATTCGAACTTGCCATGACGGCCTTCACCACCAGCAAAGCGGGCGGCGCCGTCGATGGCTTCGGCGAATACGATCGGGTAGCCGCCGGCACCTTCACGGCGCAGCGCCTCGGGCAATTCGTGGTCCCATTGCTGGTAGGCGGACAGCCGGTCCGCGTTCATGCACTGTTGCGGAAAAGCAGATATTTGCCGTGCCAGTTCCTGTGCTTCCCGCAAAGCGGTACCGTCGGCCACCACGCGGTTGGCCAGGCCCATTTGCAACGCCTCCTGGGCGTTCACCGGGCGACCGGTGAGAATCATGTCCAGGGCGCGGCCCTGGCCGATGATGCGCGGCAAGCGCACGGTGCCGCCGTCAATCAGCGGCACGCCCCAGCGCCGGCAGAATACGCCGAACACGGCGGATTCCTCCGCTACGCGCAAATCACACAGCAACGACAATTCCAGCCCGCCGGCCACCGCATAGCCGGCTACGGCGGCGATCAGCGGCTTGCTCAGCAGCATGCGCGTCGGGCCCATGGGGCCGGGGCCGCGGCCTTCCGGGTCCAGTTGGTTGCGCTGTGCCGGGTCGCCCATGGCGGCGAGATCGGCTCCGGCGCAGAAGGTGCCGCTGGCGCCGGTCAGCACCGCTACCTTGAGGTCGTCGTCCGCCTCGAATTGCTCGAACGCATTGCGTAGCGCCAGCGCCGTGGGCCGGTCCACCGCGTTGCGCTTTTCCGGCCGGTTGATGGTGATGGTGCACACCGGGCCGTCCCGGTGCAGGGTGATGGAATCAGGCACAGCGCCTCTCCTGCTGGCGGATGGGAACTCTCACTATAGGGCCAGGATGGGTAAAAAGAGTAGCGTGCTGTCAGTTTGTGCCTTGGTGTCTTCGTGGCCCAGCCTCCCTCACCCGGTTGGGCGGCGTGGGGCTTGTACGTTGACATCTGGGTGAACAACCATACTGTGAACGATCACAAGGTGACGTGATTCGGCTTATTTCTGCCCGGAAGGCAACTTCAATTGAGCGCCAGTATTATGAGGGCCCGATGCCATGAAAAAGGAATACGACTTTTCCAAAATGAAGTCTCGCAAGAATCCGTACGCATCAAGGTTGAAGCGCCAGGTCACGATTCGTATGCGGGATAATGTCATTGCCTATTTCAAAGAGATGTCTGAAAACACAGGTATTCCATACCAGAGTCTTATCAATCTTTATCTTCGCGATTGCATGGCTCATGGGCGACAACCTGACCTCTCCTGGCATTAGCCTGCCCGAAGCGGCCAACTAGTGGTACCTTTACAGGTCCGCTTTTCAACGGAGCCGACCCATGCCGTCTTTTCGCCAGGATTTACCCGCCGCGCTTGGCGCTATCGAAACCCGCCCGCTGTTTGCCATGAAGCTGACCGTCGAGCCACCGCAGGATCTGGGAACCACCCCTTATGGTCAGCGCCGCGTGGTGGTGGTGAGCGGAGGCCAGTTCGAAAGCGAGCGGCAGGAGTTGAATGGCCGGGTGCTGCCGGGTGGCAGCGACTGGCTCACTTATCGGGACAACGGCGTGGTGGTGCTGGATGTGCGGCTGGTGCTGGAAACCGCCAGTGGCGACACCATTGGCATGCAATACAGCGGCTATCGCTATGGTACCGCGGCAGTGATGGAGCGTCTTGCCCGTGGTGATGAGGTGGATCCGGCCGAGTACTACCTGCGCGCCGCCGTTCGTCTGGAAACCGCGTCGCCGCGTCTCGACTGGCTCAACCACACGGTGGCGGTCGCCACCGGGCACCGTTACCCGGACGGGCCGGTGTACAGTGTGTTCGAGATCGTTTGAAGGAGGCGGCCTGACGCCGGCCGGCGGGTTGTCCGATATAGACAGCCCGCGCGGAGGGGGGCGTTATTTGCTGCCGTTTTATACCAGCCCGAAGCGGCGGGCATCGGCGCCGGGACGGACCATGGCGATGCCGATCAGACCGCCGATGATCATGATCACGGAGGTGTAGGCAAACACATGGGAAAAGCCCTGTGTCACGCCGCCGGCTCTATCCATGATCACCCCCAGCAGGATCGGCGAAGCCAGGCCGCCAACGGTGGTGACGAGGGCGGTGGCGGTGGTGAGCGCCGGGCCACGGCGTCGCACCGGGGAGATGTGCGCCACCATCAGGAAGATCAGCGGATAGATACCGCTCGGCAGGCCGAAGGCGATGCACATCAGCAGCACCGCGACCGGACCCTTGATCACGGGGACCAGTGCGGCGGCGATACCACAAAGAATTAGGATGGCGCCGGTCAGCACGCCGCTCATCAGGCGCCGGTTGGCGCCGGCATTAATGGCACGCTCGGATATCCACGGGAAAAACAGCAGGGAAAACACCGACAACACCGGCGGCACCGCGACCAGAAAGCCGACCGTGGAATGGGAATAGTGCAGCGCACCTTCCAGCAGCCTCGGCATCCACACGACGCCGGCCACCAGCGCCCAGTAGCCACCGATGCCGACCAGCGCACAGCCGATCCAGGTTGGGCTGAGGAGAAGACGCCAGTAGCTGACTTCGGGGTCGGCGATATCCAGTTGCTCCGCGTCGCCTGATCTGGCCGCGGCGTAGGTGGTCAGCGGCCCTTCCTTGCCGATGAAAAGCCAGACCACCACCCAGACCACCGCGACGATGGCCAGGATGGCGAAGGCGTAGCGCCAGCCGAACCGGTAGATCACCCAGGTCAGTATCGGCCCGGAAATCAGCACGCCGAGCGCGCCCCCCGCCTGCGACAGGCCGGTGGGGATGGCGCGGCGGTCCTCCGGAAACCATTTGTGCACCGCGTGCACGATGAGTGGCGAGGTCGGGCCTTCCGCCGCGCCGAGAATGATGCGGCTCAGATACAGCATGGCCAGCGTCGGCAGGATCAGCACCGGTATCATGGAGATCGCCCAGAGGATCGCCAGCACGGTCATGATCCGGGTGGTGGGCACACGGGTGGAAATGGCGCCGGCGAGAATGCCGGTAAGACCGAACAGCAGGAAGAAAATACCGGAAAGCAGCCCGAAATCGGTATTGGTCAGGTGAAACTCCTTGATGATCGGCTCCGCCGCCAGCCCGAGCACCGCCTTGTCCGCCCAGTTAACCATGAACAACAGCGTCAGCATGATGGTGATGACCCAGCCGTAGCGGGTGGAAATGACGCCGTGGGGCTCTTGAGGATGGCTGTTTCCTCTGCGCATGGAATGTCGCTCCTGATTTTGTTGGTGAATATCGAGACAACGGGACGAGAATGGCGATGGGCTGATCCCGTCCGGCATGGCGGCCCTGCAGGCGGTGGTGCCGGTACGGGGCTGGCGGTGCCGGGGGCAATGACAGCACACCTTATAATGTAGGTCAATTAGTTTTGCCTTGAAGAGGGATCTGATTGCGGCACCGATTGGCTGGTTGGGCCAAAAATCGGCTCTATGGCATTCTTTGTTAATGAATATTGATTATTTGTGCCTGACCCAGTGCCCACACATCTTTCAAGGAATCGTTACTTTCAGGATGTACCTGCATGGAATGCTGGCATGCCGTTTTTCGGAGAATGCTTATAGTGCATTCAAATGATGCCTTATATGCATTTGTAACATTGTTTGCGACAGCGTAAAACGCTTGAAGAGCTGTTTTTCGGTCCATGGTTGTGAAGAGACAGGCGAGGCCCTTTTCATGAATACAGTTGCAAAGTCCGTTGTTGAAATGCAGGCGCTGACGCGCCTGTTCCGCCCCCGTTCGGTGGCGGTGATCGGAGCATCCTCCACGCCCAGCAAGATCGGCGGGCTGCCGATCGCCTTCCTGCTCGCCAACCAGTTCCAGGGCGAGATCTACCCCATCAACCCCAAGGCCGATGAAATCCAGGGCCTGAAAGCCTACAAGGCGATCGGCGAGGTGGCCGGCCAGGTGGATCTGGCGATCATCGCCGTGCCGGCGGCGCTGGCCTCCGCCGCCGTGGACGAAGCCATCGCCGCCAGAGTCAGCGGCATCGTGCTGTTCTCCTCCGGCTTCGCGGAAATCGGTGACGACGGCGCCCAGGCGCAGGCGGCGCTGATCGCCAAGGTACGGGCGGCGGGGGTGCGGCTGCTGGGGCCCAACTGTCTGGGCTTCATGAACCTCAAGGACAACGTCTTTGCCACCTTCTCGCCGATCGTCATGCGCGGCGCCACCAGGGCCGGGCGCATCGGGCTGGTGAGCCAGAGCGGCGCTTACGGGGCCTATGCCTTTGGTCTGGCCAGGGCGCGCGGGCTGGGGCTGAGCTACTGGGTGACCACCGGCAACGAAGGCGACGTGGATTTCGCCGATGTGCTGGCCTGGCTGGTGGAAGACCCGGACACCGACGTGATTCTCGGCTACATGGAAGGCTGCCGGGACGGGCGCAAGCTGGAATCGGCGCTGGCGGCGGCGCGGGCGGCGGGCAAGCCGGTGGTGATCACCAAGGTGGGGCGCACGGCGATCGG
>CAYMKZ010000099.1:0-10528 GCA_964391345.1 uncultured Alcanivorax sp.
ACACCGCCAAGATCCAGCAATACGAAACGCAACAGCACACCACGCGCGGCAGCACCCAGGCCGGCGTCGCGGACGCCAGCGCCCAGCTTGTCGCCGCTGGCGCGGCGGTGGCTCAGGCGGAACATCAGGAACAACTGGCGCAGATCGATTTCGACCGTATCGACAAGCTGCTGAAAACCGGCGTGGTCAGCCGCCAGCAATGGGATACCAGCCACAACACGCTGGTCCAGTTGCGCGACGCCCTTGATCACGCCCGTGCCCAGCGCGACGCTGCCCGGGCGGCGCTGAAAAAGGCCCAGGCCCAGGGCGGCCAGGTGGATGTGCTGACCCAGCAGATCAACGTCGTCCGCGAACAACGCAAATCATTGATGGCCCAGGCCGACCAGGTACGCCAGGAGCTGGCCGACCGCACCCTCAATTCGCCGGTCAACGGCGTGGTGGACAAAACACTGGTCAACCAAGGCGACTTCATCCAGCCCGGCCAGTGGATGATGATGATCCACGACCCGACGAAGATCTGGGTGGAAGCCAACGTCAAGGAAACCGCCATCGCCGAGGTGCGGCCCGGCGACCCGGTGGACATCCACGTGGACGCCTACCCGGATATGCAAGTGACCGGCAAGGTGCTGCATGTCGGCAACGCCGCCACCAGCATGTTTGCCCTGCTGCCCAGCCCCAACCCTTCCGGCAGTTTCACCAAGATCACCCAGCGGGTGCCGGTGCGCATCACGCTCGACCATCCCGATGCGCGTCTGAAGCCTGGCCTGATGGTAGAGGTGGCCATTGATGTCTCCCATTGAGGAGATGCAGGCGCGCTACGGCGCGAGCTACAAATGGCTGGCCACCGGCACCGTCATGCTCGGCACCATCGTGGTGACCGTCGCCGCCACCATCGTCAATGTGGCGCTCAACGACATCATGGGCACCTTCGGCATGAGCCAGGATCAGGTGCAGTGGCTGTCCACCGGCTTTCTGGCGGCGATGACCGCCACCATGCTGCTCACCGCCTGGCAACTGGATCGCTTCGGCCACCGCACCACCTACATCTTCGCGCTGACGCTGTTCATCGTCGGCAGCCTGCTCGGCGCGGTGAGCCACAGTAGCGGAGAAGTGATTCTGGCGCGCGTCCTCCAGGGGCTGGCCGCCGGCATGATCCAGCCCATGGCGATGGTGGTGATCTCCATCGTCTTCCCCTACGACAAACGCGGCACGGCCATGGGCATCTACGGCATGGGCGTGGTGCTGGCTCCGGCGCTCGGCCCGACGCTGGGCGGCGTGATGGTGGACGAGTACAGTTGGCGCGATGTTTTTCTGGTGGTGCTACCCATTTGCGCCGTCGCCATCGCCGCTGCCGCCGCCTTCCTGCCCGGCCGCGATCCGCATATCGTCGAGCGCAAACGCTTCGACGTGATCGGCTTTGCCTTGCTGTCGGTGGCGCTGGTGACACTGCTTTACGGCCTCTCCAACGGCCAGCGGCTCGGCTGGCACTCCAATGAGATTCTACTGTCGTTCACCTTCGCGATTTTATCGTCACTGGGATTCATCATCTGGGAACTGATCAGCCCCAACGCTCTGCTCAACATGCGCGTCTTCACCAGCATCCGTTTCAGCGCCTCGTGCGTGGTGGCGTTCGCCCTGGGGGCAGGCATCTACGGCTCCACCTACATCATTCCGCTGTTCGTGCAAACCATCCAGGGCTACACACCGACCCGCTCGGGGCTGTTGCTGATGCCCGCCGGACTGATTCTGCTGTTCATCTTTCCCGTTGCCGGGCGTGTCAGCGATCGCGTGCCAGCGCGCATTCCGATTTCCGGTGGACTGATCCTGTTCGGTTTTTCGTTCTGGCTGGCCACGGCCATGGACGTCAACACGCCGTTCTGGACGCTGGCATGGTGGGTGGTGCTGGGCCGCATCGGCCTGGGCTTCATTCTGCCGGCGCTCAACGCCGGCGCACTGCGGGCACTGCCCGATTCACAGCTTGCCCAAGGCTCCGGCAGCGTCAATTTCGTGCGCCAGTTGGGTGGTGCTTTCGGCGTCAACTTGCTGGCCATCTTCGTCGAACGCCGCACCACTTTTCACGGCGACGCGCTGGCGCAAACCCTCACCGCCGCCAACCCCGCCGCCGCCGAAACTCTACGCCGGCTCAACGGCATGCTGGCGCACTGGGGCAACCCCTTCGGCGACCGCTTTCCGCAACACCTGCATCCCGCCGCGCTCTCGTTTCTGGAAGCCGAGGTAGTGCCCAAAGCACAGATGCTGGCCTACCAGGATGGCTTCTACATCGTCGCCATTCTGTTTTTCCTGGCGGTGATTCCCGCCTGGCTGATGAACGACCATCCGCTTGGCAAACGGCGGCCACGCCTCAGAACCGCCCCCTCCCTTTCCGACCAGCGCTCTTCGTGAGTCATCTCGCCAAGTGCTTCGATACCGCTTGATCAGCCCGCATCATTCGTCATCAGGCACCCGCGCGGAAGGCAGATGCCAATCGTGGCGAATCGCCATGTAACGCAGCACGAAACACAGCACACCGCCGGTTATCGTGGTGGCCAGCGGCCAGACATGCAGTACATCACCACCGACCACCACCGCCGCGCCAGCCAGCGCCGCCAGTGCATAAAGATCCGAACGCAACACGGTGGGAACCTGCATGGCCAGCACATCACGCAACATGCCGCCGCCAATGCCGGTCAGCATGCCCATCAACGCCGCCATGACCGGATTGAGGCCGAACAGCAGGGCTTTCTGCGCGCCGGCCACCGCGAAAAACGCCAGCCCCACGGCATCGAGTAGCAGTACTTTATTACGGTGCCGGTTGGTCACCGGATACCAGAAATAGGTAATCAGCCCGGCCAGCACGGAAACACCCAGGTATTTCCAGTCGGCGATGGCCGCCGGCGGCGAAGCACCGATCAGCAGATCGCGGGTCAGGCCACCGGCGTTGCCGGCGGCGAACGACAGCACCAGCACACCGAAAATATCCAGCCGGTGCTTGACCGCCACCATGCCACCGCTGATGGCAAAGACGAAGGTGCCGCCCAAATCCAGTATCAGCAACAGAATGTGGATCATGCTTGAGGCCGTTTCACCCCTTCACCTCACCGACCGGGATATCCAGCGCCTTGGCGACGCCTTCACCATAATCGGGGTCCGCTTTCAGGCAGTGACGGATATGCCGGAGCTTGATTTCCCTGGGAATATCACCCATGGCGCGCGCCGTGTTCTCGAACAGCACCTGTTTCTGGGCCTCATTCATCAACCGGAACAGTTTGCCCGGCTGAGTGAAGTAATCGTCATCCTGAGGATAATGATCCGCCGCCCCATCGAGATTCAACGGAGGCTCGTTCAAAGCCGGATCATCCTGCCACTCACCGTAGCTGTTGGGGTCATAACCGAGCGTTCCACCCTGGTTGCCATCCACGCGCATGGCCCCGTCGCGATGGTAGGAATGGAACGGGCAGCGCGGCGTATTGACGGGAATCTGGTGATGGTTGACGCCAAGCCGGTAACGCTGCGCATCACCGTAGGAAAAAAGCCGCCCTTGCAGCATCTTGTCCGGTGAAAAGCCGATGCCGGGCACTATCTGCGCCGGATTGAACGCGGCCTGTTCCACTTCGGCGAAATAGTTTTCGGGATTGGCGTTGAGTTCGAGCACGCCGACTTCGATCAACGGATAATCCTTGTGGTACCAGACCTTGGTCAGATCAAAAGGATTGTATTCACTCTGTTTCGCCTGCTCTTCCGTCATCACCTGGATATACAGTTTCCAGCGTGGGAAGTTGCCGGCCTCGATGGCCTCGTACAAATCACGCTGATGGCTTTCCCGATCCTGGCCGACGATGGCTTCCGCCTCGGCGTCCGTCAGATTCTTGATGCCCTGCTCGGTCTGAAAGTGGAACTTCACCCAGAATCGTTCATTGTCAGCGTTGATCAGGCTGAAGGTATGGCTGCCGAACAAATGCATGTGCCGGTAGCTGGCCGGGATGCCGCGCTCGCTCATGGTGATGGTGATCTGGTGCAGCGCTTCGGGCAGCGAGGTCCAGAAATCCCAGTTGCTGGTGGCACTGCGCATGTTGGTGCGCGGATCACGCTTGACCGCACGATTGAGCCCCGGAAAGCGCAGCGGATCACGCAGGAAAAACACCGGCGTGTTGTTGCCGACCAGATCCCAGTTGCCTTCCTCCGTGTAGAATTTTATCGCCGTACCGCGGATATCGCGCTCGGCGTCCGCCGCGCCCCGCTCTCCGGCCACCGTGGAGAAGCGAACGATGAGATCGGTTTTCTTGCCGATTTCCGAGAAAATTTTCGCTTTCGTGTACCGGGTGATGTCGCCGGTCACGGTAAACGTACCGTAAGCGCCGGAACCCTTGGCATGCATGCGGCGCTCCGGAATCACTTCCCGATCGAAATGCGCCAGCTTTTCCAGAAACCAGACGTCCTGAAGCAGTTGAGGCCCCCTCGGGCCAGCGGTCAAAATATTCTGGTTGTCCGCCACCGGAGCCCCGGCGGCCGTTGTCATTTTCCGCTTGTCCTTACTCATAGCACTTCTCCTCGTCACCATGGAACGGCTCGTCCAGTATCATGGAAGATACGTTAAAGGAGGGCAATCCATGACCAGTCAGCGCATCGAATTCCCAGGCAGCCAGAACGCTCCCCTCGCCGGGCGGCTCGACCAGCCCGCCTCCGCACCACGCGGCTGGGCACTGTTCGCACACTGCTTCACCTGCTCCAAGGACAGCAAAGCCGCCGCCTATATTTCCCGCGCATTGGTGGCCGCCGGCTTCGGCGTATTACGTTTCGACTTCACCGGGCTCGGAGGCAGCGGCGGCGATTTTGCCAACACCGACTTTTCCTCCAACGTGGACGACCTGGTGGCCGCCGCCGACTGGCTGCGAGCCAACCACGGCGTCCCCGCGCTGCTCATCGGTCATTCCCTCGGCGGCGCCGCCGTGATCGCCGCCGCGCACCGCATCGACGATGCCGTCGCGGTCGCCACCATCGGTGCGCCCTCCGACCCCGCCCACCTCATCCAGCAACTTGGCGGGCAGGTCGAAGAAATCAAAACCAAAGGCGAAGCCTCCGTGCAACTGGGCGGACGCCCCTTCACCATCAAACGCTCGCTGCTCGATGATCTGAGCAACCAGAAACAGGAACAACGCATCCACACATTGCGGCGTCCTCTGATGGTACTGCACGCCCCCGGCGACACCGTTGTCGGCATCGACAACGCCAGCGAAATATTCAGCGCCGCGCTGCACCCCAAATCCTTCGTCTCGCTCGACCACGCGGACCATCTGCTGGCACGCCAGGCCGACGCCCGCTTCGCCGCCAACGTCATCGCCGCCTGGGCACAACGCTACATCGAGTCAGAGACCCCAGCTGCCGGCACAAAAACCACGGATGCAACACCGGACGACGCCGTACACGTCACCGAACACGACCATGGCGCCTTCGCGGTAACCATCAACACTGGACGCCACCACTGGCTGGCGGACGAGCCCTCCGCCGTCGGCGGCGACGACCTCGGTCCGAACCCTTACCAGATGCTCTGCGCCGCACTCGGCGCCTGCACCGTCATGACCCTGCATATGTACGCGCGGCACAAGAAACTGCCGTTGGAGCACGTGGCGGTAACGCTCAAGCACGACAAGATTCACGCCGAAGACTGCGCCGAATGCGAAACCCGAAGCGGACAGATCGATCGCATCGAGCGGAGTATTCGCATAGAAGGTGACCTGGACGACGCACAACGGCAGCGGCTGCTGGAGATCGCTGACAAATGTCCGGTTCACCGTACCCTGCATTCAGAGGTGCGGATACTGACCCGGTTGGAGGGGTCTTTTTGATGTAATGAGGTATGGTGTGAGGTCTCACAAGAAACTTGCAAGTCGAAACGGTTGATGTACTTATGGCACCACAAAACGCTGACTCGAACGGACTCGAAGCGGTCCTGACCGGGCTCCACCATGGATTGTCGGATTCCGCCCTTGCCGGAATCATTTTGGCGATCACGCTGGTGCTCGCACTGGTCATCCACTTGATTCTGCGGACACGTTACAAACGCGCGGGCGTACATACCCACATTTGGCGGGATGCCCTCATCGGTGCCCTCAACGCTCCGCTGCAAGCCGTGGGATGGGTCGTCGGCTTGAGCATCGCGGGACAGGCGCTCACGACCAACGGGCACCTGCCATGGCTGGCGGCTCTGCTTCCCCCCGCACGCGAGATCGCCATCATCGCCATAGTCGCGTGGTTCGCGCTTCGCTTCAAAGTCCGGGCAGTGACCAATCTGCGCAGCCGATTGGCGTCACAAGGCAAGCACTTCGACTCGACGACGGCCGATGCCATCGGCAAGCTGATTACCTCACTGGTCATCATTCTCGCCGTCCTCGTGGGGATGCAAACATTCGGCTTCTCCATTACCAGCCTGCTTGCCTTCGGTGGTGTCGCGGGTATCGCACTGGGGTTCGCGGCACAGAGCCTGGTCGCCAACCTGTTCGGTGCGATTTCGGTTTATGTCAGCCGTCCGTTCAAGGTTGGCGATCACGTCATCTTCCCGGATGCCAATCGCATGGGTGGATACCTCGGTTGGGCCGCGGGTGAAATCGAGCACATCGGTTGGCGGGCCACGCAGGTTCTCGACTGGAATGGCAAGCGAATCTACGTCCCCAACTCAAAGTTCAATACGGATACCATCATCAATCACTCGCGCATGGCCCACCGGGAGATCGCGGAATACGTGTACGTGCGGCTTGAGGACGTGGACAAAATTCCGGGAATCATCGCGGACGTCAATCGCATGCTCAAAGAGCACCCGGACATGGGTGACTACCTGGTGTTCAGATTTGATGGTTACGGAGAATACGCGCTGAAGCTCTATTTGTACGCCTACACCACACCCACGGTCACCGGATACGCTGATTTCGCACCCGTCAAGGAAGATGTACTGCTCAAGATTGCCGGAATCATCGCACAGCACGGCGCCAGACTGGCGGTACCGGTTTCCAATGTGCTGCTGTCGGAAAAAAGAGCACAAGCTGACCGCTAGCGGGTTCGTGAAGAGAGCGTACGTTTTTTCGCACACGAGCCCTTGAACTACCGAGGATTCCTCGGTAGTTGTCTCACGAGCCAGTTGTTCCTCAGCATGGATCCGGGTCGATTATCCCGGCAGCCCCAAACTCCACCGCAAATCCCGTATCATCCCCCTATCGGCGCACACCGCGCGTCACCACCGAGACATACGGGAGCAAACCATGAAATCAAGAGCCGCTGTGGCCTGGGAGGCGGGCAAGCCGCTGGTCATCGAGGAAGTGGATGTGGCGGGGCCGAAGGCCGGGGAGGTGTTGGTGCAGATCGTGGCGACGGGGGTTTGCCATACCGATGCCTATACGCTTTCGGGGACGGACCCGGAAGGGCTGTTTCCGTCGATTCTCGGGCATGAGGGCGCGGGCATCGTGCGTGAGGTGGGCGCGGGAGTGACGAGCGTGCAGCCGGGTGATCATGTGATTCCGCTGGATACGGCGGAGTGCCGGCAGTGCAAGTTCTGCCTGACCGGCAAGACCAATCTGTGTTCGGCGGTGCGGGCGACGCAGGGCAAGGGATTGATGCCGGACGGTACGCGGCGGTTTTCGCTGAACGGGCAGGACATCCATCACTACATGGGCACCAGTACGTTCTCGGAGTTCACGGTGGTGCCGGAGGTGTCGCTGGCGAAGGTGAGCAAGGAAGCGCCGCTGGACAAGATCTGTCTGCTCGGTTGCGGTGTCACCACGGGCATTGGTGCGGTACTGAATACGGCGAAGGTGGAGCCGGGTTCGACGGTAGCGGTGTTCGGGCTGGGCGGTATTGGCTTGTCGGTGATTCAGGGCGCGGTGATGGCGAAGGCGGAGCGCATCATCGCCATCGACATCAACGACAGCAAGGAGACCATGGCACGCCAGTTCGGGGCGACGGATTTCGTCAATCCGAAAAAATACAGTGACCCGATTCAGGATGTGATTGTCGAGTTGACCGATGGCGGGGTGGATTATTCGTTCGAGTGCATCGGCAATGTGAATGTGATGCGTTCGGCGCTGGAGTGCTGCCACAAGGGTTGGGGCGAATCGATCATCATCGGCGTGGCCGGCGCCGGCGAGGAAATCTCCACTCGTCCGTTCCAGTTGGTGACGGGCCGGGTGTGGCGCGGTTCGGCGTTTGGCGGGGTGAAGGGCCGCACGGAGTTGCCGGGTTATGTGGATCGCTACATGAAGGGCGAGATCAAGATCGACGAATTCGTTACCCATACCATGGGGCTGGACGAGATCAATACGGCATTCGATCTGTTGCATGAAGGAAAGAGCATTCGCTCGGTGATTGTTTATTGAGTGGTTTTGGTGGATGCGCTGCGCTTATCCACCCTACAGCCTGGCCTCGGGTTTTGTAGGGTGGATAAGCGCAGCGCATCCACCGGTTTTTCGCCAACACCGCTGTTTTCAGGAGAAAATCCATGTCCGTTCCCGTAGCCCCGGAGCTGCTTTCCGAAACCCGCTCCTTCGGCGGTTGGCTGAAGCGTTACCGGCACCGCAGCGATACGCTGGATTGCGAGATGGTGTTCGCGATTTATTTGCCGCCGGCGGCGGAGGACAAGACGGTGCCTCTGTTGTGGTGGTTGTCCGGGCTGACCTGCACGGACGAGAATTTCATGCAGAAGGCCGGGGCGCACCGGGTGGCGGCGGAGCTGGGGCTGGCGATCGTCTGCCCGGATACCAGCCCGCGGGGAACCGACCTGCCTGGCGAGCACGACAGTTACGATTTCGGTTCCGGCGCCGGCTTTTATCTGAATGCCAGCCGTGCGCCCTGGAACCGGCATTACCGCATGTACGATTACGTCACCGGCGAGTTGCCGGCGCTGATGCAGGCGCACTTTCCGCTCAACGGCCGTGAGGCGGTCAGCGGCCATTCCATGGGCGGTCACGGGGCGTTGATCTGTGCGCTGAAGAATCCGGGGCGCTATCGTTCGGTGTCGGCCTTTGCGCCGATCGCCAATCCGACCCAGTGTCCCTGGGGCGAAAAGGCGTTCAGTGGCTATCTGGGCGATGACCGGGAAACCTGGAAGGCCTGGGATGCGTGCGAGTTGATTCGCACCGGCAGCAGGGGCCCGGCATTGATGGTGGATCAGGGAGAGGCGGACAATTTTTACCGCGACGGGCAGTTACGTCCGGAGGCGCTGAAAAAAGCCTGCGAGGAAGCCGGCATGCCGCTCACGCTGCGCATGCAGCCAGGCTACGATCATTCCTATTTCTTCATTGCCAGTTTCATCGACGATCATCTGCGCTTCCATATTCACCATTTGCGCCAGGAATAGAGCCGGCCTTACAAATCCACCATGCGTTCGATGAGTTTGTCCTTCTCCATCAGCTCCAGAAACTCGTCGCCCAGCCGTTCGCTCTCGGCAATCGCCTGACGCCAGTAGCGTTCGCGGCCGGCGTTGTCGCCCCGATAGCGCTGGAAATCGCTGCGATCGGGCAGCTTGCCGTGAGGCAGGCGGGCCAGGTACGCCGGCGAAGGGGACACCAGCACCGTGCGCCGCAGGTGACGGGCGCTGGCCCGGCGCCAGCGCAGCGGCTTGTCGAACCAGCCGGGAATCACCCGGTCGGTGAAGTGCGGATAAAGCACCGTGCCGTCGGTGTCGTAGGGCAGATCCAGGTGATAGTCGAGCAAGCCGCCATCACGGTAGATGCCAACCGGTGCGCCGGGAACATCACGTACCCCTTCCAGCACCAGCGGGATGGAAGCGCTGGCCATCAGCGCGGCGTACAGGTTGTCGACGTTCAGTTTCACCCGGTGGGTGGTGAAGTCCCTGAGTGGCTCCAACGGCAAAGGCTCATCACCGGGGCAGGCCAGCGCCCGCTGCATGAACAGGCGCAGCAAGCGGCGGCTGAGCAGATTGCCGGCCACCAGCGCCGCCAGCCCCAGGGTCAGCAGCCAGGGCCAGTCACTGGCGATCAGACCCCGGCTGCGGTCCATGGCCACGACCAGCCGATAGTCCGGGTTGTCGATGATGGTTTGCCCGCTGTCGCCGAGCAGTTCGGTGAGCATCGTCATGCAATTGCGGCTGACTCCGGCGGCATCGACATCCCTGGGAAAACGCTGCCGGGTATAAAGGTCGGCAAGCCGCTCCAGGTTGGCAACGATACGCTGCGGGTCCTGCCCGCCGGCGGCCACGGCGGCGAACCGCCAGCTACCGATGGAAGCCCCGATCAGTGTGCGTGGACGCCGCGATCGTGCCAGAAAATCGCCGAAAATAGCCCGATCCAGCCCGACAATGCCGATTCCCTTGGGGCCGCCGGCAGCGCCGGGCAATACGCTGACATCACTGGCCGGCAGGCCGCGCATGCGGATGCGTTCCCGCGCTTCGGCACCGACACGGACGATCAGCGCCGGCTCGCGGATATGAGTGGCGGGCAAGAGTAGTCCCCGAAATGATTGGTCGCGCTGCATGCTACCGCGCAACGCGCGCTGGGGAAACCACGAGCCTTTGTCTGGAAAAGCC
>CAYMKZ010000100.1:0-10503 GCA_964391345.1 uncultured Alcanivorax sp.
CACCGGGGTACCAGTTCTGCACCGTGGAGTACTTGATGTCGGCGCCGGGCCGGGCGATCAGCTCGACCACGGCGGCGTGCAACTGGTTCTCGTCGCGCTGCGGCGCGGTGCAGCCTTCCAGGTAGCTGACGTAGCTGCCCTCATCGGCGACGATCAGCGTCCGTTCGAACTGCCCGGTGTTGGCTTCGTTGATACGAAAATAAGTGGACAGCTCCATGGGGCAGCGCACGCCCTTGGGGATATAGACGAAGGAGCCATCGGTGAATACAGCGGAGTTGAGCCCGGCGAAGTAGTTGTCTCCCTTGGGCACCACGGAACCGAGATGCTTGCGGACCAGCTCCGGGTATTCCCGGATCGCCTCGGAGATGGAGCAGAAGATCACTCCGGCTTCGGCCAGCTTGCTGCGGAAAGTGGTGGCCACGGAAACGGAATCGAACACCGCATCCACGGCCACCCCGGCGAGCATTTCCTGCTCGTGCAGCGGAATGCCCAGCTTCTCGTAGGTCTCGAGCAGCTCGGGATCGACCTCATCGAGGCTTTTCGGCCGGTTTTCCATGCTTTTCGGCGCGGAATAGTAGGAAATCTCGTTCAGATCCACCGGCGGAAAGTGTACGTGGGCCCACTCCGGCTCCTGCATCTTGAGGAAATTCCGGTAAGCGTCCAGGCGCCACTCAAGCAGCCACTCGGGCTCGCCCTTCTTGGCGGAAATGACACGGATAACGTCTTCATTCAGCCCCGGAGGCAGGGTGTCGGACTCCACCTGAGTGGTGAAACCTGCTTCGTATTCAGAGCGAATGGCTTTCTCGAGTTCGGCTTGGCTGCTCATGATTTCCCGAATACCAGAGTAAATTACTCGGGTATTATACGTGATCTGATGCCGTGGTGGAAACAGCCTTGCCAAACGGTGTTGCGAACGGGGTCGCCGGCCCGCCGGCTGGCCGGCGTGAAAGGGCCGGCAACGGTATCATATTCGCGCCCGGATGCGTATAATTCGCCGGTTTCAGGCCCCGGAAAATACCCGTTGGTGATCGATTCACCAGGATTTGATCGGCGGCAACTATCAAAACCAGTGTTTGGAGTGAACGGATCAATGGCTGTCGAACGCACCCTTTCCATCATCAAGCCGGATGCCGTAGGCAAAAATGTTATCGGTGACATCGTTGGCCGTTTCGAAAAGGCCGGTTTGCAGGTGGTGGCAATGAAGATGCTGCACCTGAGCCGCGAGCAGGCCGAGGGCTTTTACGCCGAGCACAAGGAGCGTCCTTTCTTCAAGGATCTGGTCAGCTTCATGACCAGCGGGCCGGTGGTGGTGCAGGCGCTGGAAGGCGACAACGCCATCAAACTGAACCGTGACTTGATGGGCGCCACCAACCCGAAAGAAGCGGCGGCCGGCACCATTCGTGCGGATTTCGCGGAAACCATCGACGAGAACGCGGTGCACGGTTCCGATTCCAGCGAATCGGCGGCCCGTGAAGTGGCCTATTTTTTCGCCGACAACGAGATCTGTGCGCGTACCCGCTGAGAGCGCCTGAAGGAGAGAGCGTGCCATGAGCACCCCCGACAAGGTCAATCTGCTTGGCATGACCCGCCCGGCCCTGGAAGCGTTCTTCCTCGGCTTGGGCGAGAAGAAATTCCGTGCCCAGCAAGTGCTGAAATGGATCCACCACCATCAGGCGGATGATTTCGAGCAAATGACCGACGTCGGCAAGGCGCTGCGCGCGAAGCTGGCCCAGGTGGCCGAGATTCGCGGCCCGAAAGTGCTCCACGAAGGCATTTCCCGGGATGGCACTCGCAAATGGGTGTTCGAGACCGACCAGGGCGGAGCCGTGGAAACGGTGTTCATTCCCGATGGCCGGCGCGGCACGCTTTGCGTTTCCTCGCAGGTCGGCTGCGCGGTGGATTGCAGCTTCTGTTCCACCGGCAAGCAGGGCTTCCAGCGCGACCTGACCAGCGCCGAGATCATCGGCCAGGTATGGCAGGCCAGCCGCGCTTTCGGGCCACGGCAGAATCTCGGCGAGCACCCGGTCACCAACGTGGTGATGATGGGCATGGGCGAGCCGCTGCTGAACTACGATGCGGTGCTGGACGCCATGCGCCTGATGCTCGATGACCTGGGTTACGGCATCAGCAAGCGCCGCGTCACGCTGTCCACCTCGGGCGTGGTGCCGAAGATCGACCAGCTCAGCCGGGATCTGGACGTTTCCCTGGCGGTCAGTCTGCACGCTCCCAATGACGCCCTGCGTGACAAGCTGGTGCCGCTGAACCGCAAGTACCCGCTGGAACAACTGATGGCGGCGTGCAAGCGCTACAGTGACAACATCACCCATCGCCACAACACCATCACCATGGAATACGTGATGCTGCGCGATGTGAACGACAAGCCGGAGCATGCCCGCCAACTGGTCAAGCTGCTGAGAGACATTCCGGTGAAAGTGAACCTGATTCCTTTCAACCCGTTCCCTCACTCCGGCTACGAGCGCTCACGCAAGGACGATATCCTCGCGTTTCACAAGTTTCTGAATGATCATGGCGTGCTCACCACCGTGCGTACCACGCGCGGTGACGACATCGACGCGGCCTGTGGTCAACTGGTCGGCGAGGTGAAGGACCGCACCCGCCGCAACGAGCGATGGAAAGCCTCCATTTTCCACCGTTCGGAACAGCCCGCCGGCAACCCTGCGTCTCTCTGATGATCGGCGTGCTGCGGACGTCCCTGCTGGTGGTGTTCGCCGCGGCGCTGGCGGCCTGCGTCACCGAGCCGCTGCATCCGCTGGACGTGGAGCAGGCGGTGACGGCCCGTGTGGCGGCGGGAGTGGCATACCTGCGCAAGGACAATCCGTCCGAGGCGCGCCGCCATTTCACTCGCGCCCTGTCGCTGGACCCGCAAAGCCCGGCGGCCAACAACGCCATGGCGCTGCTGTACGGCTACGAGGGAGATACGGAGGGAGAGGAGCGGTACTACCAGCGTGCGCTGGACGCCGATCCTGCGTTTGCTCCGGCACTGAACAATTATGGCGCGTTGCTTTTTTCACAAGCCCGCTACCAGGAAGCCGCCGGGAAACTCGAGCGGGCCGCCGCTGTCCCTGACTATCAGGGGCGCAGTGGCGCGCTCAGCAATCTGGGGCTGTGTTACCAGGCACTGGAACAGCCTGATCTGGCCCGGCAGGCGTTTGCCAGGGCGTTGCGCCTGCGTCCGGGAATGGCCGTTCCGTCCCGTGAACTGGCGCGTATCGACTACCAGCGGAAGCAGTATCAGGCGGGCTGGCGCCATTTTCAGCAGTACAGTGAGCGTACCCGCGTGCTCGATGCCGACTCGTTGTGGCTGGGTATCCGCCTGGCGTCGGCCGTTGCACAACCTGAAAGACTTGCCAGCTTCGAACTGGCGTTGCAGAGCCGCTATCCGCAATCCGACGAATACCGGCGGTGGCAACAATGGAAGAACAACCAGGAGAGATGGTAATGCAAGATGAATTGTTGCCGGGCGCACAGTTGCGCCGCGCCCGGGAAGAAAAAGGCATCAGCCGGGAAGAGGTGTCCCGGGGTCTGCATCTTTCCAGAAACTACCTGATCGCGCTGGAAAACGACGAGTACGGCAAGCTGCCTGAGCCGGCTTTCATCAAGGGCTATCTGCGCAACTATGCCCGGTTGCTGGGGCTGCCGGGCGAGGAAGTGGCGGCACTGTACCAGCAGCGCCTTGATCGTGAGCGTGTCAGCGCCGAGGAGCATCAGGCGGAAACCGAAGAAAGCCGCCGAGCGGCAAGCCCGCGCTGGCGGCTGCCGGCACTGATCGTGCTGGTGATCATTCTGGCTCTGCTGGTGGCCTGGTGGCTGTGGCCCGGCCATGAAGCGGCGCAATCCATGTCGGACACTAGTTATCAGAACAGTGGTCATCAAATTGAAAATGGCCAGGTTGATGATAGTCAGGTTGATGGTGGCCAAACCGGAAACGGCCAGGGTGAAGGCGCCACGTCGCCGAGTGCTTCCGGCAACGGAACGGGCGCCGCCGTGTCGCAAAGTGCTTCAGAAGGCGCTTCGGCGAATACCCGGGAAAGCGCTCCGGCGTCGCCCGCCGCCGACGGCGATCAGGCCGGCGTACAGTCAGGGGCGCCGGCCACCGGAGCGGATTCCGGCATGACCCCCGGCGCGGCGGATGCGGGTGTGACAAACGGCGACACCGCCGAGGACAATGGCACGGCTGATGCGGGTGCCGCCACGGGCGCCAGCGATGGCGCGGCGGCTGGCGACAGCGCCGCCGCTGGTGATGAACCGGCCGCCACGGCGCCGGCTGAAACCGCCACGGCCCCGGCCGGCCAGAGCGCCGAGGCCGCGAGCGGCAGCCTGGCCATGGCGTTCTCCAGGGTATGCTGGATCAAGGTGGTCGACGGCAGCGGCAAGACGCTCGCCGTGGGTACCCAGCAGGCGGGCACGGCAATGGATTTGCAGGGCGAAGCGCCATTTCGCGTTACCATTGGCGACGCGGGGGCAGTATCCTCCGTGGTCGTCGATGGTGAGCAGGTCAGCCTGCCCAGCCAGCAGTCCGGCGAGGTTATTCACGTAACCCTGCCGTAAGGTTCACACGTTTCACAACAGCAGGTTCGAATCATGGAACCGGAAATCTCCATAAAACGTCGCAAGTCCCGCAAGATTTACGTGGGCAAGGTGGCCGTGGGCGGTGATGCGCCCATCTCCGTGCAGAGCATGACCAATACGGATACCTGCGATGTGGCAGCAACGGTGGCGCAAATCCGCCGCCTGGAGGCGGTGGGCGCGGATATCGTCCGCGTGTCGGTGCCGACCATGGATGCCGCCGAGGCGTTCGGCAAGATCAAGCGCCAGGTGGCGGTGCCGCTGGTGGCGGACATTCATTACGATTACAAGATCGCGCTGCGGGCAGCCGAGGAAGGCGCCGACTGCCTGCGCATCAACCCCGGCAACATTGGCCGGGAAGACCGCGAGCGGGCGGTGATCGAATCCGCCCGTGATCACGGCGTGCCGATTCGCATCGGCGTCAACGCCGGCTCGCTGGAGAAAGAGCTGCTGCGCCAGTACGGCGAGCCGTGCAGTGATGCGCTGGTGGAATCGGCTCTGCGCCACGCCGCCATTCTCGACCGCTATGACTTCCAGGACTTCAAGATCAGCGTCAAGGCCTCGAACGTGTTCATGACGTTGCAGGCCTACCGCAAACTGGCGGATCAGGTCGAGCAGCCGCTGCACCTGGGCGTGACCGAGGCCGGCACCTTCCGCAACGGTACGGTGAAATCCGCCATTGCGCTGGGCGGGCTGCTGCTGGACGGCATCGGCGATACCATCCGCATTTCGCTGGCGGCGGATCCGGTGGAGGAGATCCGCGTCGGTTTCGACATCCTGAAAAGCCTGAATCTGCGCAAGAAGGGCGTCAACATCATCGCCTGCCCGAGCTGTTCGCGGCAGAATTTCGACGTCATCAAGACCGTCAACGAGCTGGAAGCGCGGCTCGAGGACATCAACGAGTCCGTCGATCTGGCGGTGATCGGCTGCCTGGTCAACGGGCCGGGCGAAGCCCGTGAAGTGGATGTGGGCCTCACCGGAGGCACGCCCAACAACCTGTCCTACGAGGACGGCAAGAAGAGTCACCACATCAAGAAGGAAGACCTGGTCGACGAACTGGAGCGCATGGTTCGCGCCAAGGTAAAAAGGATGCGCGACGACAAGGCAAACGGCATTATTGCTAGAAGCGAATAACCGGTCGGACGTCCGACGTCCGGAGTCTGACGCGAAAAGGCGGCACAAGCGCCTTCGCGTGGGGTATCCGACGTCAGACGTCCGTCTTTTTTGCAAGGAGAACCGGTGAGCAAGAAGATCACCTCGATTCGCGGGATGAACGATATCCTCCCCACGCAGACGCCGCTGTGGCAGATGCTGGAAGCCTCCGTGCGCACGGTGCTGGGGAGCTATGGCTACCAGGAGATACGCTTCCCGATCGTCGAGCGTACCGAGCTGTTCAAGCGCGGCATCGGCGAGGTCACCGACATCGTCGAAAAAGAGATGTACAGCTTCGACGACCGCAACGGCGACAGCCTGACGTTGCGCCCGGAAGGAACTGCCTGCTGCGTGCGCGCCGCCGAGCAGAACGGTCTGCTGTACAACCAGACCCAGCGCCTCTGGTATGCCGGGCCGATGTTCCGCCACGAGCGGCCGCAGGCGGGCCGCTACCGGCAATTCCACCAGATCGGCGTGGAAGCGTTCGGCATGGAAGGGCCGGACATCGATGCCGAAATCATCCTCATGACGGCCCGTCTGTGGCGCGAGCTGGGGCTACTGGATAGCGTGACCCTGGAACTGAATTCCCTTGGTGACGCCGAGGATCGCGCCCGCTATCGTGAGGCGCTGGTGGCGTTTTTGCAGAGCCGTTTCGAGCGTCTCGACGAGGATTCCCGCAAGCGCGTCGAGCGCAATCCGCTGCGCGTGCTGGACAGCAAGGATCCCGGAACCCGCCAGGTGCTTGAGGAGGCGCCGCAGCTGACGGACTATCTCGGCGAGCCCTCGCGTGGCCATTTCCAGCGGCTGTGCGCGCTGCTGGATGCCGCCGGCGTGGCCTACGTGATCAACCCGAACATCGTGCGCGGGCTGGATTATTACGGCCGAACCGTGTTTGAGTGGACCACCACCGCGCTGGGTGCCCAGGGTACCGTCTGTGCCGGCGGCCGTTACGACGGCCTGGTGGAGCAACTGGGCGGCAAGGCGACCCCGGCGGTGGGTTTCGCCATGGGCATCGAGCGGCTGATTCTGCTGCTCGAACAGCAGGGTATGGAACTGCCCGCGCCGGTGGCACTCTATATCACCGCCATGGGTGGGGTCGAGGCTCAGGCGCTGGCCCTGGCGGAACACCTGCGTGATGCGCTGCCGGGTGTCGGTGTGCAGTGTCATTGCGGTGGTGGCAGCTTCAAGAGCCAGATGAAAAAAGCCGACCGCAGCGGTGCCCGTTATGCACTGCTCCTGGGTGAAGACGAAGTGGCCAATGGCCAGGTGACGGTGAAACCGTTGCGTGAACAAACCGAACAATTGCAACTGTCCAGTGACGAAGTGGCCGCCTGGCTGAACGTTCATCTGGATCGCTAATGCCGAACGAGGAGATTTTGGGGTGGCGGATTACATGCACAGTGATGAAGAGAACATCGAGCGCATCAAGCAGTGGTTCATCGACAACGGCCTGATGCTGCTGGTGGTGATCGTGCTGGCCATCGGCGGCACGGTGGGCTGGCGCGCCTGGCAGAACCATCAGCAGACGGTGGCGACCGGTGCCTCTCAAGTCTATGAAAACATGATGACCGCGCTCAGCGCCGGCAGCAACGACAAGGCAAGCGCCGCCGCCAATAATCTGATCAAGGATTATTCCGGCAGCACCTACGCCGATTACGCCCACCTGCTGCTGGCCAAGCTGGCGGTGGAAGGCAACGATCTGAAAGAGGCGGTAACGCAACTCAAGACGGTGGCTGAAGATCCGGCCGTGGATGAGCTGGGTTATACCGCCCGCCTGCGTCTGGCCCGGGTGTATATCGCCCAGGGCAATCTGGACGCCGCCGAAAAGCTGGTTTCCGGCACCTTCCCCAAAGCCTGGCAGGGCAGCGCCCTGGAGCTGAAAGGGGATGTGGCACTGGCCCAGCACAAGGATTCCGCCGCTCGCGATGCCTACACCACCGCACTGGATTTGATGCAGGGCGGCGCCGACCGTGATCGCGTGCAAATGAAACTCGACAACCTGAATGGCTGACCGTGACAAACACATTGAAAGGCGTACTGATCCCCGGTTTGCTCAGCCTGCTGGTGCTGGCCGGTTGCAGCAGCAACCCCAACGCCATTGAGCCCAAGCCGGTTCCCGATGTAAACGGCATCTACAGCGTGGATCGCCTGTGGCATTCCGGCGCCGGCGACGGCGTGGGCGATTCGGACATGACGTTGCGTCCGGCGGTGACCGAACAGTGGGTGTTCGCCGCCGATATCGACGGCGACGTTTACGGCTTCAACCGCGAGGACGGCGACCGCGTCTGGCACGAGGATACCGACGATCATATCGTCGGCGGTCTTTACGCCGGCTACGGGCAACTGCTCTACAGCACCCGCGAAGGCCAACTGGTGGCGTTGGACAGCAGCGACGGCCATGAACTGTGGCGCACCCAACTGAGCAGCGAGATGCTGGCGCCGGCCACCAGCAATGGCGTATTCGTGGTTGCCCAGACTCAGGATGGCCACGTGCTGGCGCTGGACCCGACGAGCGGCAAACAACTCTGGGACTATGAAACTTCAGTGCCCAACCTGACGCTGCTGGGCATGGCGCAACCGGTGATTGCCAATGGCCATGTCTACGCGGGCTTCGCCAGCGGCAAGGTGGCCTGTCTGGATCTCACCACCGGTGCTCCAGTGTGGGAGCAGCGCGTGGCGGAACCGAAGGGCCGCTCTGAACTGGACCGGCTGGTGGACGTGGATTCCAGCCTGATCGTCAGCAACGGTGGGGTTTTCACCGCCACTTTCCAGGGCGACATCGCGGTGCTCGACTGGGACAATGGCCGCCCCTACTGGAGCAAGGAAATCTCCACCCATCAGGTGCTCAGCCATGATGCCAGCACCATCTACGTCGCCACCACGGACGGCATGGTACGTGCCGTGGACATGCGCAGCGGCAGTTTTCTGTGGCAACAGGACAAGCTCTACGGCCGGCGCCTGACCGGCACCGCGGTGCAGGATGGCCTGGTGGTGGTTGGCGACTACGAAGGCTGGCTGTACTGGATGGACCCCACCAGCGGCAAACTGGTGGCCCGTTATCATCACGACCGCGACGGCTTCTCGGCGTCGCCGGTGGTGTACGATGATGTGCTCTACGCGCTCAGCGGCGACGGTGAACTGGCCGCCTACACGATTGCAAAAGACGACGAAGACTGACGCCCCATGAAACCCGTGATCGCTCTGGTGGGGCGGCCCAACGTGGGCAAATCCACCCTGTTCAACCGGCTTACCCGGACACGGGATGCCATTGTCGCGGATTTTCCCGGGCTGACGCGCGATCGCCAGTACGGTGACGGCCGCCTCGGCGAGCGCGCCTACACGGTGGTCGATACCGGCGGCATCGGCGAGAGCGAAGAGGGCATCGACCGGCCGATGACCGACCAGGCCCGCCAGGCGGTGGGCGAAGCGGACGCGGTGCTGTTTCTGGTCGATGGCCGCGCCGGCCTGACCGCCGCCGATGAGCAGGTGGCCGCCGAATTGCGGCGTCTGCCCAAACCGGTCTATCTGGTGGTCAACAAAACCGACGGTCTGGACCCGGATACCGCCATGGCGGATTTCTATGCCCTGGGGCTGACCGAGGTGATGCCGATTGCCGCGTCTCACGGGCGGGGTGTCCGCTCGATGGTGGATAGCGTGCTGGCCGCTTTTCCGGAGTCCGATCCCGCGGAGCAAGAAGCGGAACCGGAAGACCCGAACACCGTAAGAGTGGCGGTGCTGGGCCGCCCCAACGTGGGCAAATCCACGCTGGTCAACCGCATTCTCGGCGAAGACCGGGTGATCGTTTTCGACCATGCCGGCACCACCCGCGATTCCATCGAAGTGCCGTTCCTGCGCCGTGATCGCCCCTATGTGCTGATCGACACGGCCGGCATCCGCCGCCGTGGCAAGGTCCACGAAGTGATCGAGAAATTCTCGGTGATCAAGGCATTGCAGGCGGTGGACGCCGCCCAGGTGGTGGTGCTGGTGGTGGACGCCCACGACGGCATCACCGACCAGGACCTGCATCTTATCGGCTACACCATCGAATCGGGCCGCGCCCTGGTGGTGGCGGTCAATAAGTGGGACAACCTGGAAAGCGACCACAAGGAGTGGGTCAAACGCGAGATCGACCGGCGCCTGCATTTCGCTCCGTGGATCAAGGTGCATTACATTTCCGCACTGCACGGCACCGGCGTGGGCAACCTGTTCACTTTCGTCGAAAAAGCCTGGGATTCAGCCTTCATCAAGCTGGGCAGCAATGCGCTGACCAACATGCTGGAAGGCATCACCCACAGCCATCCGCCGCCGCGCGTGGGCCGCTTCCGGGCCAAACTGCGTTACGCCCACTTCGGCGGCTCCAATCCGCCCACGGTGATCATCCACGGCAACCGCACGGACTCGCTGCCCAGCAGCTACCAGCGCTACCTGGAAAACCGCTTCCGGGAATTGCTGAAAATCGAAGGCTCGCCGATCCGCCTGGAATTCAAATCCGGCGACAACCCGTTCGAAGGCCGCAAGAACCAGCTCACCGACCGCCAGATTCGCCGCAAGCGGCGCATGATGAAACACGTCAAAAAATAACTAGTGACAGGCGGGGGATAAAAGAAGAGTGGGCCCGCCTCGCCACCCCGCATCCGCTCGCCTCGCCACCCCGCATCCGCTCGCCTCGCCACCCTGCGCTCGCCCGCCTCGTCATTCTGCGTCCGCCCCCTCGTCATTCTGCGCGCAGTCGCAGAATCCATGTGCGCCGAGTGCAGATCCTGC
>CAYMKZ010000101.1:0-7349 GCA_964391345.1 uncultured Alcanivorax sp.
CGGCGGCCACCAGCTACAGCGTGCACAATTTCACGCTGATTCCGTTTTTCATCTACTACTCCATGTTCGGCTACCAGCGCACTGGTGATTTCTGGTGGGCCGCCGGCGACAGCCAGGCACGCGGTTTCCTGCTCGGCGGCACCGCCGGGCGCACCACGCTCAATGGTGAAGGGCTGCAGCACCAGGACGGTCACAGCATGCTGCTGGCGGACGTGATTCCGAACTGCGTCAGCTACGACCCGACTTACGCCTACGAGCTGGCGGTGATCCTCCAGGACGGCCTGCGCCGCATGTATCAGGATTACGAAAACGTCTATTACTACCTGACGCTGATGAACGAAAACTATCAGCACGGCGCCATGCCGAAAGGAGCGGAAGACGGTATTCGCAAGGGTATGTACTTACTGCGCGAAGGCAAGGACAAACGGGGCAAGAAAGCCCACCGGGTGCAATTGCTGGGCAGCGGCACCATTCTTCCCGAAGTGGAAGCCGCCGCTGAACTGCTGCGCGAGGATTTTGGTGTCATTGCCGATGTGTGGAGCGTCACCAGCTTCAACGAACTGCGCCGCGAGGGCCTGCGCGCCGACCGCGAACGCATGCTCAAACCGGGCGTCGAGGTGGCGCCGGTATGGGTCGAGCAATGCCTCGACAAGCGCGACGGCCCGGTGATCGCCGCCACCGATTACATCAAGGCCTATGCCGACCAGATCCGGCCCTGGATCAAGGCGCCGTACCGCACGCTGGGTACGGACGGTTTCGGGCGCAGCGATTCGCGCGCCAAACTGCGCGAGTTTTTCGAAGTGGATCGCCACTTCGTGGTGCTGGCCGCACTCAGCGCCCTGCGTGACATGGGCGAGGTGGACAACGATGTGGTCAGGCAGGCGATCGACAAATACGGTATCGATCCGGAGAAGCCCTACCCGGTGACCCACTGACGGCCCCGGTGGCGGCAACCTGTTTTTTCTCTCTTCCAAAAGAAGGAGTAAAGAGTGAGCAAGGAAACAATCCGGGTTCCCGATGTCGGCAGCAGCGATCCTGTTGACCTCATCGAGATATCCGTCAAGAAAGGCGACGTCATCGCCGTCGAAGACACCATCGTGGTGCTGGAATCCGAAAAGGCTTCCCTGGAAGTGCCCGCGCCGATGGCCGGCAAAGTGCTGAACGTGCTGGTCAAGACTGGCGACAAGGTGAAAGAGGGCGACCCGCTGCTGGAAGTGGAGGTGAGCGGAGAAAGCGCCGGCACCGCCGCATCCGGTGAAGATGACGAGGCGGAAAGTTCTCAGGCAGAAGATTCCGAAAAGGAAAGCTCCGAGGCGCATGCCTCTGAAACGAAGGGCTCTGAAACGAAGGATTCTGAAGCGGAAAGTGAAGATTCCTCAGCGCAAGACGGCGCTGCGGCAAAAGAGAATGGTGGTGGCGCGAGCCAGCCCTCCGGTGGCGGCGTGCAAGCCGTGACCGTCCCCGATCTGGGCGACATCAGCGAAGCGGAGATCATCGAAGTCAGCGTCGCCGAAGGCGATCGGGTGGAAGCCGAACAGACCATCATCGTGCTGGAATCCGACAAGGCGTCACTGGAAGTGCCGGCGCCCGCCGCTGGCGTGGTCAAGGCGCTGAAAGTGAAAACCGGCGACAAGGTAAGTGCCGGTGCGCCGCTGATGGACCTGGAGACCGAAGGAGGCGGGGCCAGGCAATCCGCCAGTGAAGCCGGCGATGACAGTGGTGGTGGCGACGATGGCGACAGCGACGCTGGCGCGTCGGCACCGAAAGATGCCAGTGATGACGGCTCCGGCAAAGCGGCCGCATCGCCAAGCAACGCTCCGCACGAAGCGGACAAAACATCGGAGCAGAGCGAGGTGTCGTCTGAGCAGAGCCGCTCTCGCGCCCGCCAGCAAGGCCGTCCCTCCGAATCGGTACACGCCGGGCCGGCAGTGCGCAAGCTGGCGCGGGAAACCGGCGTGGATCTGGCGCAAGTGACGCCGACCGGCCCCAAGGATCGGGTGCTCAAGGAGGATGTGCACGCCTATCTCAAGCAGCGCATGGAACAGCCGGCCAGCGGTGGCGTCGCCACCGATCTGCCGGAAATCGATTTCAGCGAATTCGGTTCCGTGCAGCGCGAGGAACTCGGCAATCTGCGCAAGGTGGCGGCTCGCAATCTGCATCGTGCCTGGATCACCATTCCCCATGTCACGCAATTCGACGAGGCGGATATCACCGAGCTGGAAGCGTTCCGCAAAAGCCAGAATTGCCGGCTGGAGAAGGACGGCATCAAACTCACCATGCTGGCTTTTCTGGTGAAAGCCTGCGCCACCGCACTGCGCGAGTTTCCACACTTCAACAGTTCGCTGAAAGTCAGCGGCGAAGCGTTGATCGTGAAGGACTATGTGCACATCGGCATCGCCGTGGACACCCCCAACGGCTTGGTGGTGCCAGTGTTGCGCGACGCGGATCGCAAAGGGCTCAAGCAGATCGCCGAAGAAGCGGGCGAACTGGCCGCCAAGGCGCGGGACCGCAAGCTCAAGCCCGGCGACATGAAGGGTGCGTCGTTCAGTATTTCGTCGCTGGGAGGCATTGGCGGCACCGCCTTCACGCCGATCGTCAACTGGCCGGAAGTGGCCATACTCGGTGTCAGCCGCAGCGTCACCAGACCGGTGTGGGATGGTCAGAGCTTCCAGCCGCGGCTGATGTTGCCGCTGTCATTGAGTTACGACCACCGGGTGATCGACGGTGCCGCCGCCGCGCGCTTCACCACTTACCTCAGTGAGCTGCTGGGCGACATGCGGCAGGCGTTGTTGTGAAAGACACTGGATCCCCGGTCTTCGCCGGGGATGACGGATATGTGGCGGGGCTTGGGCCCGCCACCCCGGAAGTGCACAACCCCGGAACCGCCACCCCGGAAATACGTAACCCCCGGAGCCGTCACCCCGGAGGTACGTAACCCCCGGAGCCGTCACCCCGGAAGTGCACAACCCCCGGAGCCGTCACCCCGGAGGTGCACAACACCCAGAGCCGTCATCCCAGAAGTGCACAACATCCAGAGCCGTCATCCCGGAAGTGCGAAGCACTATCCGGGATCCAGCGTCTTCGGTCCAAAAAGGTGGATGCGCTGGCGCTTATCCACCCTACAAACCCCTCTCGCGGGCTTCATCGTAGGGTGGATAAGCGCAGCGCATCCACCATCCCTCTGGTTGGTGAAGGCGTCAATGCTTGGCAGCGTGAGCCTTCTTCCACTCGGCGCGTTTTTCCTTCATTTTCTGCGCCCGTTCTTCACGCAGTTTTTTCGCTTTGGCCTGTTGCTCCGGCGTCAGCACCTTGTTGACCTGTGCGTGGGTTTCCTTGCGCAGGGCGCTCAGCTTCTGGCCTTCCTCCGTGAAGATGGTTTTCAGTTTGCTTTGCTGCTCGGCAGTCAGGTTGAGCTCCTTGTTCATGTGCTCGACGATGCGGTCGGCGCTGGTCGGGCCATGGTGCGGATGCGCCGCCGACTTGGCGGTATCCGCGCTGGCGGTACCAGCGAGGGCCGCGGCGGTGAACAGTGCCAGTGCGAGTGAGGTTGTCTTTTTCATGAACGCCTCCTTGAAGGCTGCTTGTGAAACCGGCGGGATGCCGGGGAACGCAGCCAGTGTCGCGCCGGACTGTGCAAGGAGGATGCAAGGAAAGTGGAATGATTGTGCGCGCGGCCCGTCCTGTTTGCGGGGTGCTTACGGGGCCACGTCCTCGGGGTTCTGCAAGCGGTAGCCGACCCCGTAAACGCTGCCGATCCAGTCATGGTCGCCGGGCAGCCCGGCGCTCAGTTTGCGGCGCAGTTTGCGGATGTGGCTGTCGATGGTGCGGTCGGAAACCACCCGGTGATCCGGGTAGATCACATCCATCAGCTGATCGCGGGTCCAGATCCGCCCCACCTGCTTGGCCAGCGTCGCCAGCAATTCGAACTCGATGGCGGTGAGGGCGACGCGGGCATCGCCGTGCACCGCCTCGAAACGGTAACGGTCCAGCACCAGCCGGTTGCCGACCTGTCCGCTGCCCGTCGTGTGATAACGGCGCAGCACCGCCTTTACGCGCGCCACCACTTCGCGCGGGCTGAACGGTTTGCAGATGTAGTCGTCGGCGCCGATTTCCAGCCCCAGCAGCCGGTCCACTTCCTCGATGCGGGCGGTGATCATCAGGATCGGCACATCGGAAAAAGTGCGAATGGTCTTGCACAGCGTCATGCCGTCGCCGTCCGGCAGCATCAGATCCAGCAGAATCGCCTGGTACTCGGTGTCGCGCGCTTTCCGTTCCGCCTCCACCACGCTGGCGGTCTGCTCCGGGCGAAAATGGCTGTGTTGCAGATAGTCCGCCAGCAACTGCGCGAGACGCGGCTCGTCTTCGACGATCAGGACGCGATTCATGATGATCCTTTTGATTTTTCCAACGGCAATCGCAGCGTGATGCGCAGACCGCCCAGGGCGCTGTGGCTGGCGCTGATGGTGCCGCCATGGGCTTCGGCGATGCGCTGGCAGATGGCCAGGCCCAGACCGGCGCCGCCGGTTTCCCGGTTGCGGGAGCTTTCCACCCGGAACAGATGATCGAACAGCCGCGACAGCGCGTCGTCGGGCACGCCGGGGGCGCTGTCGTCGAGCGTCAACAACCACTCGCCACCGTCTTCAGCGAGCGCCAGGCGCAGTTCGCCGCCCGTGTCGGTATATTTGAGGCTGTTTTGCAGCAGATTGTCCAGCAGTTGCCGCAAACGCACCGGATCGCCATCGACACGTGCCGGTTGCAGCTCGGTCTGCACCTCGATATGGCGGCGCGCCAGCGAAGGGCGCAGCGCATCCAGCGCGTCTTCGCACAGCGCGTCCAGATCCAGCGCCGCGAAGTGGTAACGCAGATTGCCGGCGTCGGCCAGCGCCAGATCGTGCAGATCGTTGACCAGATGAGTGAGCTGCTGCACCTGCGATTCCAGCGCCGTGATCGATTCCGGCGTGGTCGGGCGGATGCCGTCCACCAGGGCTTCCAGTTCGCCTTGCAGCACGGACAGCGGCGTGCGTAGCTCGTGAGCGATGTCCGAGAACCATCGCTGGCGGGCGCGCCGGCCCTGGTCCAGACGCTGTCCCAGGCTGTCCACATGGCGGATCAGCTCACCCAGCTCATCCTTGCGCTGACTGCGCAGACGGCCTTCGTAATCCCCCTCCCGCAGCCGCCGGGTATGCCGGGTGAGCGAGGAAATCGGCCCCACCAGACGCCGCGCCATCAACCAGGACACCAGTAGCGACAGCCCCAGGCCGACCAGCGCCATCCACAGAATGAAGCGCCGCTGGCGTTCCTGGAAGCGGCGATCCAGCTTGTCGCGGATGGCATCCTGGTCCGGATAGGTCAGCCAGCCCACGGTTTCACCGCTGACCGTAATCGGTATTTCCTTGCTGACGTCCTTGGGAGCGGGAGCGCCCAGCAGGCGGCGATGGTTCGGGCCGAGCAACCCCAGCGGCTGATGGTGGCCGTGGGCCGTATCGCGCGGCTTTTCGCCGGGTTTGCTGTTGCCATGCTCTCCGGACAGCCAGTACAGCCGGCTGAGCAGGCGCGGATTGCCGATGATGAAATCCCAGCCGCCGTTCTGTTCGTAGGCCTCGGCCAGATGCTCGGCAAGCCGCTCCACCTGGGCGTGCTGGCGGGCGTCCAGATACTGATCGAGGCTGCGCTGGAAGGACAGAAAATAGAACCCGCTGGCGGCCAGGATCAGCACCAGAAATGCGGACAGGAAGGTGAAAAAGAACTGATTGCGAATGCCCATGGTGTTGGCGGATCAGCGCGCTTCGGAGGCCCCAGTGTAAGCGCCACGCCTCCGGAGCCCCAGAATCTTGCACATTCTTTCAAAATACCCCTGTCATTCCGCGCTTGGTCTTCCCGTCCTCCCCGTCCTCCCCGTCCTCCCCGTCCTCCCCGTCCTCCCCGTCATCCCCCGTCATCCCCGTCATCCTCGTCATCCTGCGCGTAGTCGCAGGATCTACCCCTCGGGATTCTGCGACTGCGCGCAGAATGACGGGGTGGCTCCGACGGGGTGGCTCCGGCGGGGTGGCTCCGGCGGGGTGGCTCCGACGGGGTGGCCCCGACGGGGTGGCTCCGTACAGAGTGACGGGGCGACTGCGCACGGAATAACGGGGCGGCTCCACGCAGGATGACGCCGGTGCCGCTCCATGCAGGATGACGCCGCTGGCTACGCTCCACGCAAGACGATGAGAACGAGCCCTGATGACGAGCGCGGATTTCATTGGTGCGGGTGACGGGAGCAGAGGGCTATCGGCGCTGCGAGCGGTTCAGCCACTGCGGCTCCGCGGTGCCGGTACGCAGGTTGATCACGCGGGCCATGACGAACAGCAGATCGCTGAGACGGTTGACCACGGCACGGCTCACCGGGTTGATGGTGTGTTGCTGATCGAGCGCCACCAGCCGCCGTTCGGTACGGCGTGCCAGGGTACGGCAGTGATGGCACCAGGCGGCGTCCGGGTGACCGCCGGGCAGCACGAACTCCTCCAGTGGCTCCAGCTCCGCGTTGAGCGTGTCGGCCTGTGATTCCACCTCCACCAGATCGTTTTCGGTGAGCGTTTCGCTGCCGGGTATCGCCAGCTCGCCGCCGATGTCGAACATCAGTTGCTGGAGCTGTTCGAGCAGCGCATCCAGGTCGTGATCGAGCGGCCGGGCGCGCAGTACGCCCAGCGCGCTGTTGAGTTCGTCGAGATCGCCCAGGGCCTCGATGCGAGCGTCGTTCTTGGGCACCCGGGAGCCGTCGGCAAGGCCGGTCTGGCCGCTGTCGCCACTGCGGGTGATGACCCGGTTGATGCGTGTCTTGCCGTTGCCGCGTTCACTCATGGTTCAGCTCCCTGCTGTCGATGTTCTCGTTGGTCGATACCCGGATTGTACGCCTGTCATCGCCGCCGCCGCAGGAATGCGGTCAAGCGCTGCCGGCCTGGCGGGCGCGCACGGCGGTGACGATGGCCCGGTGCGCCGGCAATGCCAGCCCCAGGCGTGCCGCCTGGTCCAGCAGCCAGCCATTGATGGCGTCGATTTCGGTGGGCGCGCCCCGTTGCATGTCCGCGCGCATGGAGGAGGTGTTGCCGGCGGTGGCGCGGGCGATGGCCTCCACGCGCGGCAGGGAGTCGCCGGGCCAGCCGGGGTCCAGCCGCGTGAGCAGGGCATCCGCCTCGGTGGCCAGCTCGGCCATGCGCCGATGCAATACGGGGTCGTCCAGCAGCGCGCCATTGGGCAGATCGTGCAAGCCGGTGAGCGGGTTGATCAGCGCATTGGCCACCAGCTTGTGCCACTGCCGGTAGCGAATCGGCTGGGTCCATTCCAGCCCCGGCCAGTGTCGGGCAAGCGGC
>CAYMKZ010000101.1:7449-10320 GCA_964391345.1 uncultured Alcanivorax sp.
GCCTCTCCTTCATGGCCGGCCGCCGTATCGTTTCCGGTAGCGGAGGCGGGCCCCATCCAGGTCTGGTTTTCGGCCACCAGCTGATGCTCGGGGTGGCGGCCTTTGACGGCGCTGGTGGTGACCACCTCGATCAACCTGGCGTTGGCCGGCAACAGACCATCCAGGCTGCCCAGGCCGTTTTGCAGGCGCAGCACCAGCACATTGTCGGCCAGTGGCAGGCCGGCAAGGGCGGCGGCGCTGTAGGGGGTTTTGCAGGCGACGATCAGTTGCCGTATGGGCGGCAGGCTGGCCCATTGCGAGCGCGGCAGGGCCGGCAGCGACAGGGATTGCGGCGCGCGCCCGTCGGCGAAGGTCAGCACTTTGTCCAGGTTCGCGGTGTGATCGGCGCTCAGAGCATCGTCCCGGCGCAATACGATCACCGGCAGCCGTGCGGCGCTGTGGAGATAGTAGGCCGCCAGCGTGCCCATGTTGCCGGCGCCGAGCAGATACCAGGGAAGGGGAGCGCTCATGGCGTCATGCTCCGCACGTCATTCGTCGAAGGTGCTGCGCCGCTGAATCCGGTACAGCAACCATAGAACCGGAATACCCATCAGCGCCGTCAGCAGGAAGAACGCCGGATAGCCCAGATTGTCCACCATACCGCCCGAATAGCCGCCGATCATCTTCGGCAGCAGCGTCATCAGCGAACTGAAAATGGCGTACTGGGCGGCGGTGAAAGAAACGTTGGTGAGCCGCGACAGGAACGCCACGAAGGCGGCGCTGGCCAGCCCGCCGGTGAGATTGTCGGCGGAGATCACCACATAGAGAATGCGGATGTCGTGTCCCGAGACCGCCAGCCAGATGAACAGCAGATTGGTGGCGGCGCTGAGAATCGCGCCCAGGTAAAGCGTGCGCATGACGCCCTGGCGCACCGCCAGGATGCCGCCCAGAAAACCGCCGGCGATGGTCATGAACAGGCCGAAGGTTTTCACCACGGCGGCGATTTCCACCTTGGTGAACCCCATGTCCTCGTAAAAGACGTTGGCGATCACCCCCAGCACGATGTCCGAGATGCGGTAGAAGCCGATAAACACCAGCAGCAGCACCGCCAGCGCCTTGCCGTAACGCTGGAAGAAATCGCGCACCGGCTCGATGTAGCTCTCCCGCACCAGCCGGCGCTCGTACAGCGGCGTCAGGGACAGCGCCTTGAGCACCAGCCCGGCCAGCACCAGCCCCAACGCCAGCCGCAATGCCTCCACCAGCAGGCCAGCCAACGCCGGATTGTGCAGCAGGCCGTCCAGCTCCGCCTTCATCAGCGCCGCCACATGGGCGGTCAGCACATAGCTGGCGATGAACGCCAGCACGCCGAGGGCGAACAGACCCAGAAAACGGAGATACTGGCCGTTGCTGTAATGGTAGGGCGAGGGCTGGTGCGTCTCCGGCTCGCGGATGACCAGCGTGGTGATCACGCCCACCAGCATGGTCAGCGCCATGCAGGCATAGGTGAGGTGCCAGGCCGAATAGCTGTAAGCGTGGCTGGCGGAGCCGAAATAGCTGGCCAGCAGCAGCGAACCGGCGCCGGAGGCGAGCATGCCGATGCGATAACCGGCGATGTAGGTGGACGACATCAGCGCCTGCAACTCCGCGCCCGCCGATTCGATCCGGTAGGCGTCGATGACGATATCCTGGGTGGCGGCGGTGAAGCCGAGCAGCACCACCACCAGCGCCATCAGCTTCAGTGCCGCCGGCTGCGCCGGGTCCACTTGCGCGATGCCGAGAATGGACAGCCCGACGGCGATTTGCGCGGCCAGCAGCCAGGCGCGGCGCCGCCCGAGCAGACGGCTGAGCAGCGGAATCGGCAGCCGGTCGACCAGCGGCGCCCACAGAAACTTGAAGGAGTAGGCCAGCGCCGCCCAGCTGAAATAGGTGACCGTGGAACGCTCGATACCGGCCTCGCGCAGCCACAGCGACAGCGACGAAAAAATCAGCAGCAGAGGAATACCCGCGGAAAAACCCAGAAACAGCATGGTGATCACGCGGGGATGCCGGAACGCTTTCAGTGACTGCAACCAGCTCGAAGAGTCAGAGGGCATGAGGTCTCAGTGAGTCGGGCGGTTCGATGAAGGGCCATCATACCCGCACCCGCTAGGGTCCGGACAGCCAGAAGAACGAGCGCGGCACCCGTGCGCCCAGCACCACCACGCCTTCGCTGATCAGCCGCTGGGTCTGGATATCGCCGGTCGGCGTGCCGGCCATGGCCAGATGCCCGTCGCCGCGCAGCACCCGGTGCCAGGGCAAGGCGGTATCGTCCGGCAGACGGCTCATCAGCCGGCCGACGAAGCGGGCATGGCGGGGGTAGCCCGCCTGCCGCGCCACCTGGCCGTAGCTGGCGACCTTGCCGGCCGGGATGGCGCCGACGATCTGGTAGACCGCGTCCTGGAATTCCTGGTTCATGGGGAACAAACAGCCGGCTGAAGGTGGATCGCAGACTACAAGGAACAAGCCGAAGGCCGCAAGCCATGGGGAGTGGAGAACGGAAAGCAGGTATCCGGCACCTTCTCGTCATACCTGCGAAAGCAGGTATCCGGCACCTTCCCGTCATACCTGCGAAAGCAGGTATCCGGCACCTTCTCGTCACACCTGCGAAAGCAGGTATCCGGCACCTTCCCGTCATACCTGCGAGAGCGGGCATCCGGCACCTTCCCGTCATACCTGCGAGAGCGGGCATCCGGCACCTTCCCGTCATACCTGCGAAGGCAGGTGTCTGGCACTTTCTCGTCATACCTGCGAAAGCAGGTATCCAGCGACTTTGATCTTCAGACCCTGAAGACACTGGCTCCCGGATAGCGCTGTCGCGCTTCCGGGATGACGGTTGGATAGCGCTGTCGCGCT
>CAYMKZ010000102.1:0-3924 GCA_964391345.1 uncultured Alcanivorax sp.
GAGGCCATGGGCATGAGCCTGCCCGGCAGCTCGGTGCAGAACGCCGAATCCAGCGACAAGGCGGCGGATTGCCGGGCGGCGGGCGAGGCGGTACTGAATCTGCTGGACAAGGACATCAAGCCGCTCGACATCATGACCCGCGAGGCCTTCGAGAACGCCATCACCGTGGTCATTGCTCTCGGTGGTTCCACCAATGCGGTGTTGCATCTGATGGCCATGGCGAACACCGCCGGCGTGCCTCTGGAGCTGGATGATTTCACCTGTATCGGCCGGCGGGTTCCGGTGCTCGCCGATCTGCGCCCCAGCGGCCAGTACATGATGAGCGAGCTGGTCGCCATCGGCGGCATCCAGCCGCTGATGAAAATGCTGCTCGAAGCCGGCCTGCTGCACGGCGATTGCCTGACCGTCACTGGCCGCACGCTGGCGGAAAACCTGGCGAAAGTAGCGCCCTACCCGAACCAGCAGGACATCATTCACGCGCTCAACGACCCGATCAAGAAAGACAGCCACCTGCGCATTCTCTATGGCAACCTGGCTCCGGAGGGCGCGGTGGCCAAGATCACCGGCAAGGAAGGGCTGCGTTTCGCCGGCCAGGCGCGGGTGTTCCAGTCCGAGGAGGACGCCACCGCCGGCATCATGGAAGGCCTTGTGGTCGCCGGCGACGTGGTGGTGATCCGCTACGAAGGCCCGCGCGGCGGACCAGGCATGCGCGAAATGCTCACCCCCACCTCGGCGATCATGGGGCGCGGCCTGGGACAGGACGTGGCGCTGATCACCGACGGCCGCTTCTCCGGCGGCAGCCACGGTTTCGTGGTCGGCCACATCACCCCGGAAGCGCAACTGGGCGGCCCGTTGGCGCTGGTGGAAGACGGCGACCCGATCGTCATCGACGCCGAAGCCGACACCATCACCCTGAACGTCGACAGCAGCGAACTGGAACGCCGCCGTCAGGCCTGGCAGGCACCGCCACCACGCTACCGGCGCGGGGTACTCGGCAAATACGCGAAAGTGGTCAGCTCCGCCTCCACCGGCGCAGTTACTGACGGCGACTGAATGAAGCTGAACGCGATCAATCAGGGTCATACCTACCTGATGAAGCGGGCCTATTTTACTTGCTGTCAGTCCGTACAGACCGCCGATTATGGCCAGCCGATATCACAGCCTTCGGCGTTTTTGCTGGTTGGCCTGGATGGCCCTGTTTTCGTAACGCTGGAAGACGGGGAGGTGGTTCCGATCCGCTGCGCGGTATGGGCTCCCCATTCGGTTCGCCTGGCCATGCAGGGCCGCCATTGTGGTTACTTTCATTTCGACCTGGCGGCCACTTCACTGCCGTTGACGCCCTGTTTGAATCCGCTGCTCGATGGCCGCTCATTCGTGGAGCTGCCGTTACAGCGCTTTGCCGCACTGGAAGGGGCGATGCGCAAGGCCTGCACGGGGGCTCTGGGCGCCCCGGAGGCCGAGGCGCTGTTCGATGCGGTTTGGCGGGAAGTGTTTGCGGGCATTGAGCCTGTGCCGGTTTGCCGGGACCAGCGCATCATGGATGCGCTGGCGCTGGTTCATGAGCATTGGCCGGATGAAGCCCCGAAGGCAAAGGAACTTGCCTGTGCTGTCGGTTTGTCCGAATCCCGTTTCATGCGTCTTTTCAAGAAAGAAATCGGCATGACGTTGCGCGCTTATCTGCAATGGATGCGCGCTTTGGTGTTGCTGCGTACCTGGCGTCCGGATATCTCCATAGCAGATCTGGCCGCCGAAAGTGGTTTTTATGATGCGGCTCATTTGAACAAGATATGGACCGGATGGTTCGGCTTGCCGCCACAAACCTACAAGAACAATTGCTTCACGATTCATCGGTGTTTCTGAGCCGTGCCGGCAGGCGGCACGTTTTTACATTACCGGTTTTTTCGTTGCTGATAGCCTCCCCCGATATCTGTACTCCAACGTTGTCGTTGGAAAAATAATAAGGAGGGAGAGTCATGCTCAGGGTGCTTGCGAAAGCAATTCTTGTGGTTCTTGTTGCAGGCGGGCTGGCCGCTTGCGGTGGAGGATCGGGCCATCACGGCGAGACAGCCGGTGTCGATCAGGTCGCTCCTTACGAAGCCATTGATTATCAGATTATTGATTTGCCCACGGACGTCAGACCCTTGTACTCAAGCTGGTCGCCGGATGGCAAGCATATCGTTTTCGGCAATATCATGGATGGCGCTATCTGGATGGTTGGCGCGGATGGCTCGGACCTCACTTGCGTGACCTGTTCGATGACCGATGTTCCGAAAATTTACAGCGCGTTTTCCTATATTTTCCCCGACCATAAACGCCTTTTTGTCTCCAACGAATTGGGTGATGTGGCTTATGTCGTCGAGTGCAGCCCTTCCGTGGTGCAGTGCGACCATAGTCAGGCTTTGCCCATCGACCTGTCCGCCGATGAGGCTTCCGATCCACGTAAACAGAATCTGGGCAGGCGAACTTACCACCTGGCCCCGGATGGTGTGCATCTGGGATACACCATGACACGGCCGGATACGATGGTCATGTTGATCGGCAAGCTGGTGCGTGGCGACAGTCAATATACGCTTGAAGATATCAAGGTCATCAATCCGCCCGGCCCCACCGGCCCGGATGACGAGAACGTTGCTGGCTGGGCGCATGCCTCCCACATGTTCGAATTGAAAAGTTTCGCCGATGGGGGCGCTTCCGTCTTGATAGTGGATGAGCCCAGCGCCGGCAATCCCGATACGTTCAAGCTTGATCTCGCCAGCGGCGCCATGGTGCCCATGGCCAGCAGCCCGGACTGGGATGAAGACGGAGCCGTTTCGCCAAATGGCCGCTACCTTGCTCTGGCATCCTGGCGTGGCATGGGGCGTCTTGAAGACTTCGGTTTGATGCCATTGAGCAAAGGGTTTTTCAACTATCCATTGTTCGCGGTCATTGCCTTTTATCACGTTTCCCACTGGGCCGGGTTCCAGTGTGATTTGCAGCCATGGTTGTTGCCGGGAGGAGGGGATGATCATGGCAAGCTGTTCGGTCAGCCGCTGGTGCCTTACCAGGGTGGCGACATCATTGCGGCCAACAACCTCTCCGGGCAGCCATTCTGGAGCCCGGACAGCACTCGTATCCTGTTGAGAGAGCACACTACCGAAGTGCCTCCGGCCGATGCCAATGAAGAACTGAAGGTAAAGGGCATACCGCCACATCGTTTGCTGATCGCCCGCCTGGATCGTGAACCCAGCCCGCCGGAAAAAGCCGTGGAAACCAGAGTCGGCGACTGGGCTTCCACACCGGAACAATATACGGGTGTTTTTGCTTCACCACAGACGGTGTTCATCCATGGCAGCCATGGCGGCACCATTGAAGTGGTTTACACCGGAACCCTGTTGTCGGCAAACGATATGGCAACCTACACGAATTACTCGGAGGACGGTGAACATTTCCTTTCCGGCACCACTACGCTGACAGGCAGTGTGTATGCATCCTTGAATTATCAGTCCGATCTGACGGTGACGGACAAGGACGGCAAGCAAGTGGGATCTCAGGTCGGTGAAGTGCAATTCACCTCTGATCCGTCGGCGGACTATACCCAGCTGCCTTGGCATATGACCAGCACGCTGAAAACCACCTACGAAGGCAAAACCGCACCACCTCTGGCGACGGCGGGGGCCTGCATTGATGATCTACCGAAGCCTGCCCCGTTGACGGTGGTATACCAGAAGCAGGATGGCAAATTGCAGGTGTTGGTAACCGCTGATATTCATGGTGACGAACGTCCGGTGCATGGCGCCGAGGTGGTGATCGGTGGTGAAAAACAGAAAACCGATGACGCCGGTACTGCACTGATTTCCATGCCACATGCCGCGCCGTTCACGATTCGGGTTACAGCGGGAGACACTTTTCTGCCTCGGGACACGACGGTGTCCGAAATGCCGTGAT
>CAYMKZ010000102.1:4024-10098 GCA_964391345.1 uncultured Alcanivorax sp.
GCCAGCTTGTGCTGCATCGATGGCTGGGATACCTGGTCTTCGGGCAAGGGCTGGATCAGCTTGTCGTGAACCAGTAGCCGGTAGATGTATTGTACTTTTTCCGCTGCGGAGTCGGTGGCTTCGAATTCCACCACTCCGCGTTTTTCGCCGTAGGCCATGCCCAGGGCAATGGCCTTCTTGACCAGTACCTTCTCGTTCTTCAGCTTTTTCATTGTCCCGGCTCACGGCGGAAGCCAACGCCGAAGCGGTTCCACATGTTGATCAGGGCGATGGCGTAGGTCAGATCGGTTTGTTCCTTTTCGCTGAACTGGGCCGCCAGCTCTTCGTAGATGGCACTGTCGTCGGTGTGCTCGTTGAGGCGGGTGAGGCGTTCGGTCCAGGCCAGGGCGGCGCGTTCGCGGGGGCTGAACCAGGAGGCTTCGTGCCAGCCGGCGATGGTGTCCAGTACTTCATCGGGAATGCCCATCTTGCGGGCATCGCGGCCGTGCATGTGCATGCAGTAGGCGCAGCCGTTGATCTGTGAGGCGCGGATTTTCACCAGCTCCAGCAGCCGTGCTTCCAGCGTCTCGGTGGGCAGCGCCTGCTGGGCGGCGATCATGGCCTTGATGGTGGCGGGGGAGGCTTTGTAATAGTCGATACGAGTGCTCATGGAGGTTCCTTGTCATACGGCACGGCGGAGGTGTCGTGCCTGTTTTGCACTCAGTTTAGGAGCCTGCGCGGCGGATGCCAAACGGCAAAGCGCCCGCTCCGGTCGAGCAGCGATGCTTTGCCGTTTGCCGCCTTCTTACGCTTAGTGGTGGCCACGAACGTAGGCGAAAAAGTCCGCCATGGAGGCGTCCCGGTCGGCGGCGATCTGTTTGGCGCTGGGCCGCTCGCTGAGGCGGCCGTGCAGCTCCAGGGCGCCCGGTGCTTCCTTGAACAGGTCCAGGTCGAACAGTTTGCTGGCAGTGGTGGCGGCCAGATCGAAACTGTACAGGAACAGCGCATCAGCGACGGTCAGGTCCTCTCCGGCAAGGTAAGGGTTGAAAGTGGCTACGCGAGCCAGTGCCTGAGCGCCCTTGACCAATGCCTCGCGTGCCCGCTCTTTGGTCTCGTCGCTGACCTGGCCGCCAAAGAAGGCTTCCGGGTAGCAACTGCGGGCGGGCAACTCCACATAGAGCTCGATCATGTGCATCAGTCGCTGAACGTGCGCGCGCTCGAATGGGTGGAGCGGGTACAGGATCGGGCCGTCCACCGCCCAGTCGAGGTACCACAGAATCGCCTGGGTTTCCGTGAGCATGCCGTGCTCGGTTTCCAGCACCGGCATTTTGCCCATCGGGCTGATCGCCAGCGTATCGGGTTCCTGGTCTGGATACCGGGTGATGAACTGGAAGTCTGCCTCTTTCTCCAGAAGCACAAATTTTACCATGTTGACGTAGTTGCTGGCGCAAAATCCGTGCAGTTTCAGCATTGTTGTTTTCCTTGTGATGGTTCGTTTTCGCAGGAGCGGCTTGCTGACAAGGCTAATCGGTTTGCAGGCTTTTCACTACCCGCACGGCGGCGCTGGTGGGGCGCACGGCAATGCCGCGCGCTTCGCTGTGGGCGCGAGTGAAGGCGGCGCCGAACAGCAGAATCAGCGATGAGTAGTACACCCACAGCAGCAGCAACACCAGCGAGCCGGCGGCGCCGTAGGTGCTGGCGGTGGCGGTGTGCGACAGGTACAGCGCGATCAGGTAACGTCCGACACCGAACAGCACGGCGGTGACCAGCGCGCCCAGCGCCACGTCCCGCCAACCGAGGATGGCGTCGGGCAGCACGCGGAAGATGGTGGCGAACAGCAGCGCCACGACGACGATGGAAACCAGATTTTCGACGCCGACCGCCATGAAGCCGGGAATCGGCAGCCAGTCGCGGGCGAACACCATGATCGCCTGCACCACCACGCTGGCGGACAGCGATACCAGCAGCACGAAACCGATCGACAGCACCACGGTCAGCGAGGTGAGGCGGCTTTTCAGCAGCGCCGCCAGCGAGTTGCGTGAAGGGCGCGGCGCCAGATCCCAGATGTTGTTCAGGGAGCGCTGCATCTGTGCGAACACCGTGGTGGCGCCGATCAGCATGGCGCCGACGCCGATCAGCGTGGGCAGGATGCCGCCCCCGTCAATGCGTGTGCGCAAAACAGCGTCACGCACGGCCTGGGCGGCGTCGGGGCCGATGGTGGCGCTGAGCTGCTGCATGATTTCATTCATGGCGGTATCGGTGCTCAGCACCAGGCCGATCACCTGCACCGCCAGAATCACCACCGGCGCGATCGAGAACAGCGTGAAAAAGGCCAGTGCGCCGGCGTAGGTGAAGGCTTCCCGGTCCAGCCACAGCAGCACCGTTTGCCGGAACACCCGGAACCAGTACCAAGCCGCCTGTTGGTAATCGCTCAGTTGCTGCGTCCTCATCCCGCCTCCTGGTGACGTCCCCTGCTATTCGTCAGGCAGTGTATCCGCTGGATGCGGACGCGCCCACCGTCACAACGCATTCCCCGCTGGTACTGATGTCCTTCTCTAGACATGCCAATGAAAAACATTATCATTATCGTTCAAATTTTCTCGGTGCCGGATGGCAGGACAAAGCGTGGTGACGGTTCGCAATGTGTGGTTCCAACTGCACTGGATTATCGGCATATCGGCCGGTGTGGTGCTGGCGGTGGTGGGGTTTACCGGGGGGTTGCTGTCGTTCGAGCAGCCGATCATCAAACTGCTGAGCCCCGGCATCATGACGGTGAGCGCGCCGGCTGGCGAGGCGCCGCTGAGCATGGAACAACTGGTGGCGCGGATACACCAGCAGGAGCCCGACAAGGCCATCGCCCGGCTGGGGCTGTTCAATGATCCGCATGACTCGGTGGCCGTCAGTTTCAGCGGTGCGCCGCGCGGGCAGACCCTCTATGCCAACCCCTATACCGGCGTGTTGCTGGGGGAGGCCCACGGCCGTGATTTCATGAGCACGGTGCGCAAGTTGCACCGCTGGCTGCTGCTGGATATCGGCATCGGCCGGCCGATCGTCGGCGTGGCCACGTTGCTGCTGATCGTGCTGGCGCTGTCGGGGCTCTATCTGCGCTGGCCGAAAAAGATGTTCAGTTGGCGTACCTGGCTGACGTTCGATTGGCGTCAGAAAGGCCGCAGCTTTCTCTGGCATCTGCACGCGGTGACCGGCACCTGGGTGTTGCTGTTCTACCTGCTGGCGGCGGGAACCGGCCTCTGGTGGTCGTTCGACTGGTACCGTGGCGGGCTGTATGCGCTGGCCGGGGTCGAGCAGCCGGTGCGTCATGGCCCACCCCGTGCGAAGAGCGCACCAGGCACGCCGGTGGATCAGACGCAATTGCCGCTGAATCACGTGTGGCAGGGCTTTGTCGACAAGGTGGGGCAGGATGGTTACAGCGATGCCTATGTAACGCTGCCGCAGACGGTGGCGGACAAAGTGAGCATCCGCTATCTGCCGGTGGACGCTGCGCACTCCCGCGCCAACAACAACCTGGTGCTGGACCCGCGCACGGGGGCGATTCTCAAGGCCAGTTATTACGCCGACAAGACCACTGGCGAGAAATTCATGGCCAGTATTTTTCCGCTGCATGCGGGCAGCTTCTTCGGCTTGCCGGGCACCATTCTGATGATGCTGGCGAGCCTGGCCATGCCGCTGTTCGCCATCAGCGGCTGGCTGTTGTATCTGAAACGCCGCCGCAACAAAAAAACCAACCGGGTGCTCAGAGGAAAGCTGTCCCTCGATGACACGGCCAGCGCCGACACCGCCGGCGATCCGGTACTGGTGGCCTACGCCAGCCAGAGCGGCAGTGCCGAGCGCTGGGCTTGGCACAGTGCCGGTTATCTGCAAGCCGCCGGGGTGCCGGTGGTGGTGCGTGCTCTGGGCAGCGTGCGGCCCGAGGAACTGAGCGGTTTTCGCCGGGCGTTGTTTGCCATCGCCTCTTTCGGCGATGGTCAGGCACCGGATAATGCCCGCGCTTTTGCCCGTCGCATGAAAACCGAGCAGGCGGCCCTGTCACGCTTGCAATTCGGTCTGCTGGCGCTGGGCGACAAAACCTACGAAAACTTCTGCGGGTTCGGCAAGGCTGTCGGGGAATGGTTGCACGCCCAGGGCGCCCGGCCGCTGTTCGCCGATGTCCAGATGGATGCCAATGATGAGCGCGCCCTGAATGCCTGGCAGCAGCAATTGAGCGGGCTGACCGGCACCGTGCCTGTCTGGCAGCAACCGCGATCAAGCCATTGGCGGTTGCATACCCGTGACTGCCTGAACCCGCAAAGCACCGGTGCGCCGGTATGGAAACTGGTGCTGGTGGCCGAGAATCAAGAGGCCCACTGGCAGGCCGGTGATCTGGTCGAAGTGCCGGTAACGGCGGCTGACGGTGGCGAGGCCATCCGTGAATATTCCATTGCTTCGGTGCCCGCCGATGGGGTGATCGAATTGCTGGTGCGGGAAGCGCGCCATGAGGATGGTTCGCTGGGGCTGGGGTCTGTGTTGCTGCTCGAACGTCTGCGGCCCGGTGAAACGCTGTCGCTGCGCCTGCGCCGCAACAGCAGCTTCCATGGCCCGCTCGTGGAAGGCCCCATGGTGCTGGTGGGCAACGGTACCGGTATCGCCGGCCTGCGCAGTCATCTGCGTGAGCGTGAGCTGGCCGGCTTCCACCGCAACTGGCTGGTGTTTGGCGAGCGGCGCAGGGAACAGGACTTCCATTACCGTGACGATATCCAGCGCTGGCAGGCCGAGGGTCACCTGCAACGGCTGGACCTGGCCTTTTCCCGCGACCAGGCGGAGAAGTACTACGTGCAGCACTGTCTGCACGAACAGCGGCAAACGCTTCTGGCCTGGCTGGAAGACGGCGCGGCCATCTATGTTTGTGGCGACCTCGAAGGCATGGCCGAAGCCGTGGACCAGGTGCTGGTCGAATTGATCGGCGAGGACGGCGTCGAGCGGTTGCTGGAAGAGGGGCGTTACCGGCGCGACGTTTACTAGCGCCCACCCTCACTGATCTGGGTGGACAGCCGCCCGCTTTGCGCGCTCAATAAGTGGGTGGATTGGTGGATGCGCTGCGCTTATCCACCCTACGTCCATTGCCCGACCACCACCGGTCGTAGGGTTGATAAGGTGGACACGCCCGCCCGGCGCGCGGCCACCCGATCGTAGGGTGGATAAGCGCAGCGCATCCACCAGGCCCTGGCCGGCACAGCCGTCAAGACTGGCGGAAACCACGTCGCTTGACCTGTCTCGGCGGCCGCATTCGACCTAAGTCGAACACATTCACCTTGATTTGACGTTTACGTTAACGTAAACATATAAACGGAGAACAGAACCGAGCAGTCATACCGACAAGAAAGGAGGAGGCCGCCATGAGCGAGTCTTACACCAGGGGCCGGCAGGATGTGCCATTGCTGACCCAGACCATTGGTGACGCTTTTGACGCCACCGTGGCCAAGTGGCCCGAGCGCGAAGCACTGGTGGTGCGCGATCAGAGCATTCGCTACACCTGGACGCAACTGGCCGAGCAGGTCAACCGCTACGCGCGGGCGATGATGGCCCTGGGCCTGAAGAAAGGTGAGCGGCTGGGCATCTGGGCCCCCAATTGCGCCGAATGGTGCATCACCCAGTTCGCCAGCGCCAAGGCGGGCATCATTCTCGTCAATATCAACCCGTCCTACCGGCGCAACGAGCTGGAATACGCGCTCAAGCAATCCGGTTGTGCCTGGGTGATCTGCGCGGACCAGTTCAAGACCTCGGATTATCAGGGCATGTTGCGGACGCTGTTGCCGGAGCTGGAAAACAGCAAGCCGGGTGAGCTGCACAGCGAGGTGCTGCCGGAGCTGCGCGGGGTGGTGACGCTGGCCGCGCCGGCGCCGGCAGGGTTCATGAGCTGGAAGGAACTGGGCGAGCTGGCGGAAAAGGTTTCTCCGGAAGCATTGGCGGAACTGCAAGGCAGCCTCGACCACAAAGATCCCATCAACATCCAGTACACCTCCGGCACCACTGGCTTCCCGAAGGGCGCCACGCTCAGCCATCACAACATTCTCAACAACGGCTCTCTGGTCTGTGAAAGC
>CAYMKZ010000103.1:0-9966 GCA_964391345.1 uncultured Alcanivorax sp.
TCTACCTTGGCAGATTTCGAATAAATAAGGGTGGATAAGCGCAGCGCATCCACCAGGCACCCATCCAGCAGAAGCTCTTGCCTAAAACAAAGACTTCAATGCTATTCTCGCCACATGGCTTCAACACGGCACGAAGCGGATGCAGGAGAGCGCCATGAGCGACAGCCAATCCCGGCCACCCCACGAGGATGGGACCACCGATGACCGGCAGCCGATCCAGCGGCTCGCAGCCCGCACAGCGGATGTGGGCGGTATTTCGATCAATCGCATCCTGCCACAACGCGCGCGCCGGCTGATCGGCGCCTGGTGCTTTCTCGATCACGCCGGGCCGGCGATTTTCTCCGCCGACGATGCTTCCAACGCCGGCCCTTCTCCTGGAAACCGGGGCATGCGCGTCGGCCCGCACCCGCACACCGGCCTGCAAACCTTCACCTGGATGCTGGCCGGCGAGATATTGCACCGGGACAGCCTGGGCAGCGAACAGGTCATCCGCCCCGGCGAGCTGAACCTGATGACCGCCGGCCACGGCATCGCCCACACCGAAGAATCGCTGGCCGATTCCCACGAGCTGCACGCCGCTCAGTTGTGGATTGCGCTGCCCTACCAGGACCGTCACACGCAGCCGCGCTTCGATCATTACAACGAGCTGCCGCGCTGGACCGATCAAGGGGCGGACTTCACTCTGCTGACCGGCGCCTTCCTGGGCCACCAGGCACCGACGCTGGCCTTCTCGCCACTGGTGGGCATCGATCTGTTCAGCCCCGGCAATAGCCATCCAACTCTGCCGCTGCGTACCGATTTCGAATACGGCGTATTGGTGCTGGAGGGCCGGCTGACACTTGGCAAGGAACGTTTCGACAGCAACGAGCTGGCTTATCTGGGCAGCGAACGGCTGCAAGTGGAACTGGCTCTGGAGCCCGGCACCCGCGTGCTGCTGATGGGCGGCGAGCCGTTCGGCGACAGCATCCTGCTCTGGTGGAACTTCGTCGGCCACAACAAGGCCGAGATCATCGAGGCCCAGCGCCAATGGGAAGCCGGCGACCCACGCTTCGGCGAAGTACCCGGTTTTGACGGCCAGCGGCTGATGCCACCTCCGATTCCCTGGGCCACATCGGGCAACTGAAACATGAATACAGCACGGCTGGAAGCGTTCAGCGATGGCGTCATCGCCGTCGCCATCACCATCATGGTGCTCGGCATCGAAGTGCCGAAAGAGACCAGCCTGGCGGCGTTGGCGACGGTTGTCCCGCACCTGCTGACCTACATTCTGAGTTTCATTTACATCGGCATTTACTGGAGCAACCACCACCATTTGCTGCAAGCCGCCGAGCGGGTCAGCGGCTCGGTGCTGTGGGCCAATCTCCATCTGTTGTTCTGGATAACGCTGATCCCCCTGACCACCGCCTGGATGGGCGAGAATTACGCCTCCGCCTGGCCCACCGCCATCTATGGCGTGGTCCTGCTGCTGGCGGCGCTGGCCTACTTCATTCTGGTGCACGCCTTCGTCAGGCTGCACGGCGCCGGTTCACCGCTGGCGCGGGCCATCGGCCGGGATTTCAAGAACAAGCTGTCCGTGCTGCTCTACGCGCTCGCCATTCCCCTGGCGTTTCTGCATACCGCCATCGCCGATGCGCTGTACATCGCCGTCGCGGTACTCTGGCTGGTACCGGATCGGCGCATTGAAAAAGGCCTGACCTCGTAGCCGGCCACGGCGCCAGCATACGGACGAGCTTTACGGTCAGGCGCGCACGATGTTGCCAACGGCAAAGTGGCGACCTGCCCGGATCGCCACCGCCAGCGTCCACTGCCGGCCTTGCTTTCACGGCACCTGCCCCGCACCGGGGAACCCTGGAACCGGGAGCATCGGCATGGTGCCGTGGCTACGGCGCACGGACTTCAAAGCGCCAACTGGGCGCGCAGCATCACCGCCGACGGTTCGTCTCCGTCATCCTTGCCGCCGTCAAGCGACAACACTCTGACGTAGTTCAGACTGAGCTTCACCGCCGCGGCCGGATACAGATTCAACGCCAAGGTGGCATTGCGTTCCTCGCCGCCATCCACGTCCGCATCTTCCAGATCCAGACGCGACAGGCGCGCGGCCAGCTCCCAGGCAACGCCCCGATCAACCCCAACGCCGCCGAACACGCCTTTGCCGGGCCGGTATTGACGCTGGGCGCCGTTGAAAACCCAGCTCAGTTGCACGTAGCCGCCGCTGAAGTCGATATCGGCGGCTTGCGAGCGCGCCACCCGGGCTTCAGTGTATTCCGCCTGCGCCAGCAGCGGGCCCCAGGACGAGGCCAGCTCCAGGCCGGCAAGCTGGTAGTCGTCCACGTCTCCACCAATGGCGCCGGTATCCAGCAACCTGGCGGCCAGATGGGCTTCCGGGCCACTATAAAGCGCCAGCGTATCCGCACCGCTCTGCGCCCGGCCGGGTTTGCGATAGTGCAGGGATATCCCCAGGTGCACCACGGCGTTGTCACGCAACAGGGGCGCGACGGTAAAGCGGGCGCTGACACCACCGCGCTGATCCTCTTCGTCGGCCGACGGCGTGCTGCCGCTGGCATCCTTCAGAGGCTCACCGAAAGCCCCCACCGCCCAGCTGTAACGGGCTCCGCCACTGCTGACCATGATGCCCGGCGAGCGCATGGGCAGAAACGCCGCCATCAGCGAGCGCTCCATGAACGGCAGGTCTTTCACCGCGTTCTGATTGTCCAGGCTGTAAGGCACCTTGAAATTCCCCACCTTGACGGCCAGCGAACCGCTCCAGGCGCCCCAGGCATCCATCAGCGTGGTGCTGCCGGTCAGGTTGTCCTGCAACTTGAAGGACCAGGGACCATGCTTGCCGCTGAGCGTCAGAAAAGCCCGGCGCATTTCGCTGCCATCCCCTGATGAGGTGCCGTCGTCGTCGAAATAGGCGGCGTCCATTTGCAGCAGCGTGCTGACCGTGAAACTGGATGTGCTGTCCCCGGAACGAATCACCAGCGCCCTGTCATCAAAACTGATGTGCGCTCCCGTATCCGGTGCCGTGGACGGCGGCGGATTTTCCGCCGCGCGAACCGCCTGGCTCGATCCCAGCACGATAAAAACGGCAACAAGCCAACCTGTATTGATCTTCATCAATGTGTCTCCTGAGTTACTGGCATTATATTTGCACGTATACAACGGTGGTCCGTTGCAGCCTCAGGAGACCGTCCTCGCCCTTCGGTAGCCGGCTTGCCTTGCAGTTCGTTATATTTGATCAAATATAGCGTTATGACAAGCGATCTTTTACCATCACACTCAAGGGAGAAATGATGAAACTCCGTCTCAGGGTACTCTCGCTGTTTCTGGCGCTGTTTCTGGCGCTTTCCCTCTGCGCCTCCGCTCAGGCCGCGCAGACCACCATTTACGCGGCGGCCAGCCTGACCAACGCGATCGGCGATCTGATCGACACCTACCAGCACAAGACCGGCGAGCAGGTGCAGTCCTCGTTCGCCTCCTCCTCGACCCTGGCCCGGCAGATCGCCGCCGGCGCTCCCGCCGATATCTACGCTTCCGCCAACGAGAAGTGGATGACCTGGCTGGTGGACAAGGGCCTGGTGGAGAAAAACGCGCCGCTGGATCTGCTCGGCAACAGTCTGGTTCTGATCGCACCGGCCAGTCATCCGCTCAAGGTGGCGATGAAAAAGGGCCGGGTTCCGGATTTCAAAGGTCATTTGTGCATGGGCATGCCGGACAGCGTCCCCGCCGGCATCTACGGCAAGCAGGCACTGATCAACCTGGGCTGGTGGCCGGCACTCAAGGGCCGCGTGGTGGCCACGCAGGACGTGCGCAGCGCGCTGGCTTTCGTGGCACGCGGGGAATGCCCGCTGGGCATCGTCTATGAAACCGACACCGCCATCGACAAACGGGTGGCCATCGTCGGCCGCTTCCCCGACGACTCGCACACGCCCATCGTCTACCCCTTCACTTTGCTGCCCGGCGCCTCCGACACGGCCCGGGGTTTCTTCACCTTCCTGCGCTCACCCGAAGGGCAGGCGGTGTTCAGACACTATGGATTCACGGTGCTCAAACATTGATGGACGGCTGGATCAGCCCGCCGGAATGGCAGGCTCTGGCCCTCTCCGCCCGAGTCGCGGTCTGGTGCACTCTGATCGGCCTGCCGATCGCGGTAACGCTGGGCTGGCTGCTGGCGCGCAAGTCGTTTGCGGGCAAGAAGCTGGTGGAAGCCCTGTTGCCGCTGCCCATGGTTCTGCCGCCGGTGGTACCCGGTTATATCCTGCTGCTGCTCTTCGGCCGCTACGGCTGGCTCGGCGCACCGCTGTATCACTACTTCGGCGTTTCTCTGGCTTTTCACTGGAGCGGCGCGGTGCTGGCCTCGCTGGTGGTCGGCTTCCCGCTGCTGATCCAGCCGGTGCGGTTGTCGTTTCAGCTGATCGACCCGCGCCTGGAACAGGCCGCCCGCACCCTGGGAGCGGGCCCCCTGAAAGTCTTTCTGACCATCACGCTGCCGCTGGCGTCGCCGGGCATTCTGGCCGGCGCGGTGCTGGCCTTCAGCCGCAGCCTGGGGGAGTTCGGCGCCACCATCACCTTCGTCGGCAACGTGGCCGGCGAGACCCGCACCTTGCCGCTGGCCATCTATTCCGCCATCCAGCAGCCCGGCGGCGAGGCCATGGCCATGCATCTGATCGTCATTTCCATCGCCGCTTCCACGATAGCGCTGTTTCTGAGCCAGTTTCTTTCCCGGAAACTGCAAACCGGCCTGGGATATCAGGATCATGCTTGAGCTGGATCTGAGTTGGGGCCGCGGCCGCTTCGCGCTCGATGTCTCGGCGCGCATGACACACCGGGTGACCGGCCTGTGCGGCCCTTCCGGGTCGGGGAAAAGCACTCTGCTGTCGCTGATCGCGGGCCTGAAAAAGCCGGATCGCGGCGTGATCCGCTTTCAAGGCCGCACCCTGGTGGACACCGGCAAGCGGTTTTTCCTGCCACCGGAACGGCGCGGCATTGGTCTGGTGTTTCAGGACGCCCAGTTGTTCCCGCACCTGAGTGTGAAGAGCAACCTGCTGTACGGTCGCCGCCACCGCAAAGCGGAGGAGCGCCGTTTCCATTTCGACGATATCGTCGAGTTGCTGGAAATCGGCCACCTGCTGGCGCGCCGCCCCAATCTGCTTTCCGGCGGTGAAAAACAACGAGTGGCACTGGGCCGGGCCCTGCTGTTCTCGCCGCAATTGCTGCTGCTCGACGAACCGCTGGCGTCGCTCGACCCGCAGCGCAAACAGCAAATCCTGCCGTTTCTGCGGCGCATTCGTGACGACACCGGGGTGCCGCTGCTGTATGTCAGCCACGCCGAGGAGGAGGTCGCCTATCTCACCGAGGCGGTATGGTGGATCCGCCAGGGGCGCTTGCGGGCTAATCCTTCAGCGCCTCCAGCAACGGACCGGCATGGCGCTCCGACGCCTTGCGCAGAGCGGCCTGCAAAGCCCGGTAATGAGCAATCAGCGTCCGGCCCGCATCCGTGACCTGGGCGCCGCCGCCACCGCTTCCGCCGGGGGAGGATGCCACCAGCGGCGCGCGGAAATTGCGGTTCATGGCATCGACCAGCAGCCAGGCGCGGCGGTAGCTCATGCCCATGGCCCGCGCCGCCGCGGAAATCGAGCCGCAACGGTCGATGTGCTCAAGCAGATCCACCTTGCCGGGCCCCAGCGCGATTTCACCGTCGCGCATGACACGGGCGCGGATTTTCAGATACCGATCATCATCGCTCATACGTATTACTGATCCAGAGACAGAGAGGGCGTTCGCTCGAACCACGGCTGCGCCTTCTCCAGTTGCCCGGCCAGGCACAGCAGCTTGCCTTCGTCACCATGGGTGCCGACGAACTGTACGCCCAAAGGCAAGCCGCTGGCGCACCAGTGCAGCGGCACCGACATGGCCGGTACGCCGGTGAAGTTGGCGAGCTGGGTGAACGGCACGTATTTCATGTTCTCCTTGGCCATCTGCTCAATCATGCCGGACTTCATGATCAGCGTTTCGGCGCGCAACTTGAGCACCACCTTGAGGATGCGCTGCTGCCACGGCGGCGTATCCGCGGCGCCGATGGCGGCCGGCTCCATGGCCAGCGTCGGCGTCATCCAGAAATCGTAGCGCCCGTGAAAATCCGCCAGTTGCCGCGAATAGAGCTGGCTGCGCTGGTAGAAATTCAGGTAGGCATCGGCGCGCGTGGCGTGACCGAACGCCGCCAGCGCCAGCGTATCCAGCTCGAAGCCTTCGTCGCCGCAACCGGTCAGCTCCTTGACGCGCTCCACCTCCGAAGCGCACTTGGCGAACCAGATGCCCAGCCAGTCCATGCTCATTGCCAGCATGTCGATGTCCGGCGCCGTTTCTTCCACCTGGTGGCCCAGGCTTTCCAGCAAGCGGGCGGCGCCCTCCACCGCCTTTACCGCCTCCGGTGATACCGGCGTGCCGATCGGCGAGCGCGTGGAAAAGCCGATCTTCAGCGGCGCCGGGTCGCGCTCCAGCTCGCTCAGGTAGCTCCGTTGCGGCGGCGCGATATGAAACAGGGCACCGTGTTCATCCCCGTGGGTGGCATCCAGCGCGGCGGCGGAATCGCGCACCGAGCGGCTCAGCACATGGTTGACGGAAATACCATGCAGCGCTTCGACGAACTCCGGCCCCCAGGGCGTGCGGCCGCGCCCCGGCTTGAGGCCGAACAGGCCGCAGCAGGCAGCCGGAATGCGGATGCTGCCGCCCCCGTCGTTGCCGCCGGCCATGGGCACCACGCCGGCGGCGATCAGCGCCGCCGAGCCACCGGACGAACCTCCCGGCGTGTGTTGCAGGTTCCAGGGATTGCGCGTCGGGCCATAGGCTTCCGGCTCGGTGACGCCCTTGGAACCGAACTCCGGCGTGTTGGTGCGGCCGAACGGCACCAGCCCGGCGGCCTTCCAGCGGCGCACCAGCTCGGAATCCTCCGGGGCCCGGAAATCGGCCTTCTTCAACGCCTTGTTGCCGAAATAGGCCGGCGCGCCGCCGATTTCCTGAAACAGATCCTTGACCAGCATGGGCACTCCGGCGAACGGGCCGCTCAACGCACCGGCGGCGCGTTCCCTGGCCTGCTCGTAGAGCGGAATGATCAAGCCGTTGACGGCCGGGTTGACGGCCTCGGCACGCTCGATCGCCAGCTCCAGCAACTCGGCGGCGCTTACCTCACCCGCGGCGACCCGCGCCGCCAACCCCAAAGCGTCGTGTTGTCGGTATTCTTCGAAATTCATGGTGGTATCCTTTTTGTTGTCGAAGTCGCTGCGCCCTGCCGTCGGCTGCCGCAGGCGCCGGCCAAGGACAGACTATAGCAGCCCATCACCGTTCATTGTGTCACCCTGCACTGACATCCGGAGATCCCATGAAAGCAGTCGGTTTCAACACGCCACGAGACATCACGGACCCGCACGCGCTGGAAGACATCCAACTGGCGCGCCCGGAGCCCGGCCCGCGCGATTTGCTGGTGGCGGTGGAGGCGGTATCCGTGAACCCCATCGATACCAAGGTACGACAGCGCCCCCTGTCGGGGGAGCAATACAAGGTGGCAGGCTACGATGCCGCCGGACGAGTGGAGGCGGTGGGCGCCGAGGTGCGCGATTTCAAACCGGGTGACCGGGTCTGGTACGCCGGCACCATCAACCGCCAGGGCAGCAACGCGCAATTCCACTGTGTCGATGAGCGCATCGCCGCCCACAAACCGGACAGCCTCGGCATGCAGGAGGCGGCGGCAATGCCGTTGACCACGCTGACCGCCTGGGAAGGCCTTGAAGATCAGCTCGGCCTGACGCCGAACAACGCCAAAGGCAAAACGCTGCTGGTGATCGGCGGCGCCGGCGGTGTCGGTTCCATGGCCACGCAGATCGCTGCCCGCCACCTGGGCATGATGGTCATCGCCACTGCCGGCCGCACGGAGTCCGCACAGTGGTGCAGCGCCATGGGCGCGGCATACACCGTGGATTACCGCGAAGGGCTGGTGGAGCCGGTGCGCGCGCTGGGCATCAAACAGGTCGATGCGATCTTCCTGGCACAAGCTCCCGACCCCTACTGGCAGGACGCCAGCGAACTGGTCGCCCCCTTCGGCGGTATCGTCGCCATCGTCGATGCGCTGGGCCCGCTGGACCTGAACCTGCTGAAACCGAAAAGCGTGCGCTTCGCCTGGGAATCCATGTTCACCCACTCCTTGTCCGGGCGCGACATGGAACGTCAGGGCGACATTCTCACCCGGGCGGCCCGGCTGGTGGACAGCGGCCTGCTGGAAACCACCCTCAGCGAGGGGCTGGGCGCGATCAACGCCGCCAACCTCAGAGAAGCGCATCGCCGCGTCGAATCCGGCAACACCATCGGCAAGCTGGTACTGGCGGGCTGGGATAAGTAAATCATGGCTATCGAATCGATAGTTGTAACCGATTCTTACAGCTTGCAGGCGGGCAAGTGGTTGAATTCATTGATAAAAAACAGCAACTCACTTGCGTTTTTTGCCGATTCCGTCACAGCACGGGCTTGCCCGCCGCCATTTTCCGCCGAACAATGAAGGTTGACCTATCGTCGATCCCGATGGTCAGGGACGCCTTCACGGCGTCGGCCTCTGCATCCGAGCCGCGCATCGAAGGCTGTCTGGTGTGTCTGGTCGCGCACGACCCGACGGGCACACCCGGACGTTCTCAACCGCCCGCTCAGGAGACGCTGTATGCTCGGTTCACACAGTCGGGAAGAGGTGCCATCCACAGGCTCCCGATCCATTGATGCCCTGATTAGCGAAGTGCTGGCCAACGCGGACATCCAGATCAATGGCCGCCGCCCCTGGGACATCCAGATTCACAACCCGGAGACGCTTTCCCGCGTCGCCGCCCAGCGCTCCCTCGGCCTGGGGGAGTCCTACATGGACGGCTGGTGGGACTGTGACGATCTGGACGAATTCTGCTATCGGATTCTGCATTCCGGCGCCGACGACCTGGCCACCAATCGCCTCATGCTGACCCTGCAACTGGCCGCCCACATGCTGCGCAACCGGCAAAGCATCCGCCGTTCACGGCAGGTGGCGGAGCAGCATTACGACCTGGACAACCACCTTTTCGAGCTGATGCTGGGCCGCACCATGGCCTACAGCTGCGCCTACTGGAAGGACGCCGAAACGCTGGACCAGGCGCAGGACGCCAAGCTGGATCTGATCTGCCGCAAGCTGGAACTGGAGCCGGGCATGACGCTGCTCGACATCGGCTGCGGCTGGGGCAGCCTGCTGGAACACGCGGCCAAGCATTACGGCGTGCGCGCCCATGGCGTAACGGTTTCCGTGGAGCAGGCACAACTGGCCCGGGAACGCTGCAAGGATCTGCCCGTGGAGGTACTGTTGCAGGATTACCGCGCGGTGACCGGGCGCTACGACCGCATCGCCTCGGTGGGCATGTTCGAGCACGTCGGGCGGCGCAACTACCGCACCTTCATGAACACCGCCGCCAATCTGCTCAAGGATCGCGGCCTGATGCTGCTGCACTGCATCGGCGAAAATGAAAGCTCCAGCAGCCATGACCCCTGGATCAACAAGTACATCTTCCCCAACGGCGAGTTGCCGTCGATCAAGCAGATCGCCCGCGCCGCCGAAAAGCGTTTCGTGGTGGAAGACCTGCACAACTTCGGCCCGGACTACGCCCGTACCCTGAAAGCCTGGGACAGCAACTTCCAGGCCCACTGGCCGGAGCTGAAAGAGCGTTACGACGACCGCTTCCACCGCATGTGGCGCTACTACCTGAATCTGTGCTCCGGCGCCTTCCGCGCCCGCAACATCCAGCTCTGGCAGTGGGTGCTCTCCAAACCCGGCCAGCGTTCACGCACCTACCTGGCACAACGCTGATCCCCCACCCCTCGCCGCACGGATGCACGATGCGCGGATGCACGACGTAGGGTGGATAAGCGAAGCGCATCCACCATCGGCGATTGGTAAAACCCGGTGGA
>CAYMKZ010000104.1:0-9620 GCA_964391345.1 uncultured Alcanivorax sp.
TGGTGGTTTAGAGTGTTTTCCTGTCACGGGAGAAATCACCTACGGCCTTGAACGGCTCGCCATGTACATCCAGGGGGTCGATTCCGTTTACGACCTGGTGTGGTCCGACGGTCCGTTCGGCAAGGTCACCTACGGCGACGTGTTCCTGCAAAACGAAGTGGAAATGTCCACTTTCAATTTCGAATACGCCAACGTCGAGGCGCTGTTCGGGCAGTTCGATCTGTTTGAGGCCGAATCCACCCGCCTGATCGCCGCGGGCCTGCCTCTGCCTGCCTACGAGTACGTGCTCAAGGCTTCGCACACCTTCAACCTGCTGGACGCCCGCAAGGCGATCTCCGTCACCGAACGCCAGCGCTTCATTCTGCGGGTGCGCACCCTGGCACGGGCGGTGGCTCAGGCCTATTTCGATGCGCGCCGCAAGCTGGGCTTCCCGATGGCGGACCCGGCCATCCGCGATGAAGTGGAGGCGGAACTGCGCAAGCAGGACGACAAGCAGGCCAGCAAGAAGGGGAACAAATAATGTCCCGGGATTTACTCATTGAACTGGGCACCGAAGAGCTGCCGCCCAAGGCGCTGGCAACACTGAGCGCCGCGCTCAGCGACGAATTCGTGCGGCAACTGGACGAAGCGGAGCTGGCCCACGGTGAGGTACAGCGTTTCGCCACACCGCGCCGTCTGGCCCTGCTGGTACGGGGGCTGGATGAGCAGCAGGCGGATCGCCAAGTGGAACGCCTGGGACCGGCGCTGCAGGCCGCCTTCGACGAGAACGGCAAGGCCACCAGAGCCGCCGAGGGGTTCGCCGCTTCGCTGGGACTGAGCGTCGATCAGCTTGAACAGACCGACAGCGGCAAAGGCCAGCGGCTGGTGGCACGCATCACCGAGCAGGGCAAAGCCACCACCGAACTGGTGCCTGGCTTTTTTGCCCAGGCAATCCAGAAACTGCCGATTCCCAAGCGCATGCGCTGGGGCGCGCGCAAGGTGCAGTTCGTGCGCCCGGCCCACTGGCTGGTGGCCCTGTTCGGCGAGGAGGTCGTCCCTCTCGAGCTGCTCGAGCTGCAAGCCGGGCGCCGCAGTTACGGACACCGCTTTCATGCGCCGGACGCCATCGAGTTGGCCAGCGCCGGCGAATACGCCCGGCGTCTGGAGCAGGAAGGCCATGTCATTGCGGATTTCGACCGCCGCCGGGAGATGATCCGCGAGCAGGCCGAGGCTGCCGGGGTGCAGGCGGGCGGCCATGCCAGCATCAGTCCGGCCCTGCTCGACGAGGTGACCGGGCTGGTGGAATGGCCGGTGGCGCTGACCGGCAGCTTCGACGAGGATTTCCTGCGCGTACCGCAGGAGGCGCTGATCAGCGCCATGGAGGAGCATCAGAAGTACTTTTCGGTGCTGGATGACAACGGCAAACTGATGCCGCGCTTCATCACCGTCAGCAACATTCAGTCACGCGATCCGCGGCAGGTGGTGGCCGGCAACGAGAAGGTCATCCGCCCGCGCCTGGCCGATGCGGCGTTCTTTTACGACAACGACAGCAAAAAGACCCTGGCTCAGCACGGCGAGGGGCTGGCGAAGGTGGTGTTCCAGCAGCAGCTCGGCAGCGTCGCCGACAAGTGCCAGCGCGTTGGCCGGTTGGCGGCCATCATCGCCGGACGTATCGGCGGCGACGTCTCATGCGCCAAGCTGGCCGGCGAGCTGAGCAAAGCCGACCTGAACAGCGAAATGGTCGGCGAGTTCGACACCATGCAGGGAATCATGGGCTATTACCTGGCGCGCCACGAAGGGCAGCCGGAAGAGCTGGCCCAGGCCCTTCGCGAGCAATATCTGCCACGTTTCGCCGGCGATGCCCTGCCGGAGACTCGCACCGGCATGGCGGTATCGCTGGCCGACAAGATCGACACGCTGGTGGGCATTTTCGGCATTGGACAAAAGCCCAGCGGCACCAGGGATCCCTACGCGCTGCGTCGCGCCACTCTCGGTATTCTGCGCATCGTCATCGACAACGGGCTGGATCTGGATATCCATCAACTGCTACAGGATGCCGCCGGCGCCTTCGGCGACCGCATCCAGCCCGAGTATGTCCAGGACGCCTACGAATTCGTCAAGGGCCGCTACCGGGCCATGTATCAGGACCAGGGTATCGCCACTCCGGTGATTCTTTCCGTGCTGGCCATCGACGATGCCTGCCGGCGTCCGCTGGATTTCGACCGCCGGGTGAAGGCCGTCGCCGCCTTCCAGCACCGTCCGGAAGCTGCGGCACTGGCTGCCGCCAACAAGCGGGTTTCCAATATTCTCGCCAAGCTGGCATCACCACCGCCGGAGGAGATCGACGGCGCCCTGCTGGAAGAAGAAGCCGAACAGGTGCTCACCGACCTGGTGGTGCACGCCTACGAGCAGAGCGAGCCGATGCTCGAGCAGGGCGATTACGCCTCGGTGCTGGAGCTGCTGGCGGATCTGCACGAAGCGGTGGACGCCTTCTTCGAGCAGGTGATGGTAATGGCCGAGGACCAGGCGGTGCGCGAGAACCGGCTGGCGCTGCTCAGCTTCCTGCGTGACCTGTTCCTCAACGTGGCCGACATCAGCCTGCTGCAGGAGCCCTGATGAAGCCGGGCCTGGTGATTCTCGATCGCGACGGGGTGCTCAACGAGGATTCCGACGCCTATATCAAGACACCGGAGGAATGGATTCCGCTGCCCGGCAGCGCCAACGCCGTGGCCCGGCTCAATGACGCCGGTTACAAGGTCGTGGTGGCCACCAACCAGTCGGGCCTTGCCCGGGGCTATTTCGACGCCGAAACGCTGGCCGCCATCCATGAAAGAATGCGCCGTCATCTTGCCACCCAGGGTGCCCATCTGGACGGTATTTACGTTTGCCCGCACGGGCCGGATGATGGCTGCGACTGCCGCAAGCCTCTTCCCGGCCTGATCGACCAGATCATCCGCGATCACGGGGACGTCAGCGGCGCCCCCCTGGTGGGCGACAGCCTGCGGGATCTGCAGGCCGGCGCGCAGCGGGGCTGCAAACCGGTGCTGGTGTTGACGGGAAAGGGGCAGGCCACATTCGACAAGGGCCTGCCGTCACCATTGGGTGTCGTCGAGGTCCATCCATCGCTGGCGGCTTTCGTCGACCGGCTTCTTGGGACCACTCCATGACCCAGGACAGAACCCCCAGGCCCGCCTCTCTTGGCATCAGGATACGCAGTCTGGTGTTTTTTCTGCTGTATAACCTGATGGGTATTCTGCACAGCCTGCTGTGTGTTTCCATCGGCCCGCTGCTGTCGTTTGAACGGCGCTACCGCTTCATCAACCTGTGGACCACCGCCACCATGTGGCTGTTACGGGTGGTCAACGGCGTGCATGTCCGCGTGGAGGGCCGGGAGAACCTGCCGGCGGGCGCGGCGGTGATTCTCGCCAACCATCAAAGCAGCTGGGAAACCTTTTATCTGCAACTGCTGATCTCGCCCCAGGCCACGGTATTGAAGCGGGAATTGCTGTGGTTGCCGTTTTTCGGCTGGACGGTAGCCTTGCTCAACCCCATCCGTATTGATCGCAGCAAAGGGCGCGCTGCATTGAAAGCCGTTTTGCAGCAGGGCGGCGAGCGCCTTTCCCGGGGAATTGCCGTGGTCATTTATCCGGAAGGCTCGCGCCAGGCGCCGGGAAGAATCGGTCATTTCAATCATGGCGGCGCGTTGCTGGCCTGTCGTAATCAGGGCGCCGACGGCAAAGGCATTCCACTTATTGCCATTTCCCACAACAGCGGCGATTGCTGGCCGGCACGTTCATGGCTGCGTTATCCCGGTGAAATCATTATCCGCATCAGCTCTCCCTTTGATACTCACGGCCAGCCGGCGAAAGCCGTCACCGCCCAGGCGCGAAAGTGGATCGTGAATAATTATCCGGGAGTATTAAATACGGAAACCCTGCCCCAATAGCCTATTCCTGCAGCTCCGAACCCGATTGGCCGGAGGGCCGATGCTGGCCGGCTGTTATCCCAATGGACATTAATTGCATTTTAACGGAATAATAACTACAGTTTGTCACGAGCCGCCGTGCTACATGCCTAACATCAAAAAGGGATACCACAATGAGCTTCAATCTTGACGATCTTTCCGTTGGCGAACTTGAAAAGCTGATCAGGCAAGCAGAGAGAAAGCTGAACAAGAAGCGGATGGAAGCTGTAAAAGCCGCCCAGGCGCAGATTGGGAAAATTGCCCGTGATCTGGGTGTCTCCGTTGACGATCTCCTGCAGGAACAGGCCAATCGCCAGAAGAAGAAAGTCACTCGTGGGAAAGCCGCCGGGCAAAGGAAAACAGCCCTGCGCAAACCGGCCAGAATCAAATACCGCAACCCCGCCAACAGCTCCGAGACCTGGACCGGGCGCGGCAAGCGCCCCATCTGGCTTCGTGATGCACTGGAAAGAGGCGCCCGGCTGGACGACTTTGAAGTCCGGGAATTCTAAGCTCCGCCTCCGACAAGGCCGCCCGCAAAGGGGCGGCCTCGCTTCGTATCAACCCGCCTCAATCCGCACTATCACGTCATACATCCAGGTTGGATACGTACAGCGCATTTGATTCGATGAATTGACGGCGCGGATCCACGTCGTCCCCCATCAGCGTGGTGAAGATCTGGTCGGCGGCAATGGCGTCCTCGACGGTGACCTGCAACATGCGGCGGGATTCCGGATCCATGGTGGTTTCCCAGAGCTGGTCGGCATTCATCTCTCCCAGCCCCTTGTAGCGTTGTATGCTGGTACCGCGGCGCGCCTGCTGCATCAGCCACTCAAGTGCTTCGGCGAAATGGCGTATGGGGCACCGGCTTTCGCCGCGCTGTACCCAGGCATCCTTCGCCAGCAGACCTTCGAGGGTTTCTCCCAGCCGGCACAGGCGCTGATAGTCCTTGGAGTTGAGAAACTCCAGAGTGACCCTGTATTCGCGGGGTATACCGTGAGCGAGTACTTGCACACGTGGTAAAAACAGATCCCGTTCCGCATCCTTTTCAGCGGTTATCCGGTAGTGCTGGGTGCCATCCGCCAAACGGCTGACACGGGCGTTCAACCCTTCACACCAGTTGGCCATGAAAGCCCCGTCCGCCACTCTCGCTGGATCAAGGGACGGCATGTAAATCATCTGTTCGAGCACCAGCGGCGGGAACACACGGGATTGACGTTCAACGACCGCCATGACGCCGCGATACTCATCGATCAGCTTGGCCAGCGGCTCACCACTGATCGGCGGCGCGTCATCACCGGGGAACAGCGCCGCCTTGTCCAGTGCCAGGGTGGTGATGTAATCCTCCAGCGCCTTCTCGTCCTTGATGTAGGTTTCCTGCTTGCCTTTCTTGACCTTGTAAAGCGGCGGCTGGGCGATATAGATGTAACCGCGCTCGACCAGTTCCGGCATTTGCCGGAAAAAGAACGTCAGCAGCAGGGTACGAATATGCGAACCGTCCACGTCGGCATCGGTCATGATAATGATGCGGTGATAACGCAATTTCTCCACATCGTACTCATCGCGGCCGATACCGCAGCCCAGCGCGGTAATCAGCGTCGCCACCTCCTGGGAAGAAAGCATTTTGTCGAAGCGGGCTTTCTCCACATTGAGAATCTTGCCTTTCAGCGGCAATATGGCCTGATATTTCCGGTCGCGCCCCTGTTTTGCGGAGCCGCCGGCGGAATCACCCTCCACGATATACAGCTCCGAGAAGGCGGGGTCCTTCTCCTGGCAATCCGCCAGTTTGCCCGGCAACCCGGCTATATCCAGGGCCCCCTTGCGGCGCGTCATTTCCCGTGCCTTGCGGGCTGCGTCACGGGCGCGGGCCGCATCGATGATCTTTTGAACGATGGTTTTGGACTCGGTGGGGTGCTCCAGAAGGTACTCCTGCAGCTTCTCGGCCATGGTCTGCTCCACCGCCGTCTTCACCTCTGAAGAAACCAGTTTGTCCTTGGTCTGGCTGGAAAATTTTGGGTCAGGTACTTTGACCGAAATAACTGCGGTGAGACCTTCCCGGGCATCGTCGCCCGTGGGGCTGGCTTTCTCCTTCTTGAGGAAGCCTTCCTTGTCCATATAAGTGTTCAGCGTGCGGGTCAGGGCGGCACGGAAGCCCGCCAGGTGCGTCCCGCCATCGCGCTGGGGGATGTTGTTGGTGAAACAGTAGATGTTTTCCTGGTACGTGTTGTTCCACTGCATGGCCACTTCCACGGCGATACCGTCTTCCCGGTCGATCTGGAAATGGAACACCTCGTTGAGCGCGGTCTTGTTCTGGTTCAGATAGGTTACGAAGGCACTCAAGCCCCCTTCGTATTCAAAAATGTCTTCCGCGCCGGTTCGCTCATCCGCCAAATGGATACGGACACCGGAATTCAGGAAACTCAGTTCGCGCAACCGCTTGACCAGCACATCGTAATGGAACTCGATGTTGGTGAAGGTCTCGGAAGAAGGGCGGAAATGCACCATGGTTCCGGTGTCTTCCGTGTCTCCGACGATGCCCAAGGGCTTGTCGGGCACACCATGATGATAATCCTGCTCATACACGTGCCCACGGCGACGGATGGTCAGTTTCAGGTACTCGGAAAGGGCGTTGACCACGGACACCCCCACGCCGTGCAGGCCGCCTGACACCTTGTAGGAGTTGTCGTCGAATTTCCCGCCAGCGTGCAGCACGGTCATGATCACCTGGGCAGCGCTTACACCTTCTTCGGGGTGAATATCCACCGGGATGCCGCGGCCATTATCGGAAACTGAGACGGACTCGTCAGGATGGATCACCACACGAATCTCCGTGCAATAACCTGCCAGAGCCTCGTCAATGGAATTATCCACGACCTCGAAGACCATGTGGTGCAGACCGGTGCCATCGTCGGTATCGCCGATGTACATGCCCGGACGTTTACGAACGGCGTCCAGACCCTTCAATACCTTGATACTGGATGAATCGTAGCTCTTTTCCGCCATTTTCTTCCCTTATGGATCGTCCGAAACCTGCTGAATACGCCCATGTTCCACGTGGAACATTCTGATAACCCCGCCACTGTCTTTCAGTGGCGCAAAACCGGGTTGCGCCCCGTCCACCGCCGTGATGATTGTCTGGTGAGTGCCGGCAGCGAGATAACTCATCATTGTCTGACGGTGATGCTCGTCCAGCTCGGAACCGAGATCATCCACCAGCAAGGTACAGACCTTTCCCGCCTCCTTGATCAAAGGCAATTGGGCCAACACCAAGGCGTAGGAAAGGATCTTTGCCTGCCCTCTGGACACCCGATCTCTGGCCAGCACCCCTTCAACCGTGATCTTCAGATCGGAACGATGAAAGCCGGAATGGGAGAAGCCTCGCCGCAAATCCTCTTCACGGGTCCTCTCCAGAGCGTCCAGAAAGGACTCGCCACGTCGCAAGCCATTCTGAAGTGACAGGGCACCACTCAGGTCAGGAGCAAGCTGCCGAAGAGTATCCCGCCATTGAGTACTGAAACGCTTCAGATAGGCGCGCCGCAATTGATCAATTCTATCAGAACTGCCCGCCAATATCTGGTCCCAGTATCTCAACTCGCGCGGGCTGCTCTTTCCGGACCTCAGCAAGGCATTACGGTGCCTGAGTGCCTGATTGGCCTCTTTCCATTCCCCCAGGAAGGAATGTTCCACGTGGAACATTCCCCAATCCAGGAATCGGCGCCGCAAGGCCGCCGGGCCAAACAACAAATCCACGGATTGAGGATGCAAGGCCAGAACCGGAAGCAGGGCGGCCACATCACTCAGTGCCGCGGGAGTAGCGCCATCCAGTCTCAGGGTGTCGATACCCGAAGGGGCCCTGCGAACACCGATCCGGTGCACAACGCCCTGCCTTTCCACCTCGGCATATAGGGTAGCGGCTTCAGTGCCATCCCGGACCAGTCTGGATAGCCTCCCACCGCGAAAGGAACGCCCACCGCTACCGATGAAATAGATTCCTTCAAGCAGACTGGTCTTGCCACTGCCGTTGGCACCCACAACGAAGTTGAGGCCAGGCGAAAATTCCAGATCAGCCTGGCTATAGTTACGGAAATCAGAGAGCTGAAGGCGGGTCAGCATGAGGGCAGAAAGAAAGGAGGGGAGGAGAGTGGCCGCAAACCGGCCTTGCCAGACAAAATCCAGCAAGGCCGGCAGCCATCATCAAAGGCGCATGGGCATGACCACATAAAGTGCCGCCTGGTCTTCCGGGTCGGAAATCAGGGCGCTGCTGTTCCCATCTCCCAATTCCAGGCGGGCCTGGGTTCCATTGAGTGTGCCGAGAACGTCCAGCAAGTAGCCGACGTTAAAGCCGATTTCCAGCGGGCTCCCTTCAAACTCCACGGATACTTCCTCTTCCGCTTCCTCTTGCTCCGGGTTGTTTGCCACGATGCGAAGGCTGCCTGAGGACAGTTGTACACGAACCCCCCGATACTTCTCGTTGGATAGAATCGCCACCCTGGCCAGTGCCTGACGCAGTGCATCCCGATCCGCCGTGACTATCCTGGACGTATCCTTCGGCACCACGCGCTCGTATTCGGGGAACTTGCCGTCCACCAGCTTGGAAGTGAACGTGATGCTGCCTACCACGATACGGACGTGATTCCGGCCCATGGTCAATTGGGCGCTCTCGCCAGCGTCGGCGAGAATGCGCGACAGCTCCATGACGCCCTTGCGGGGCAGAATCACCGATGCCTGCTGCTCCTGATCCGCGAAATCCGCGTTGCACAGCGCCAGGCGGTGTCCATCCGTGGCCACTGTACGCAGTGTGTTTTCCTTCAGTTCAAACAGCATGCCGTTCAGGTAGTAACGCACATCCTGTTGAGCCATGGAGAAAGCGGTGCGATCGATCAACTGCCGCAGCTTGTCCGGCTCGACTTCCAGCGCCGGACTGGTTTTGTCTTCTTCCTGACTGGGAAACTCCGAAGCCGGCAGCGTCGACAGCGTGAACCGGCTACGCCCGGAGCGAACCAGCACTCTCTCGCCATCCACCTCGAAACGGATATCCGCCTCGGCGGGCAGGCTCTTGACGATATCCACCAGCTTGCGGGCCGGAACCGTGGTTTCTCCGCCCTGATGCTCCCCTTCCAGCGGCAGCCGGGCCACCAGCTCCAGCTCCAGATCCGTCCCCGTCAGCGCCAGTTGGCCGTCCGTCACCTCCACAAGGACATTGGACAGCACCGGCAAGGTCTGACGCTTCTCGACCACGGCGGCGACCTGCTGCAGCGGCTTGAGCATCTGTTCTCGGTTGATGGAGAATTTCATGTTCCTTTCCCGTTGTCAGTATTTCCCGTTGTCGCTAATCAGGACGTCAATGTCCGTAGCAGATTTTGATAGTCTTCTTCTATTCCCGGGTTGGTTTCACGCAACTGGGCCACCTTGCGGCAGGCGTGCAGCACCGTAGTATGATCACGGCCGCCGAAATTTTCACCAATCTCCGGCAAGCTATGGCTCGTCAGCTCTTTGGACAATGCCATGGATACCTGTCTGGGCCTGGCCACCGAACGGGTGCGCCGGGGCGAAAGCAAATCGGAAACCTTGATCTTGTAGTACTCTGCCACCGTACGCTGAATATTGTCGATGCTGATCTGTCTGGCTTGCAGGGCGATCAAATCCTTCAGCGCCTCCTTGATCAGACCGATATCGATCT
>CAYMKZ010000105.1:0-9601 GCA_964391345.1 uncultured Alcanivorax sp.
GCCACCGCGGCGGAGACCCGGCCCAGCAGGCGCGGATCGTTGGGTTTCGGGATGATGTAATCCCGGCCGAAGGCCAGTTCACTGCGGCCATAGGCATCCAGCACTTCCTTCGGCGGCACCTCGCGCACCAGCTCGGCGATGGCGTGCACCGCCGCCACTTTCATCTCTTCACTGACGGAAGTGGCGCGCACGTCCAGCGCGCCCCGGAACATGTAGGGGAAGCACAGCACGTTGTTGACCTGGTTCGGATAGTCGGAGCGGCCGGTGGCGATGATCGCATCGGCGCGCGCCGCCTTGGCGTCCTCCGGGCGAATCTCCGGGTCCGGGTTGGCCAGCGCGAAGATGATCGGCCGATCGGCCATCTTGCGCACCATGTCCTGAGTCAGCATGTCCGGGCCGGAAACCCCGATGAACACATCCGCGCCGTCGATGGCATCGTCCAGCGTGCGCTTGTCGGTGTCGCTGGCCAGGGCCGCCTTGTACTGGTTGAGATCGTCACGGCGGCTGTGAATCACGCCCTTGCGATCCAGCACCAGAATGTTTTCCTTGCGCACACCCAGTTCGATCATCAGACGTACGGAAGCGACACCGGCGGCGCCGGCGCCGACACACACCACGTGGATGTCCTCGATCTTCTTGCGCTGGATCTCCAGCGCATTGATCAACCCCGCGACCACCACGATGGCGGTGCCGTGCTGGTCGTCGTGGAATACCGGCACGTCGCACTGTTCTTTCAGCACGCGCTCGATTTCGAAGCATTCCGGCGCGCGAATGTCTTCCAGATTGATGCCGCCGAAAGTCTGGTGAATGCGCACCACGGTATCGATGAAAGCCTGCGGGCTCTCCGCATCCACTTCGATATCGAACACGTCGATACCGGCGAACAGCTTGAACAGAATGCCCTTGCCTTCCATCACCGGCTTGGACGCCAGGCTGCCCAGGTTGCCCAGGCCGAGAATGGCGGTGCCGTCGCTGATTACCGCCACCAGGTTGCCTTTGGAAGTGAAACGGTAGGCCAGCTCCGGCTCGCGCGCGATCTCGCGCACCGGCTCCGCCACGCCGGGGCTGTACGCCAGGCTGAGATCACGGCTGGTTTTCGCCGGCTTGGTCACCTCAACGCTGATTTTCCCCGGACGCGGTTTGGCATGATATTCCAGGGCTGCCTTTTTCAATTCCTCGGACATGGTGGTCTCCGTTTCCCCGAACGGGGCAGTACGCCTTCAACATCCGATGCAAGGAGCATCGGCAATTCCAAAACGCAAAAAGCACCCTTCCGGGTGCTTTTTCGCAAGCAGAACGCAGCCGGGTAATGAATCGACTATTTGTTCTTGCCGGAGCGCATGGCACCAAAACGCTGCTTGAACTTGTCGATCTGGCCGCCACGGTCGGCCTGCTTCTGCTTGCCAGTGTAGAAAGGATGACAGGCGGAGCACACGTCCACACTGAAGTCCTCGCCACGAGTGGAGCTGGTCTGGATCACGTTCCCGCAGCTGCAGGTCACGGTCACATCCTGGTATTCGGGATGAATGTCTGGTTTCATAGCAAAGCTCCTTGAGGTGTCGCTACCCGATCCGAGGCGTTCGAGGCCTGTCAGGCACCACACTGGCTTGCGCCGGGAAAAAGTGAGGGCGAATCATAACAGCTTGGCACCAATGCGCAAGCTGTAGCGCTGTTTATTACTCCGATTCCGGAATCTTCCGTGCTCTCTGATTCAGTCATACAGGTTGCCCTTCCCGTCCCGCTTCCGGACTGTTTCGATTACCGGCTGCCCAAGGATATGGAGCGCCCTCCTCGCGGCGCCCGGGTGCGGGTGCCGTTCGGTCGCCGCACGCTGATCGGCCTGGTGCATGATCACCGGCCCAGCACCCGCAACAGCCTCAAACCCGTGGAAGCGGTTCTCGATGCGCAGCCCGTGGTCGACGCCGGGCTGTACACCCTGTGTGAACGGGCCGCACGCTATTACCATCATCCGCTCGGCGAAGTGCTGGGCTTCGTGCTGCCGGCGCTGTTGCGCCAGGGCCAGGCGGCCCACGCCCCCGGCGAGACGCGCTGGAAGCTCACCGACACCGGCCGGCATGTCAGCCCGGAGCGGTTGCGGCGCGCCCACCGCCAGCAGCAGGCCCTGCTGACACTGCTCGAACACCCCCAGGGACTGACCCCCGCCATGCTGGAAGCGCTGTCGGTTTCCCGCAGCGCCTTGCAAGCGATGAGTACCAAGGGCTGGGTGGAACAACAGGAAATCGCCCCCAGCGCGCCCGCCATCGCCGCCGACATTCTTGCCGAACCGGCACTGCGCGCCAACGCGGAGCAACGAGCGGCGATCCACGCGCTGCATGAGGCCGACGGTTTTCAGCCCTTTCTGCTGGACGGCGTTACCGGCAGCGGCAAAACCGAGGTCTATCTGCAAGCCATGGCACCGCTGCTGGCCGCCGGCAAACAGATACTGGTGCTGGTGCCAGAAATCGGCCTGACACCGCAAACCCTGAGCCGTTTTCGCCAGCGTTTCACGGTGCCGGTGACGGTGCTGCACTCCGGCCTCAGCGACCGCCAGCGCCTGGAGGCCTGGCTGGCGGCACGGGAAGGCCGCGCGCGCATCATCATCGGCACCCGTTCCGCGGTGTTCACGCCGCTGGCCAACCCCGGCCTGATCATCGTCGATGAAGCCCACGACCCGTCCCTGAAACAGCAGGAAGGCTTCCGCTACCACGCCCGCGACCTCGCCACCTGGCGCGCTCAGCGGCTGGGCATTCCCGTGGTCCATGGCAGCGCCACGCCATCGCTGGAAACCCTGCAACTGGCCAAGGAAGGCCGCTACCACTGGCTGCGGCTGCGGCAGCGTACCGGCAGCGCCGCGGCTCCCGTCATCGAACTGCTGGACGCCCGCGCCGTCACGCCGGATACGCCCCTGCTGCCCACGGCGCTGCAAGCCATCCACGACACCATTGCCAAGGGGGAACAGGCGCTGGTGTTTCTCAACCGCCGTGGTTTCGCGCCGGTGATCCTGTGCCGCGATTGCGGCTGGCAGGCGGAATGCCCGCGCTGCGACAGCGTGCTCACCTGGCACCGCAGCGAACAGCGTCTGCGTTGCCACCATTGCGACACGCGACAGCGGATTCCCGAGCGTTGCCCGTCCTGCGGCTCCAGCAACCTCACCGATGCCGGTGCTGGCACCGAGAAACTGCAAGCGTTGCTGGAAAAACAGGGCGGTGCGCCGGTGGTGCGCATCGACCGCGACACCACCCGCCGCAAAGGCAGCCTCGACGAGAAACTGGCGCAAATCGGCAAGGGCGAGCCAGCCATTCTGGTAGGCACCCAGATGCTCGCCAAAGGTCACCATTTCCCGCGCCTGAGCCTGGCGGTGATCACCAACATGGACGCCGGCTTTCTCAGCGCCGACTTCCGCGGCCCCGAGCAGGCCGCGCAATTATTGCTACAGGTGGCCGGCCGCAGCGGCCGCCAGGACCGGCCCGGCCGGGTGCTGCTGCAAAGCCGCCACAGCGACCATCATCTGGTGCAGTTGGCGGCGGCCGGCGACTACCACGCCCTGGCCGATTCGCTGCTGGAAGAGCGCCGCGCCGCCGGGCTGCCGCCTTTCGGCCATATCGCCCTGCTGCGCTGCGAGGCCATGAGCATGGCCCAGGCGCTGGCCTTTCTCGATGAATGCGCCGGCCGGCTGCCCGGCGACCCGGCGCTACAGGTTCTCGGCCCGGTGCCGGCGCCGATGGAAAAACGCGCCGGCCGTTATCGGGCGCAGTTGCTGTTGCAAAGCGGCAACCGCGCGCGCCTGCACGGCGCCCTCGATGCGCTCATGGCGCTGGCCCGGCAACTGCCGTCGGGGCGCCGCTGCCGTTGGCATCTGGACGTGGACCCCATCGATCTGCTGTAACCTTTATCCGTCCACGGCGTAGCAATAAGTAATCATTATTGACTAAAATAGCCCCTTCCTTTGCACAGCTCACCCGCCTCTCTGTCACGGCGGGCCACCCCGGGAGAACCCATGACCCAGGTCGACATTCTGTTCGATCGCTACGGCCCCCGCTATCGGTTATGGCTGACGCTGACCGTGATGCTCGGGCTGGTGGCACTGGGCATGTCGATCACCATCGTCAACGTGGCCATCCCTTACATCAAGGGGGCTTTCGGCATGAGCGACAGCCAGGTGCAGTGGCTGTCCACCGGGTTTCTCGCCTCCACCACGGTGTCGCTGCTGGTCGCTCCCTGGCTGGTTTCGGCGGTGGGCCAGCGCGCCACCTTCATCGGCCTGCTGGTGGTGTTCATCCTCGCTTCGCTGCTGGGCGGCTTCGGCCAGAGCATGGCGGCGCTGATTCTGTCGCGCATCATTCAGGGCGCCATGACCGGGCTGATCCGGCCGGTCGCCATGGAGGCGCTGTTCGCCGTCTATCCGCCGGAAGGGCGCGGCATGGCCACCGCCATGTACGGCATGTGTCTGGGCCTGCCATTGACCCTGGCCACCGTCATCGGCGGCTGGCTGGTGGAGAATCTGACCTGGCATTACGTGTTCTTCATCACCCTGCCGATCTGCGTGGCCGCCATCGTCATGGGTTTCTTCTTCATGCCGCCACGGGAAAGCAGCGGGCCTCGCGCGCCGTTCGACTGGGTCGGCATGGTGCTGCTGTTCATCGCCGTGTTCGCCTTTCTGGCGGCGCTTTCCAACGGCCAGCGCTGGGGCTGGGACGATCCGCGCATTCCGGAGCTGTTTCTGCTGGCCATCGGCACCGCGGCGCTGTTCTACATACTGCAAAAACGCCTTACCCACCCGCTGCTGGACCTGTCGATCTTCAGCAACCGCACTTTTCTGGTCGGCACGCTGGCCATGCTGCTGTTCGGCGGCACCTTCTACGGCATCATGTATCTGCTGCCATTGTTCGTGCAGGCCATTCTTCATTACAGCCCGGTTTCCGCCGGTGAGATTTTTCTGCCATCGACGCTGGTACTGGCCATTCTGGTGCCCGTGGTGGGCTGGCTTAGCGACCGCTACCCGCCCCATTGGCTGACCATTCCGGGGCTGTCCTGCGCGGTGATTTCGGTATGGCTGATGGCGCAAATGGACTGGGACACTTCCTTTGCCTACCTGGCCACCGCCATGGCGGTACTGTCGGTCGGCATGGCGGCGTTCCCGCCGCCGACGCTGTCCCGGGCCATCTCCGCGCTTGAGCCACGGCTGATCGGTTACGGCTCCGGGGCGATCAACTTCGCCATGCAACTGGGCGGCGCGGTAGGCACTGCCGGGCTGGTGATCATGCTCGACCGGCGCACCGCCCTGCACGGGCAGCATCTCAATGCCGGCGTCAACGCCGGCAACACGCTGGCCCGCCAGGAACTGGGCGACCTCGCCCAGATCGTCAGCCATCTCGGCATTTCCGCCACCCATGCCCAGGCCATGGCCGGCTATCTGCTGGGCCGGATCGAGGCCATCTGGGCCTCGATTCTGGCTTACCAGGACGGTTTCTGGCTGCTGGTCGGCAGCCTGGTGATCGTGGCGATCCCGTCCCTGCTGCTGACGCGCTGGCAAAATGAATCGCATTCCTGACCTCATTCACGCGACCTTTCAGGACCCGTTACCATGACTTCACCATCGTCGACCTCCATTTCACTGCGCCGCCCTTCCAGGCGGCTCAAACTGATCGCTCTGGCGGTGCTGGTGATCGCCTGCCTGATCTGGATGGGGCTGGCCGTCTATCACCGCCTCACCCATGTCAGCGCGCAGGACGCCAGGGTCATGACCAGCCAGATCACCGTCAGCAGCCGCCTGGCCGGCAGGGTCACCCACTTCACCATCACCGAGGGTGACAAGCTCAACAAGGGTGATCTGGTCGCCGGGCTCTACAGCGCGCCGGATCAGCGCAAGCTGGCCACCCTGCAAGCCGGCGTCGCCGCCGCCCAGGCGCGGCTCGACTACGATCAGACACGGCTGAAGCTGGGCATTCAGCAGTTTCAGGGCGGGGTCGACATCACCGGCCAGGAGCTGGCTTCCGCCAAGGCCGCCCGCGCCGCCGCCAAGGCCCGTCTGACCCAGGCGGAAAAGGATTACCAGCGCTCCGAGGCGCTGTTCAAGAAGGGTTCCATTTCCCAGCAACGCCGCGACCAGGACTACTACACTTTCAAGGCCGCCAAAGCCGAATACGAGCGGGCCCGCAAGGAAGTGGCGGTCAGCCAGGCACAGGCCAACAACGCCCACGTCGGGTTCCTCAATGGCGTGCAGGTGCCATTGCCGCCACCGCCGGTGATGAAGGCGCAGATCAATATCGCCAAGCAGCAACTGGACGAAGCCCAGGCCCGGCTACAGGAGCAACAGCTGAAGCTCAATGACCTGAACGTGCGCAGCCCGATCAGCGGGGTGGTCGACATCACGCTGATCGACCAGGGGGAATACGTCTCCGCCGGCCAGCCGATCCTGATGATGCACGATCCGCAAGACCTCTGGGTGGAAGCCAACATCAAGGAAACCGAAGTGGGTGAATTGCGCTTGGGGCAACCGGTGGACATCGAGGTGGACGCTTATCCCGACAAGCACTTCAGCGGCAAGGTGATCATCATCGGCCGCTCCGCCACCAGCCAGTTCGCGCTGTTGCCGGACCCCAACCCGTCCGGCAACTTCACCAAGATCACCCAGCGCATTCCGGTGCGTGTTTCCCTGGAAAAAGGCCCGCTTGATCTGCTCGGCCCCGGCATGATGGTGGAGGTCCATATCGACATAAGCAGGGACTAGCAGCCTACTATGGCGGCAATCCATCACGGATTGCCGTACAATCGCCGCTTCACTCATCTGCCCGGAACATCATGAAAGACCGTCTCGCCGCCCTGATCAACCACGCGCTGGATACCCTGATTGCCGATGGCCGGCTGACACTGCCCGACGCGGCCCGTCAACGGCCCGTGCAAATAGACCGCAGCAAGGACCAGAGCCACGGCGATTTCGCCACCAATATCGCCCTGATGCTGGCAAAACCAGCGGGCATGAAGCCCCGCGAGCTGGCCGAGGCACTGGTCAGCGCCCTGCCAGCGGACGCGGCCGTGGCGAAAGTGGACATCGCCGGCCCGGGCTTCATCAACTTCTTCCAGGCCGGCGACTGGCTCGCCGCCCAACTGGACGCCGCGCTCGCCGATCCGTTTCTGGCGGTGCCCCGTCCGCAGCAGGTGGAAACCGTCGTCGTCGACTACTCCTCGCCGAATCTGGCCAAGGAAATGCACGTCGGCCATCTGCGCTCCACCATCATCGGCGACGCCGTGGTACGCACACTGGAATTTCTCGGCCACAAAGTAGTGCCGCAGAATCATGTGGGCGACTGGGGCACCCAGTTCGGCATGCTGCTGGCCTATCTGGAAGAGCAGAAAGACCGCCAGGGAGAACAGACCCTGAGCCGCGAGCTGTCCGACCTGGAAGCCTTTTATCGCGCCGCCAAACAGCGCTTCGACGAATCGGCGCAATTCGCCGATCGCGCCCGCGCGCTGGTGGTCGAGCTGCAATCCGGCGATGACTACTGCCTGACCCTGTGGCGCGAGTTCCGCGAAATCTCGCTGCACCACTGCTTCACCCTCTATCGGCGGCTCGGCGTGCGTCTGGGCCCGGACGACGTGCGCGGCGAAAGCGCCTACAACGACGACCTCGCCCAGGTGGTCGCCGAGCTGGATGCACAGGGCCTGCTCACCGAAGATCAGGGTGCGCAATGCGTTTTTCTCGATGAGTTCAAGAACAAGCAAGGCGAGCCCTTGCCGGTGATCGTGCGCAAGGCCGACGGCGGCTATCTGTACGCCACCACCGATCTGGCGGCGCTGCGCTACCGGGCCGGCACGCTGGGCGCCGACCGCATTCTCTACTTCGTCGATCAGCGCCAGGCGCTGCATTTCCAGCAGATCTTCGCGCTGGCCCGCAAGGCGCACTTCGTCGACGCGCACGTCAACCTGGCGCACATGGGCTTCGGCACCATGAACGGCGCCGACGGCCGGCCGTTCAAGACCCGCGACGGCGGCACCGTGAAACTGAGCGACCTGCTCGACGAGGCGGAACAGCGCGCCTACGATCTGGTGCGCGCCAAGAACAGCCAGTTCAGCGAGCAACAATCACGGTCCATCGCCCGCACGGTGGGCATCGGCGCGGTGAAATACGCCGATCTCAGCAAAAGCCGCACCAGCGACTACATCTTCAACTTCGACCAGATGCTCAGCTTTGAGGGCAACACCGCGCCCTACCTGCTGTACGCCTACACACGGGTGCTGAGCGTATTCCGCAAGGCCGGGCTGGCGATGGAGGCGGTGAGTGGCGACTTCCGGCTCGAACACGAGGCCGCCCAGGCGCTGGCGGCGCGGCTGGTGCAGTTCGCCGAAGTGGTCAGTCAGGTAGCCGAGAAAGGCACGCCTCATCTGCTCTGCACCTACCTGCATGAGCTGGCCGGGCTGTTTTCCACCTTCTACGAACAATGCCCGATTCTCACCGCGGAAGACGAGGCATTGAAAGCCAGCCGCCTGAAGCTGGCCGCACTGACCGCCCGCACCCTCGGCCAAGGGCTGAAACTGCTGGGCATCGAACCCCTGGAACGGATGTAACCATGGCGCAATCCAGACAAACCCGGCGTGGCGCCAGCCGCAGCCCCCGCAAGAAGCCGTCACGCCGTCAGGTACCCGGCTGGGTATGGTTGTTCACCGGCGTCGTGGTCGGCCTGTTCGTGGCTTTCCTGGTACACCTTGGCGGCGTGCAGATGGCCCACCAGCCGGCGGTCGCCACACAGCCGCAAAACAGCCCACAGGACACCAGCAGCAAGCAGAACGCGAAAAGCGGCAAGGGCGATCAGCCCAAGTTCGATTTCTATGCGGTATTGCCGAAAATGGAAGTGATCGTGCCGAAAGGCGATGACAACGACCAGGACGATACGCACCCGGCGAAACCGCACGACAACGACAACCCTCCCAGCAAGGCCGCCAGCAGCGCCGCGCCCAAAGCCACCAGCCCTGCCCCGGCGGCTACCGCCACCCCCGCCAGCGGCCAGCGTTACATGCTTCAGGCCGGCAGTTTTCGTCACGAAGCGGACGCCGACCGGCGCCGCGCCAAACTGACATTGCGCGGATTCCAGGTCAATATTCAGCCGGTGCAACTGGACAGCGGCGATACCTGGCACCGGGTGATGATCGGCCCCTACACCACTCTGGCCGCATTGCACGACGCGCAGGACAAGCTGATCAAGCAGGGAGTGGAGACGCTGCCCATCCAGATCAAGGAGTGAAAAACTGTCTGCGTTGCCCCAGCGATCGCTGCCCATTTCGCTCCGGCGCTTGAAAAGCTCCTGCCGCACCCGCACATCCTCTGCAAACCAGGACAAGGAGACTTCCGTGGAACAGTATCACGGCACCACCATCGTTTCCGTGCGCCGCGGCGGCAACGTGGTGATCGGCGGGGACGGCCAGGTGACGCTGGGCAATACCGTCATGAAAGGCAACGCCCGCAAAGTACGGCGCCTCTACCACGGCAAGGTGATCGCCGGATTCGCCGGCGGCACGGCGGACGCCTTCACCCTGTTCGAACGCTTCGAGGCGCAACTGGAAAAGCACCAGGGACACCTGGTGCGCGCCGCCGTGCTGCTGGCCA
>CAYMKZ010000106.1:0-9507 GCA_964391345.1 uncultured Alcanivorax sp.
GGGCTCGTGCACGTCGGTGATGATCGGGCAGGCGTAGGTATCCTTGATTTCCTGGAAGATCTTCAGCCCTTCGTCCAGGCCCGGCCCGCGAAAAGAATGCAGCGACGAGCGGTTGGCCTTGTCGAAGCTGGCCTTGAATACCCAGGGCATGTCCAGCGCGGTGGTCGCTTCCGCGTAGGCCTCGGCGACACGCATGGCCATGTCCCTGGATTCCAGCACGTTCATGCCGCCGAACAGCGCCATCGGCCGATCGTTGGCGAAAGCCATGCCTTCAAGCTGGATTATTTTCTGCGCGGTCAAGACACACTCCTGTCGTTTAGCAGCCTGTGCTATTGGTCGTTAACCGTGAGCCGCTTCACGGGCGGCCAGCGCCGCCTCGATGTAACCCTTGAACAGGCCATGCCCGTCACGCGGCGTGGAAGTGAACTCCGGATGGAACTGGCAGGCCACGAACCAGGGATGGTCCGGTACCTCGATCACTTCCACCAGCTCGCGGCCCTGTGACCAGCCGGCGATTTTCAGGCCGGCCGCTTCCAGCGCGGGCACGTAATTGCCATTCACTTCATAACGATGGCGGTGACGCTCGATGATGGTCGTGCGCCCGTAGCAGCGCGCCGACAGCGAATCCGGCTCCAGCGTGCATTCCTGGCCACCCAGCCGCATGGTACCACCGAGGTCGGAGGCTGCCGAGCGCTGCTCTCTGGCGCCGTCGCCGCGGGTCCACTCGGTGATCAGCGCCACCACCGGATCCGGCGTCTCGGGATTCAGTTCGGTGGAGTGCGCTTTTTCCAGCCCGGCCACGTCACGGGCGTATTCGATTACCGCCAGTTGCATGCCCAGGCAGATGCCCAGATAGGGCACCTTGTTCTCGCGGGCATAGCGGATCGCCGCGATCTTGCCTTCCGTGCCGCGATCACCGAAACCGCCGGGCACCAGAATGGCGTCCACGGTGGCCAGCCCGCCGGTGCCGTTGCGCTCGATGTCCTCGGAGTCGATATAGCGGATATCGACCTTGGCGCGGGTGGCGATGCCGGCATGCATCAGTGCTTCGTTGAGGGATTTGTAGGCGTCCACCAGATCGATGTACTTGCCCACCATACCGATGGTCACGGTGCGCTCCGGATTGAGCTGGGCTTCCACCACCCGGTCCCATTCGGTGAGGTCGGGGGCCGGCAGTTGCAGACCGAATTTTTCCAGAATGATGTCGTCCATGCTCTGCTCGTGCAGCACGCGCGGCATGGCATAGATGGTGTTGCAATCCGGCGCGGAAATCACCGAACGGGCTTCCACGTTGGTGAACAGGGCGATCTTTTCGCGGGCGCCCTGGGGCACGCGATGATCGGCGCGGCACACCAGCATGTCCGGTTGCAGGCCGATGGAGCGCAGCTCCTTGACCGAGTGCTGGGTGGGCTTGGTCTTGATCTCGCCGGCGGAGGCAATGAACGGCACCAGTGTCAGATGCACCAGCAGGGAATGGCTGGAGCCCAGCTTCACGCGCATCTGCCGCACCGCTTCGAGGAACGGCAGCGATTCGATATCACCGGCGGTGCCGCCGATCTCGACAATGGCCACATCGGCGTCGCCGGCGCCGCGCTCGATCTTCAGCGTGATTTCGTCAGTGATGTGCGGAATCACCTGTACGGTGGCGCCCAGGTATTCGCCGCGGCGCTCCTTGTCGAGTACATCCTGATACACGCGGCCGGTGGTGAAACTGTTGCGCCGCCCCAGGCGGGCGCGAATGAAGCGCTCGTAGTGGCCCAGATCCAGGTCGGTTTCGGCGCCGTCCTCGGTGACGAACACCTCGCCATGCTGGTACGGGCTCATGGTGCCGGGATCGACGTTGATATAGGGGTCCATCTTGATCAACGTGACTTTCAGCCCGCGGGACTCCAACAGAGAGGCCAGTGACGCCGAAGTGATCCCCTTCCCCAGAGAAGACACCACTCCACCAGTGACGAAAATAAATCGAGCCATGCACCCACCAGTCAGTGTTGGATTGAACGCGCCCCTCACCGAGGTTCCGACAACACCCGACCCTTGGAAAAGTGTTGTAGTACCAGTACAAAACACCCCTGCCTGCCTTGGCGGGCAAAGGTTCTCTTGCGTGGCTACTGCTGATCGGATTTCGGCCGCTCGGTACCCCTGAAATATCAAAGGTTTGCGCGGTATCAGGACGGGAAATAATGTTAACAGAACGGCCCCGGCCAGGAAACTGAAAGCTGCCCGCCAGGTGTAAAACTCACGCCGGTTCCAGGTGCCAGGCGGTCAGGGGGCGATGCTTCCAGCCATCCGCTACACCCACGGCGGGAACGCTGACCAGATCTTCATCGAGATAGACCAGCGGCCATTGCTCGCGGCGCCAGGGCGGCACCCCCGCCGCCCGCCACAGCTCGCTGACACGCTGGTGATGGCCATTGCGCAACAGCCGCTCGCCGCCCCGGGCCGGCGCCAGCCGCAAGTTTCCGGCGTCCGCGGCCAGCCACAGCAGGGCATTGCCGGCGCCCTCGCCTTCCACCAGCCGCCAGGCGCCCAGCCGCGGACCACGGCTCGCCGGCGACCAGAGGGTTTCGCCGGTGAGCGGCCGCAGGGCGCTGTTTTCAAGCAGATGCAAGGCGCCACGGAAGCGGCGGACCTGCCAGCCGCCCCATTGCACCCGCGCCAGCCGATCCGCGGCGGTCCCTGCCAGCGCGCGGATTTCCGTCATCACGGCGCTGGACGGCGGCGGTGCGCCGGCATCGGCGAGCCAGCCGCGTAGCAGGTTGTTGCCGCGCGCGCGACTCAGTGCAGCGATGGCGGCCAGCGGCAACTGCCGCTCGCTGACCCCCAGCGCCGCCGCATCTTCCCGTGCCCGTTCGGCCAGCAACGCGGCCGCCTCGGCCTGGTGGCCGGCGGTGCGCGCCAGCACCGCGCGGACACCGGGCCAGCGCTGTTCCAATTGCGGCAGAAGATGGCCGCGCAGATAGTTGCGTTCCAGGTTCAGGTCATCGTTGCTGGGATCTTCCAGCCACGGCCAGCCGGCGCGCTCCGCCAGCGCGCGCAGTTCGGCGCGCGGCACTGCCAGCAACGGCCGCCACAGCGGCGTGGCGCGCCAATGGCCGCGTTCGGGAATGGCGGACAGACCGCTGGGACCGGCCCCGCGCAGCAGGCGCAACAGCAGGGTTTCACTTTGATCGTCACGGTGATGGGCGGTGATCAGCGTACCGCTTTCCACATGCCGGCACAGAGCATCGTAGCGGGCGCGGCGGGCGTTGCCTTCCAGCCCTTCCCTGCCGGCCACCCGTACCTGCTCCACACGGCAATTGAGGCCCAGCGCCAGCGCCTGGCGTGTGCAGTGCGCGGCCCAGGCGCCGCTGTCCGGGTGCAGGCCATGATCCACATGCAGTACGGTGAGACGGGGGCCCAGCCCCGCCTCCACCAGCAAATGAAGGAGAACGGTGGAATCCAGCCCGCCACTGAAAGCCACCCACAACGGCCCCGGCGGGGCGCGACGAGCGAGCGACTCACTCAGCGAGGTGGCCATGTCACTCGTCGACGGGTTCCATCGACACGTTGCCATAGCTCATCAGCCGCTGATAGCGGCGCTCGATCAACTCGGCTTCGGGCAGCGCATCCAGTTCTTCCAGCGCGCCGGCGAGCGCCCGGCGGATGGCCTCGGCGGCCTGGTCGTAATCACGGTGAGCACCGCCCAGCGGCTCCTTGATCACCTGATCGACGATGCCGACGTCGTGCAGACGGTCGGCGGTCAGGCCCATGGCTTCGGCGGCTTCCGGCGCCTTGTCGGCGCTGCGCCACAGGATCGAGGCGCAGCCTTCCGGGGAGATCACCGAATAGGTGGAGAATTCCAGCATTTGCAGATGGTCGCAGACACCGATGGCGAGCGCGCCGCCGGAGCCGCCCTCGCCGATCACCGTGGCGATGATCGGCACTGTCAGCCGCGACATCACCAGCAGGTTGCGGGCGATCGCCTCGGACTGGCCGCGCTCCTCGGCGTCGATGCCGGGAAAGGCGCCGGGGGTGTCGATGAAAGTCAGAATCGGCATGCGGAAACGTTCGGCCATTTCCATCAGACGCAGCGCCTTGCGATACCCTTCCGGCTTGGGCATGCCGAAATTGCGGCGCACCTTCTCTTTCACTTCCCGGCCCTTCTGGTGACCAATGACCATCACCGGGCGGCCGTCCAGACGGCCGACGCCGCCGACGATGGCCGGATCATCGGCGAAGGCGCGATCACCGTGCAGTTCGTCGAACTCGCTGAACAGGCGCGCCACGTAGTCCAGCGTGTAGGGCCGCCGGGGGTGACGGGAAATCTGCGAAATCTGCCAGGGGCTGAGCTTGCTGAAAATGTTTTCCGTCAGGGCTATGCTTTTTTCTTGCAGCTTGCCCACTTCATCGGAGATATTGATCTCGCTGCCGTTACCGACCAGGCGCAGTTCCTCGATTTTTGCTTCCAGTTCCGCAATAGGTTGTTCAAATTCGAGGAAATTAGGATTCATGAAGTTTCTCCCTGACAGTGCGCCTCAGTGTAACGGCAGCAGCCGGACAACGTCGAGTATGGCGGGCTTCCGGTTGCAAGTTGTTACTATTCCCCGTTTCGCTGCCGATCCGACGAAGCCGGTTTTTTTGGCGTATCATCCACCGACACAGGAGGCCCTACATGACCCACGACGCAGACACCGCCAGCGCACCCCAACCCGAGACATCCCTGTTCAGCCGCACTCCGCGTCTCGACGGCCATACCCAGCAAGCACAGCGGACACTGCTACGTGACTACTTCATCGACACCTTCGATCGATACACCGGCCTGTTCGACTGCCTGAGCAGCCCCGAGGCCTTTTACCAGAAGCCCATCAGCCTGCGCCATCCGCTGATCTTCTATCTCGGCCACACGGCCACCTTTTTCATCAACAAGCTGCTGCTGGCGCGGCTGATCGAGGCGCGGCTCGACGAGCGGCTGGAATCGATCTTCGCGGTCGGCGTCGACGAGATGAGCTGGGACGATCTGGACGACACCCACTACGACTGGCCCGAAGTATCGGAGGTGATGGCCTACCGGGCCCGCGTCCGCAAGACGGTGCTGCACATCATCGACGAGGCCCCGCTGACCCTGCCGATCGACTGGAACAACCCCTGGTGGGCGATCATCATGGGCATCGAACACGAACGCATCCACCTGGAAACCTCCTCCGTACTGATTCGCCAGCAGAAACTGGAATGGGTGCGCCCGTTGGCCGGCTGGGAACCCTGCCGCGAGCACGGCGCGGCCCCCGCCAACGAACTGGTCGCCGTCAGCGGCGGCGAGGTGCGGCTGGGCAAGGACCGGCAGGATCCAATCTACGGCTGGGACAACGAATACGGCGTTCACCAGGCGCAGGTGGAGGATTTCGAGGCCTCCCGCTATCTGGTCAGCAATGGGGAATTTCTCGAATTCGTGGAATCCGGCGGCTATCGCAACCGTCACTACTGGGGCGAGGAAGGCTGGCAATGGCTGGACTTCACCCAGCGCTGCAAACCGGAATTCTGGCGCAAGAAACCCAACGGCTGGCACCTGCGGCTGCTGACCGAAGAAGTGCCGATGCCGTGGAACTGGCCGGTGGAGGTGAACTACCACGAGGCCAAGGCGTTCTGCAACTGGAAGGCCTCGGAAACCGGGCTGCCCATCCGTCTGCCCACGGAAGACCAGTGGAACCGCCTGCACCAGACCAGCGGGCTGCCCGCCAACGACCCGGACGATGGCCCCTGGCCGGCCAATCTGCATCTCGATTACTGGGCCTCGTCCTGCCCGGTGGACCGCTTCCAGCACGGCGATTTCTTCGACGTCACCGGCAATGTCTGGCAATGGACGGAGACGCCCATCTATCCGTTCGACGGTTTCGAAGTGCATCCGTACTACGACGATTTCACCATGCCGACCTTCGACGGCCAGCACAATCTGCTGATGGGCGGCTCCTGGATTTCCTGCGGCAACGAGGCGCAGCTTGCCTCGCGCTATGCGTTCCGCCGCCACTTTTTCCAGCATGCCGGCTTCCGCTATGTCGCCAGCGAGGCGGAACAGGCGCCGGCCTCGTCCCACTATGAAACCGATCAGCTGATGTCGGAATACGCGGAGTTCCACTACGGCGACAGCTACTTCGAGGTACCCAACTTCCCCGCCGCGCTGGTCGAGCGGCTGAAACCCCATTTCGCGGGCCGCCCGACCCGCCGCGCGCTGGATCTGGGCTGCGCCTCCGGCCGCGCCAGCTTCGAACTGGCACGCTACTTCGAGCACGTCACCGGGGTGGATTTCTCCGCCCGCTTCATCAACCAGGGCGTGCAGCTCAACCGCGAAGGGGTATTGCGCTACGCGCTCTGCGACGAGGGCGAGTTGCAACTGTACAAGAGCCGCTCGCTCGCCGAGCTGGGCCTGGACCAGGTGCCGGCGCCGGAGTTCATGCAGGGCGATGCCTGCAATCTGAAGCCCCAGTTGACCGACTACGATCTGGTGTTCGCCGCCAACCTGATCGACCGGCTCTACGATCCCGCCCGCTTCCTGGACAGCATCCACCAGCGGATCCTGCCGGGCGGCCTGCTGATGATCGCCTCGCCCTACACCTGGCTGGAGGAGCATACGCCGCGCGCCGCCTGGCTCGGCGGTTTCAAGAAGAACGCCGAGAGCTACACCACCCTGGACGGCCTCAAAGAGCATCTGGGCGCACATTTCCGCTTGCTGGCCGAGCCGGTGCAGGTGCCCTTCGTGATCCGCGAAACCAGCCACAAATTCCAGCACAGCCTGTCGGAAATGACCGTCTGGGAGCGTTATGAGCACTGATGCGCGCACCGGCATTCCCACCGGCGCCAATATGGACGCGCTGTTCGATGCCGACATCGAACGGGCCGGCAGCGGCTGCGAGAAGTACGACGGACGCCTGCGCCGCTTCGGCCGCGCCGACGTCATGCCGCTGTGGGTGGCGGACATGGACTTCGCCGCCCCGGACTGCGTGCAGCAGGCCCTCGCCGAGCGTCTGGCGCATCCGGTGTTCGGCTACAGCTTCCCGCAGGACAGCTTCTATCAAAGCCTGTACGGCTGGTTCGAGCGCCGCCACCAGTGGCGCATCGACCCGGCGCAGGTGCTGCTCACCCCCGGCGTGGTGCCGTCGCTGTTCGCCTGCGTGCAGGCGCTCAGCGAACCCGGCGAGCGCATTCTGGTGCCGACGCCGGTCTACCCGCCATTCTTTGCGGCGGTGGAGAAATCCGCCCGGCAACTGGTGCAGAGCCCGCTGCTGAGCGGCCCGCACGGGTACGAGCTGGATTTCGACCATCTGCAGCGGGAAGCGGCCGCCGGCGCCCGCATGCTGTTGCTGTGCAGCCCCCACAACCCGGTGGGCCGGGTGTGGCGGCAGGATGAGCTGGAACGGCTGATCGCCCTGGCCCTGCGCCACCGATTGGTGATCGTCAGCGACGACATCCACTGTGATCTGACCTTCCCCGGCCAGCAACACACCCCCCTGGCCCGGCTGGCACCGCCGGAACTGCACCTGGTGACGGCGATTTCCGCCAGCAAGACCTTCAACATTCCCGGTTTCGCGCTGTCCGCCCTGGTGACGGCTCACGGCGCCGACCGGCAGGCCATCGAGGCGGTGCTGGCGCGCTCTCACGTCAACCCCTGCAACCCCCTCAGCCTGGCCGCCTTCGAGGCCGCCTACCGCGATGGCGATCGCTGGCTGGACGCCCTGCGCCACTACCTGGCAGGCAACCGGCAACAGGTGATGGCGTTCCTTGCCCACCAGCCGGCCCTGCGCTGCCAGCCGCCGGAAGCCACCTGCCTGATGTGGCTGGATTGTCGCGCCCTGAATCTGGACGCCACCGCGTTGCGGGATTTCTTCATCCAGCAGGCCGGGCTGGGCCTCAACGAAGGCACCAGTTTCGGGCTCGGCGGCGACGGTTTCATGCGCCTCAACATCGGCACGCAGCGCGCACACCTGGAACAGGCGCTGGGCCAACTGGAAGCGGCCCTCTCGCAACAAGAGTCGCAACGGTGAGCCACAACAGTGAGCCGCCGCCACGGGGCTTGTTCTGTAGTTGAGGTGAATGTTGAAGCGTTTTCAATCAGCCAGTTAGATACATAAATTAAAGGGCATTCGATATGAGCACGCAAATCACCAAAGCCAGCCGCATCAAGGGCGCGCTGATGGGCGCTTTCATCGGCGACGCCCTGGCGCTAGGCCCGCACTGGTATTACGACCTGGACGAACTGCATCACCAATACGGCGTCTGGATCAGCGATTACACCCGCCCGCGCCCCGGCCGCTATCACCAGGGGCTGGATGCCGGCGCCGCCTCGCAGGCCGGCATCATTCTGAAACTGACATTACAGTCGCTGGTCGAGCGCCACGGCTACGATGAAGCCGATTTCTGCCGGCGCCTCGACGAAGAGCTGTTCCCGCTGCTCGACGGCAACCCCATGGCCGGGCCCGGCGGCTACACCAGCCAGTCGATCCGCGAAGCCTGGCGCAAACGCCAGCAGGGCCTGCCCTGGGGGCAGGTGGCCGGGCTGGCCGACAATACCGAAGCGGCGGAAAGGGTGCTGGCCATTGCCGTGCGCTACGCCGACGACCCCGGCCAACTGGCCCGCCAGGTCAGCCGCAACGTGGCGCTGACCCAGAAAGACCCGACCGTCGGCGCCATGACTTTGGCCTATGCGCTGATACTGGGGCAACTGGTGCAGGGCGCGCCGCTGGACAGCGGGCTGTCCGGCCGCCTCATGGCGCTGGTGAAAAGCGGCGAGCTGCCCTTCCATACCGTCACCGACGATTCGCTGTCCGTACCGCAAGGCGCGGAAGCGCCGCTGCTGGCCGGCCACTTCGCCTCGCCGGATGCCCTGCTGACGATCTCTTCCATCGCCCGCGCGGTGCAGGAGGAAGGCGTGCGCATCGAGCCCGCCTGGAAAGTGTCGCTGGTCTACGGCATGCCCTGCGCGGTCTACCACCAGTTCCCGGCGGTCTACCATCTGGCCGCCCGTTTCCAGGACGACTTTGAACAAGCCGTGCTGCACGCCGTCAACGGCGGCGGCCAGAATCAGGCGCGCGCCATGCTCACCGGCGCGCTGTGCGGGGCGATGGGCGGGCTGGAAGCGATTCCGGAGCGTTTCATTAGTGGACTACTGGACGGCCAGGATTGCCTGCGGCTGGCGACGGCCCTGGCCGAGCAGATAGCGGGGTGATTGTCACGCAAAACGCCGGACCCCGGGCAGTACCGCCGCCCCTGTCATCTGTCCCTGTCCGCCGCTTTGCGCCCCTGCCACGCCTTCTTGCGCGCCCCAAACCCGTCATTCTACGTGCCCCAAACCCGTCATTCTGCGTGCCCCAAACCCGTCATTCTGCGCGCAGTCGCAGAATCCAGAGGGGCAGATCCTGCGACTACGCGCAGGATGACGGGGCGGCTTCAGGCAGGATGACGGGGCGGCCTCAGGCGGGTGACGGGGCGGCCTCAGGCGGGTGACGGGGCGGCAGGTCAGCACCAGAAGGCTTCAGT
>CAYMKZ010000107.1:0-9446 GCA_964391345.1 uncultured Alcanivorax sp.
TCATCGACTGGCTGATGGCGCTGCCGCCCCATCTGGAGCAAAGCCTGCGGCAACGCCTGACCACCGTCGAAGGGGAGAAACACATGCAATACGTCACCAGCTTCGAACGCCTGGCCCGGGAGGAAGGGGTACAGCAGGGCATGGAACAGGGCATGCAACAAGGCATGCAACAAGGTATGCAACAAGGTATGCAACAGGGTATGCAACAGGGTATGCAGCGAGGCCAGGCGGGATTGCTGATCCGCCAGCTTAGGCATCGCTTCGGCCCTTTGCCGGACGAGGTGAGTCAGCGTCTGGAGCAGGCCAGCGCCGGGGAGATCGAAACCTGGGCCGACCGCATTCTCGATGCCGGTTCGCTGGAGCAGGTGTTTGGCGACTGACTGGATTGGCTGTAGAGACAAAAAGCCCGGTCAGAACGGTCTGTTAAATTCTGCCCTGGTTGTGTAACTATGGTTTGCGTGTTGTGAGCGTACTGTAAGAACAACGCAAGTTACGTTCCAATGGGGCAAGTGGGGGAAGGGAGCGCCATGACCCGAAAACACGCTGGGTTCAATCAGGTGTTTGTCATGTGATCGCTCATAGGGTGGCAGGGAAGCCACCCAACTTTACCCCTCATCTCCTGCCTTTCTACTACCGAAAGATCCCCCGGGGTGCCGGCGTCGAGAAGGCGTTTTGTCCAGGCCTTCATGTCTTCCATGGGGTTTTCCTCCACATCCTCTCCTCCCGCTCTTGCTGCCGTTTCTTCGTGGCCTTTTGTGAAGCCTTCACGGGCCGGTTTCTCTGTGTATTTGCTGAGCGTGGCTGCAAGCCCGATACCCCGGCAAGTGGCTTCCGGGAAAACGGTGGGGCAGCAGAGCGCCCACCATCCGTTCGCATGATCATATCTCGGGTTGGATGGCAATGCTTTTCGCCAAAAACAAAGCAGTCTTGTTTTTACAAAAAAGAACAGGTGTATACTTTCGGCTTTTGGTGCGGGTGATGTTGTGCGAGATGGTGGGGCGGGGTGTGAATCAGGGGTGCAGGCCGTGGTTGTGGAGCAGTTGGCGGTTGCGTTCCACCCAGGGCCAGTAGCATTTATATAATTCCGTGTCGCTGGGGGTGGGTATGCCGAGCCATTCACAGCGCTGGGCGACGGCTCTGCGGAAGGCGCCAAAGGTGCCGTAGCGGCGCATGGAAAACCATTTCTTGCGGCCGCGATTGGCGGTTACCGAGAAGTTGCCGCCCAGCGGTTGTTCGCGGAAGGTGGCGGTGATGCCCACCAGTCCGAAGGGGTTGTCGCCGCCACCAAGACCGCTGCGGTCCTTGCGGGCGTAGAGTGTCAGGGGCCGCCGGTCTCCCATGGCGATGCGTACTTCCGGGTTCCGGATCTGTTCGTCTCGCCAGGTTTGGGCGTGGTGCAGGGCTGTTGCGGAGGAGCCGTAGGCACTGTCGCGGAAAGAACGGCGGCGTTGCCGGCGCTGTCCATTTTTGTTTCTATAGGGGACTGCGCACCACCAGTATTCTTCTATTTCATTGCGGTAGACATACAGGTATGGATGAAGGCGAGGAGGACGCTTTATTGCCCGTTCCGTCATTTGGTTTTTCCGTCCCTGTTTGAGTGCTTTATTTATTTGCGTTTATGCAGAAAGGGAAAATCAACCCAGTGTCTATATGTGAGCATATGTTCAAAAAATTCTCTACAGAGCTCTTGAGAAAGTGCGGGGAACTTGCCGCTAAAATTTGCGAATACGCAAAATAAGCAAGGGAAAAGACAAAAAAAGGGCGCCGCTTGGCGCCCTCGATATCAGTGCGATCAGTTGTTACTTTTTCATCATCTGCCGCAGCACGTAATGCAGGATGCCGCCGTTCTTGTAGTACTCGACTTCGGCGCCGGTATCCAGGCGGCTGATGGCTTTCATGGTTTGTTCCTTGCCGTCCTTGCGGAACACCACTTCGATTTCCTCGCCGGGTTTCAGGTCATTGCCGAGGTTGGGGATGTCCACTTCCTCGGTGCCGTCCAGTTTCAGCGTCTTGCGGTCGGTACCCTGCGGGAATTGCAGTGGCAGCACGCCCATGCCGATCAGGTTGGAGCGGTGAATCCGTTCGAAGCTTTCGGCGATCACGGCGCGGACTCCCAGCAGAATGGTGCCTTTGGCGGCCCAGTCACGGCTGGAGCCGGTGCCGTATTCCTTGCCGGCGATGACCACGGTGGGGATGTTGTCTTTCTGATAACGCATGGCCGCGCCGTAGATCGGCATGGCTTCGCCTTCGGGCAGATGCTGGGTGTAGCCGCCTTCGATATCCGGGGTCATCTCGTTGCGGATGCGGATGTTGGCGAAGGTGCCGCGCATCATCACCTCGTGGTTGCCGCGCCGGGAGCCGTAGGAGTTGAAGTTGAGCGGCTCCACGTCGTGCCCTTGCAGGTAGTGGCCGGCGGGGCTGTCGGCCTTGATGGCGCCGGCCGGGGAGATGTGATCGGTGGTGATCGAGTCTCCCAGCAGGGCCAGGATGCGGGCGTTTTTCACCGGTTCCACGTCGTCCATGTCGGCGGTGAGGCCGTCGAAGAAAGGCGGGTTGCGGATGTAGGTGGATTTCGGGTCCCACTCGTAGGTTTTCGATTGCGGGATCGGCAGGCTTTTCCAGCGCTCGTCGCCGTCGAATACGCTGGCGTATTCCTTGCTGAACATCGCCGTGTCCACGGACAGCAGCGCCTCCTGGATTTCCTTGCTGGAGGGCCAGATATCCTTGAGGAACACGTTTTTGCCGTCTTTATCCTGGCCGATCGGGTCTTTTTCCATGTTGATGCGCACGGTGCCGGCCAGAGCGAACGCCACCACCAGCGGCGGTGAGGCCAGCCAGTTGGTGCGCGAGTTCTGGTGAATCCGGCCTTCGAAGTTGCGGTTGCCGGACAGCACGGAGGCGGCGATCAGGTCGCCGTCGGTGATGGCCTGGTCGATTTCCGGCGCCAGCGGGCCGGAGTTGCCGATACAGGTGGTGCAGCCGTAGCCGACCAGGTTGAACCCGAGCTTGTCGAGGTATTCCTGCAGGCCGGCCTTGGCCAGATATTCGGTGACCACCTTGGAGCCGGGGGCCAGTGAGCTTTTCACCCAGGGTTTGCGAGTCAGGCCTTTCTCCACCGCCTTTTTGGCCAGCAGGCCGGCGGCCAGCATGACGCTGGGGTTGGAGGTGTTGGTGCAGGAGGTAATGGCGGCGATCACCACGTCGCCGTGGCCCAGATGGAAGGTCTGGCCGTCCATGGTGACCGGCACGCGGGCATCGGGGGGGTTGTTGCCGACGGCGGTCTGGCCGCCTTCGCCTTCCAGGCGGGTGATGTCGGCGCTGTCCAGGTCGAGTTCCTTGCTCATGATGTCAAGGAAGGTGCGTTTCAGGTCGGTGAGCACTACCCGGTCCTGCGGGCGTTTGGGCCCGGCCACGCTGGGCACCACGGTGCCCAGATCCAGTTCCAGGGTGTCGCTGAATTCCGGTTCCGGGGTGTTGTCGTCGCGCCACAGGCCCTGTTGCTTGCAGTAGGCTTTGACCAGCTCGATGGTTTCCTTCGGCCGGCCGGTGAGTTCCATGTATTCGATGGTGCGGTCATCAATGGGGAAGAAGCCGCAGGTGGAGCCGAACTCCGGCGACATGTTGCCCATGGTGGCGCGATCCGCCAGGGCCAGATCGGACAGCCCCTTGCCGTAGAATTCCACGAATTTGCCGACCACGCCGCGCTCGCGCAGCATCTGTGTGACGGTCAGCACCAGGTCGGTGGCGGTGACGCCTTCGCGCAGCTTGCCGGTCATCTTGAAGCCGACCACTTCCGGGATCAGCATGGCCACCGGCTGGCCGAGCATGGCGGCTTCCGCTTCGATGCCGCCCACACCCCAGCCGAGTACGCCCAGGCCGTTGATCATGGTGGTGTGCGAGTCGGTGCCCACCAGGGTGTCCGGGTAGGCGATGGTCTTGCCGTCGTCAGTCTCGCTGGACCAGACGCCGCGGCCCAGGTACTCGAGATTGACCTGGTGGCAGATACCGGTACCCGGCGGCACCACGCGGAAGTTGTCGAACGCCTTCTGACCCCAGCGCAGGAACTGGTAGCGCTCGCCGTTGCGTTCGTATTCCTTTTCCACGTTTTGGGCGAACGCCTGCGGGTTGCCGAACTTGTCCACCATCACCGAGTGGTCGATGACCAGATCCACGGGGGTCAGCGGGTTGATGCGTTCCGGGTTGCCATTGGCTCTGGCGATGGCGTCGCGCATGGCGGCCAGATCGACCACCGCCGGTACGCCGGTGAAATCCTGCATCAGCACGCGCGCCGGGCGGTAGTTGATTTCGCGGTCGGAGGAATGCTTCTCCGGCCAGCGCACCAGTGCCTCGATGTCCTCGACGGTGACGGTTTCGCCATCCTCGTGACGAAGCAGGTTTTCGAGCAGAACCTTGAGAGTGAAGGGGAGCTTGCTGAGGTCGCCCCAGCCTTTATCGGCAACGGCGTCAAGATCGTAGTAATGATAGGTCTTGCCGTCGACGTCGAGCGTCCTGGCACTTTTCAGCGTGTCCTGGCCTATCCGAGTCACTGCGCACCTCCTTAGCTGGCGCTATTGGGTATCCTCTGATGGTACGCTCATATTGTGGATATCTGAACCTGTCTGCCCGTGCGTGGCTGGGCGGAAGCGGGCCTGCTAGTGTGAGCGGGTTTGAAAACAAGGAGTGCTGTTGATGTCTGCTATTGTCACCCGTGATCACTGGATCGAAACCCCGGCCGGGAGGCTGTTTGCCCGTCGCTGGACGCCGCCGGAGGCGGCCGGCAACCCCATTGTGCTGATGCATGATTCGCTGGGTTGTGTGGCGTTATGGCGGGATTTTCCCGAGTTGCTGGCGGCGCGTACCGGCCGTGAGGTGATCGCCTACGATCGGCTGGGTTTCGGGGAATCCGATCCCAATGCGCGGGTGCTGGATCCCGGTTTCGTCGCCGAGGAGGCCGAGTCGGGTTTTGTGCCTCTGTGCGAGCAGTTGGGAATCGATCGTCTGGTGCTGTTCGGGCACAGCGTGGGTGGGGGCATGGCCGCCGTGTGCGCGGCCCGTTTTCCTGGGGCTTGCGAGGCGCTGATCACGGAGTCCGCACAGGCCTTTGCCGAGGAGCGTACGCTGAGCGGAATTCGTGACGCCCGTGACGGGTTCGCCCGGCCGGGCCAGATGGAGCGGTTGGCGCGCTATCACGGTGACAAGGCAGGCTGGGTGCTCAGTGCCTGGGTGGATACCTGGTTGTCCGAGCCGTTCCGGGGCTGGTCGCTGGACCCGGTGCTGCCTGATGTGCGCTGCCCGCTGCTGGCGCTGCATGGCGAGGACGATGAGTACGGCTCCAGGGCGCACCCGGACCGTTTCGTTGCTCTCAGTGGCGGTGAGGCCCGGGCGTTGCTGATTCCCGGCTGCGGGCATGTGCCGCATAAAGAGAAGCCGGAGGTGGTGCTGAAAGCGGTGGCGGACCTTCTCCATACTGGATGACGTTTCCGCTGAGCGGAAACGTAGTCACCTAGCGGATAAATTTGCTTGATTGAGGGGGACGGCTGCTCGTATGGTTGTTGCAGTAATACTGCAAGGAGTGGTGAAGACCCAGGGAGCATTGTCAGAATTCAACAACAAACTCGACGACAATAGTCTGGCCCGCGTGTGCGCGAGGAGGAAGATACCCTTCCGGCCACGCGCCAGCCGCGACCAGTCTGGCCCGCGTGTGCGCGAGGAGGAAATGATGAAACTCGGGATATCTGCATCCAAACGAAACCTGTCTGTTTTCTGTGGTGTTGTGATGGGCTGCCTTCTGGCGGCATCGGGCGCACAGGCGGAAACATTGACCTACTCTTCCTATCTGTCGCCGACGGCGCCGCTGTCCAAGGGGGTCGCGGCGTTCACCGAAATGGCGCAGAAGAAAACCGACGGCAAGATCAAGTTCCAGGTGTACTACTCGGGCACCCTGGCGTCCGGCAAGACCACGCTGTCCGGCCTTACCAACGGCCTGTTTGATGGTGGCGGTATTGTCAGCGTTTACACGCCTTCTTCATTGCCGGCCAACATGGTGATGTCGGACCTGCCGTTCCTCAATGAGGATGTCCGGGTGACCGCCGCCGCCGTGACGGACACCACACTGAATGATTGCCCCCAGTGCCTGGCGGAATACAAGAACCTGAACGTGCATTTCCTGTCGTCCATGGCCACGTCGCCATTTCATGCCATGTGCAAGGGCAAGTTTGAAAACGGCTTCGATCCGCACGGGTTGAGAATGCGCACGCCGGGCGAGGAGCTGGGCCGGTGGATCAAGTATATCGGTGCGGTACCGATCCAGTTTGCCAACAGCGAGGTGTATCAGGCGGTGCAGCGTAACGCACTGGATTGCGGTATCGGCTCGCTGGTCTGGTTGCATACGCTGTCCTGGCAGGAAATCGCCAACACCGTCGTCAACATGCCGATGGGCGGGTACCTGGGCGGGTCACTGATCAACCTGTCGCAGAGCACCTGGAACAAGCTCGACAAGAGCGAGCAGCGGGCCATGCAGGAAGCCGCCATGTACGGTACGGCGGCCATGACTTACGTGTTCGTGGATGGCACCAAGACCGCCGTGAAAACCGCCAAGGACAAATATCACGTCCAGTTCGTGGACGCGTCTCCCAAGCTGATAGCCGAACGCAAGGCGTTTCTGAAAACGGAACTGACCAATGCTGCCACGAAGGCCGAGGGCAGGGGGGTCAAGAACCCGCAGCTTATTGTTGAGGCCTTTCAGAAGAACATGAAGAAGTGGCAGAAGCTGATTGGCGACAAGGATCTCACGCAGGAGCAGTACGCCCAGTTGCTGATCGACAATATTCTCAGTAAGCAATGACTGCGGGGTGTGGATCCTGCGATTCCGCTGCGCTCCACGCAGGATGACGGGCCGTTTCGCTCCGCGCAGGATGATGGGGCTGCGCTCCATGCAGGGTGACGGGGCTGCGCTCCATGCAGGGTGACGGGCCGCTTCGCTCCGCGCAGGATGGTACGTTCCCGTCATTCTGCGCGTAGTCGCAGAATCCAGGAGCCTGGATCCTGCGTGCTGCGACTTCGCGGATGCTGCGACTTCGCAGATGCTGCGACTTCGCAGATGCTGCGACTTCGCGCAGCATGACGGGCCGCTGCGCTCCGCGCGGGGTGACGTTGGGGGTGGTTTGCTCCGCGCGGGGTGACGTTGGGGGCGGTTTGTTCTGCGCGGGGTGATACTGGAAGGCGGCGTCCGCGGACGCGGAATGGCGATGGGCCGCCCCCACCGTCATTCCGCGCGCAGTCGCGGAATCCAGCCCTGCCTGCCGCTCAATCCCAGTTCAGCGCACCACCCACCTGATACTCGGTAACACGGGTCTCGAAGAAGTTCTTCTCCTTGCGCAGATCCATGATTTCGCTCATCCAGGGGAAGGGGTTGCCGACGCCCTTGAACTGCTCGGGCAGGCCGAGCTGCATGAGGCGGCGGTTGGCGATGAACTGCAAATACTCTTCCATCATCGCGGCGTTCATGCCCAGCACGCCCCGCGGCATGGTGTCGCGAGCGTACTGGATTTCCAGCTCGGTGCCTTCGAGGATCATCTGGGTGGCCTTGTCGCGCATGGCCTGATCCCACAGTTGCGGGTTTTCCAGCTTGATCTGGTTGATGGCGTCGATGCCGAAGTTCACGTGCATGGATTCGTCGCGCAGGATGTACTGGAACTGCTCGGAAACGCCGGTCATCTTGTTGCGGCGGCCCATGGACAGAATCTGCGTGAAGCCGCAATAGAAGAAGATGCCTTCCAGTACGCAGTAGAAGGCGATCAGGTTTTGCAGCAGGATGCGATCGGTTTCCGGGGTGCCGGTGGTGAAGCCGGGGTCGGACAGTTCGCGGGTGTACTGGATGCCCCACTGGGCCTTCTTGGCCACCGCCGGGATTTCCCGGTACATGTTGAAGATTTCACCTTCGTCCATGCCCAGCGATTCGATGCAATACTGGTAGGCGTGGGTGTGGATGGCCTCTTCGAAAGACTGGCGCAGGATGTACTGGCGGCATTCCGGGTTGGTGATCAGCCGGTAGATGGCCAGCACCAGATTGTTGGCGACCAGCGAATCGGCGGTGGAGAAGAAGCCCAGGTTGCGCTTGACGATGCGCCGCTCGTCCTCGGTAAGCCCGCCTTCCTTCTTCCACAACGCCAGGTCGGCGTTCATGTTGATTTCCTGGGGCATCCAGTGGTTGGCGCAGCCGTCCAGGTATTTCTGCCAGGCCCAGTCGTACTTGAAGGGTACCAACTGGTTGAGGTCGGCGCGGCAGTTGATCATGCGCTTGTCGTCCACTTCCACACGGCCGGCGGTGCCTTCCAGCTCGGCCACGCCTTCGCTGGCGTCCATGGCGGCCACCGCCTGCTGGGCGCGCGCTATGGCGTCCGTGGGGGCGGCGGCTCCGGGTTGCTGTCCGTCTCGTGCGGCTCGATGCCCTGCATCCGCTGCACTTCCCGCTGCCGGTGCTTCAGGCTCAGGTGCCGCCGGCGCAGGTGTCGCCGCAGATTGCGGCGGCGCTGATTGTGCGCCGAAGGGTGGCTTGTTGACGGGCGTTTCTTGCGCATTGAAATCATCCCAGCTGAGCATGTGTTCCTCCATTCTGTCGGGGTGACGCGCTGGCGTCACGGGCTTTCACTGGCACGCCTCGCAATCCGGGTCGTCGATGGAGCAGGCGGCGGGGACCGGTGCGGCCTGACCCAGTTCCATCGGCGCCTCGCTGATGCCGGATGAAACCTGGTTGAGCTTGCCATCGTTGATGGTCGATTTTTCGGTCTGGGTGGCGCTGATGGAGCGCAGGTAGTAGGTGGTCTTGAGACCCAGCAGCCAGGCCATCTTGTAGGTGACGTCGAGTTTCTTGCCGTTGGCGTCGGCAATGTACAGGTTGATGGACTGCGCCTGGTCGATCCATTTCTGGCGGCGGCTGGCCGCTTCCACCAGCCAGCGCGGCTCCACCTCGAAGGCGCTGCGGAAGCGTTCCTTGATGTCCGCCGGCACCCGTTCGATGGGCAGCACGGAACCGTCGTAGTACTTGAGATCGTTGACCATCACGTTGTCCCACAGGCCGCGCTCCTTGAGCGCCTGCACCAGGTAGGGGTTGACGATGGTGAATTCGCCGGACAGGTTCGATTTCACGTACAGGTTCTGGTAGGTCGGCTCGATGGACTGCGATACGCCGGTGATGTTGGCGATGGTGGCGGTGGGCGCGATGGCCATCACGTTGGAGTTGCGCATGCCCTTGCGCGCCATGTCGCGCACGCTGTTCCAGTCCAGCGTCTGGCTGCGGTCCATCTTGCAGTAGTCCTCGCCGCGCTCACGGGCGAGGATGGCGATGGAGTCGATCGGCAGAATGCCCTGGCTCCACAGCGAGCCTTCGAAGGTCTGGTAGGCGCCGCGCTCCTCGGCCAGTTTGGCGGAGGCCTGGATGGCGTAGT
>CAYMKZ010000108.1:0-9418 GCA_964391345.1 uncultured Alcanivorax sp.
CGCTGAACGGTCATGCGCTGGTCGCCCATTTGACGTTGCCGGCCATGCAGGTGGTTGGTTTCAGCCACGCTCCCGCCGACGGTGAGCAAAAGCAGGCGGTCAGCGACGCCTTGCAGCGTCTGGGCAAGGCCGACAACGTGCTGGTGCCGGTGGCCGCCGGATGTACCATTACGCGGGAGGAGGCCGAGTCGTCGCTGGCTTTGTCGGCGGCTGACAGGGCGCTGAAAGAGGGCGCCGGTGGGGTTTTCCGTGGGCACTATGCCTGGCGTTGCGACAATCCGGCGGCGCTGCGGGCGGTGAATGTGCCATTGCTGGAATTCATGAACGGGGTGGCGCTGGATGTTCTGGTGGTCAGCGCCGGCGAACGGCATCGGCTGACGCTGCGTTTTCCCGACACCCATCTGGTGATCGGCGACGGTGAGTAAGGCATTTCCTTTCCCGGCAAGGTGAGATGACGGTATGGGATATCTGTATCTGACAATGGCAATTGTCGCCGAGGTGATCGGCACCACGGCGTTGAATGCCTCCCAGGGATTCACCCGCTGGTTGCCATCGACCATTACCGTGCTCGGTTACGGGGTGGCTTTTTACGGTCTTTCGCTCACCTTGCGCACCATTCCCATGGGCGTGGCCTACGCGGTCTGGGCCGGTTGCGGCATTGTGCTGATCGCGCTGGCCGGTGTGGTGTTTTTCAAGCAGATACCGGACTGGCCGGCGATCGTGGGAATGGCGCTGATCGTGGCGGGGGTGGTGTGCGTGACGTTGTTTTCCAATACCACGGGGCACTGATTGCAATGAGGATTGCGCGGGGTCGCACGGGGATTGCATGGGAATCGCCCGACCGTGGGGACGGCCGGGCGAGGGTGTTCAGGCGTCGTAGCTGAGCGCGGGGCGCCGTGACGGCGGGGTGACCACACCGGCGCGGGAGACGAAATCACCGAAGCTCTCGTTGCCGTCACGTTCCGCGGCGAAGCGGGCGAACAGCGCATCAAGGGCGTTGACGATGGTTTCTTCGTCGGTATTTTCCAGGTAGAGCGCATTCAGACGCTCGCCGGCGGCATCCGCCCCCAGCCGCAGGTCGTAGCGGCCCACCGCACGGCCGACCAGCGCGATCTCGCCGATATAAGGGCGTGAGCAGCCGTTGGGGCAACCGGATATGCGGAAGTGGATCGGCTCGTCGATCAGCCCGTGGCTGTCCAGCGAGGCCTCCAGCCGGTCGAGGATGTGCGGCAGGTAACGCTCGCTTTCCGCCATGGCCAGACCACAGGTGGGCAGAGCCACGCAGGAGATGGCGTTTTGGCGGATGCCGCTGTCACGCCGGTAATAATCAAGACCGTATTGGGCCACCATTTCGTCGATGGTGGCGCGATCCTCCGGGGCCACCTGCGCGATGATCACGTTCTGGTCGCAGGTCATGCGAATCTGCCCTTTGTGGATCCGGGCGATTTCCCGCAGGCCGGTCTGGCGCGGTTCGCCTTCCAGATCGCGGACCCGGCCGGAGGGAATTTGCAGCGTCAGATGATGGTAGCCGTCGTCGCCTTCGATCCAGCCGAAGCGGTCGCCGTTGTGCTCGAAGTGGTAAGGGCGGGGCGCTTCGATCTTGAAATCCAGGCGTGATTGCAACTCGTCGCGATACCAGTCCAGCCCGCGCCGGTCGATGGTGTATTTCAGCCGGGCGTGCTTGCGCTCGCCGCGATCACCGAAGTCGCGTTGTACGGCGACGCCGTGCCAGCAGACATCGAGAATATGCTCGGTGGGCACGAAGCCGATCAGATCACCCAGTTGCGGGTAGGTGCTGTCGTCACCGGCGGTGGCGCCCATGCTGCCGCCCGGCGCCAGGTTGAAGCCCAGCAGTTTGCCGTCTTCGATGATGGCGATCAGGCCGAAATCCTGGGCGAACACGTCGATGTCGTTGTACGGCGGCACGGCGATGCCGAACTTGAATTTGCGCGGCAGATAGGTCTTGCCGAGCAGCGGTTCTTCGTCATTTTCGCCGTCGGTGGTTTGTTCCAGCTTGTCGATCCACAGTTCCTTGTAGCCGGTGGTGTGCGGACGCACATGTTCCATGATGCGCTGCGCCCAGTCGTAAACCTCCGCGTGCGCGGACGACAGTTGCGGGTTCACGGAGCAGATGACGTTACGCACGTCGTCGCCGCAGGCCGCCAGGGTGGACAGGCCGGTTTCGTTGATGCCGCCGATCACGTCGCGCAGCTGTTCCTTGCGAATGCCGTGATACTGGAACGTCTGGCGCGTGGTGATGCGCAGCCCGCTGCTGGCGTAACGTGTGGCCAGATCATCCAGATCCAGCCACTGTTGCGGCGTCAGCACGCCGCCGGGCAGGCGCACACGGACCATGAACCGGTAGTCCGGCTCCAGTTTCTGGCGCCGGCGTTCGTCGCGGATGTCGCGGTCGTCCTGCATGTAGCTGCCGTGAAACTTCAGCAGCTTGGTGTCGGGTTCGCTGATCGCGCCGGTGGTCTGGTCCGCCAGGCCCTCGGCGATGGTGCCGCGCAGAAAACGGCTTTTGGCCTTGATGTGTTCCAGTGCAGAAAGTTTTTCGCTCATTTTTCACTCAAACGGATTCAGTAAACGTCGCGGGCGTAGCGGCCTTCGGACATCAGTTGTTTCAGCCAGTTGGTGGCGTCCTCGGTGCTCTTGTTGCCGTGCTCGGCGATGATCTCGATCAGCGCGGCGTGGACATCCGGCGCCATGCGGTCGGCGTCGCCGCAGACATACAGATGCGCGCCGCCTTCCAGCCATGACCACAGCTCCTGGCCTTGCTCGCGCAGACGGTCCTGTACGTAGACCTTCTGCGCCTGATCGCGGGAAAAGGCCACGGAAAGGCGTGTCAGCGCGCCATCACGCAGGGCCTGCTGCCATTCCAGTTGGTAGAGGAAGTCGGTGCGGCGATGCGGGTTGCCGAAAAACAGCCACTGGCGTCCTTCGGCCGCCGTCTCCTGACGTTCCTGCACGAAGGCGCGGAACGGGGCCACGCCGGTGCCGGGGCCGATCATGATGACGTCGCGGCTCGGGTCCGCCGGCAGGCGGAAGCGGTCGTTGGCGTCGATGAATACGGAAACCGACTCGCCTTCCTCCAGGCCGAGCAGGTAGTGGGTGGTGACACCCCAGCGCTCTTCGCCGTCGTGAAGATAGTTCAGGTTGGCGATGGTCAGGTGCACCTCTTCGCCCACCTGTTCCTGGCTGGAGGCAATGGAATACATGCGCGGCGCCAGCGGGCGCAGGGCCTCCACCAGTTGTTGCGCGGTCCATGGAGCCGGCCAGCGGCGCAGCAGATCCACCAGCTGGTGGCTTTCCAGCAGTTCGGACAGCGCCTTGCGTGATTCCGGCTTGAGCAGTTCAGCGAGATCGTCGTGGTTGCCGAGTTCGGCGTGCGCGGCGAGGAACGGCCGGGTCAGGGTGGTCAGCTCACGGCGTTCGCTCAGCCACTGGCTCAGTGGTGCGCTCTGCTCGCCGTGCGTAACGGTTTCACCGGCATCCAGGCCGAGGCGGGCGATGATCGCTTCGACCAGTTCGGGGGCCTGGCGGGGCCAGACGCCGAGCGCATCACCGGGTTTGTAGGTGATGCCGCTGCCTTCCAGAGACAGCTCGATATGGCGCACATCCTTGCCGCTGTCATTGGCGACAATGCGCTGGCTGGTAAGGATTTCGGCGGAGAACGGACGCTGGCGGGTCCACGCCTGGGCAACCGCGTGCAGGGGAGTGACGACGCCGCCGGTGGCATTGACCGCCGCCGGCTGATCGCCCGTCTGCAGCTCTTCGAGCGCCTGTTGCAGCGCTTTCTCGGCCCAGGGGTTGGCGACGCTGTCGACGTCCACGTCGGCTTCACCGCGGTCTTGCAGACGCTGCGCGCCGAGAGCGGCCAGCCGTTCGTCCACCTGACGGCCGATACCGCAGAAATCCGGATAGCTGGTGTCACCCAGCGCCAGCACCGCGTAACGCAGGTCAGGCAGTTTGGGTGCGCGGCGACCGCTCAGAAACTCCATGAAGCCCCGTGAATCATCGGGCGGTTCGACCGTATCGCCTTCACTGTGGGTACTGATCACCACGTACAGCAGCCGCTCTTTCTTCAGTTCGCTGGTGCGATAGGCGTCGGCGCGCACCAGCTTGACGGTCAGGCCGGCGGCCTCGGCCCGCTGCGCGAGCTGCTCGGCGACACGCTTGGCGTTGCCGGTCTGGCTGCCGTACAGCACCGTCAGCGGCGCGGCGGCCTGGCTGGCCGGCGCCGGGGCGGCGGTGTGCGCCACCGGCTGCAACTGAGCAGCCGCGCCGGCCATGTACCCGGAGAGCCAGTGAAGCGTGTGCGAATCCAGTCCCTGGACCAGTTGCGCGGCAAGCGCGGACTTTTCGGTCGACAGGGGAGACAGGGGCAAGGTGTTGGCGAGGGCCTGATTCATGTTTTACCCATATAGGCAGTGCAAGACCCGGCCATAGTAGGAGCATAAAAAACAGAGTAAAAATAACGTATGGGAATAAATATATTGACGATCTCTAGTATGCAGGGGCTATGAAAGGGGGCGGCGCAGGCCGGGCCAGGCCGGGGGCATCAGGAAAACCACCTGCTGGTGCTGTTCCACCGCCATGATGGGAGGTTGCGGCGGCCGGCCGGCTGGGGTGTCCGCACCGTGATCGTGCGGGTTGCTGGCCCCGTCCTGATCGAACAATTCGGGCAAGTGCCACAGGTGGTGCGGAACAGCAGGGGGCCGGGTGGCCTGCTCCCCGGCGTACCGCCAGACGCCCCGCTGATGGCCGGGATGCAGCCACGGGTACGCCGGGGGCGTCCCTTCGCAGGGGTAGAACAGGCGTCCGCGGGTCAGCAGTACCCGCCGTTGTATGCTCCATCCCCGCGCCGCAAGCAGGGATTTGACCGCGGGCTCTTCGCTGCGTGTGAGTTGCCTGTCGAAGAGGTGTGCGGCCTTGCGCGCCAGTTGATCCCGTGGATCGGGGCCAGGCCACCCCCGTTGCAGGGTTGCGCCGGGCAGCCCCAGGTAGAACTTCAGCGCCAGCTCCCAGTGGCAGAGTGCGCCGTCGCCGTGATCACGGACCAGCAGATCCAGCTCACCGAGCGTAGCGGCGCCCCGGCGCAGCGGCACATTGCGGGCGACGATCTCGAAGCGCGGGTGGTGGCCGAGCGCGCCGGCCACCAGATTCTCGAAATGCTGCCCCAGCCGGCGTGGCCGGGGCTGCCGGGCGAGCTGCGCGGCCGCGCGTTGCAGGCTGGGCAGATCATCGGCCAGCGTGGCCAGCAGGGCGCTGCCGTCTTCCACGCCGGCCGGCGCCCGCAGCAGAGAAGGCGCGGTGAGCAGCCAGTGCAGCTCCGCGCGGGCCGCCGCGACGGGAATCACGACGACGGCGTGGAGGAGTCCGTCAGCCGGTTTTCCAGGGACTGATGGACCTCGTCGGCCCATTGTAGCCAGGCGCGCTGGTCGAGAATGCCCCGGCGCACGGTCAGGTAACTGAACAGATGTTCGTCCCGCCCCTGTGCATCCAGCCGCTCGGCCAGCGCCTCGAAGGTCAGCAGGCGTTCACGGCGTTGCGTGGTCAGTTGCTCAAGCTCGTTGAGCAGCCCGCGGATATCGGCCAGCGCTCCTCCGGCGATCTTCACCATGAAGGCATCGCGTACCCGTGCCGGTCCGGCCGGTTTGCGCAGCCAGCGTACCAACTCCTGGCGGCCCTCCTCGGTGATGTGGTAGAGCTTCTTATCCGGCTTTCCCTCCTGAGGCACATGCCGGAAATCGACCTTGTGCTGCTCGTTGAGCTTCCCCAGTTCCAGATAGATTTGCTGATGGGTGGCGTTCCACACCAACCCGATGCTGCTGGCAAATTCTCTGGCGAGGTCATAGCCGCTGGCTTCCTGATCTTGCAGTAGGACAAGAATGGCGTGGCGCAGTGACACGGCTGACTCCTCGTTTTCAATTATCGTTGTGCCATCAATAGGATAGTAGTAAGCGTATTAACGGTTGCGCAATCAGTTGTATAAGCACTTTTGTAAAAACTTGGTGGCGTTCCTGCGATACTCAGTACCACATTCCGCTATTGTGACGCTTTCCTGTCATTTACTGTGACAAAACGATAACAAAAAGAAAAGCATTTAATGTGCACCTTTTAACGGTATATTTGCATAGATTTGTAGTAAGCGGCGGATTGCAGGTACTGCTCGTTATTCAGCCGCGGGATGATCCGGTTGATGGCGCCGTAGCTGGCGCGCCGGGTGGTGTCCCTGCCGATCATGGCCAGCTTGCGAAGAATGGGACCAAAGTCCAATAGTTCCAGGGGTTTGGTGAAGTACCAGAGCAGGGCCTGGTCGGTGATGTCGTGCAAATAAGAAACCATTTCCGCGCGGGCCGCCGAGGCGTTCTCATCGCCGATCAACCGGTCCAGGGTCTGTCCCCGTTTTGCCACTTTTTCGTCCAGCGGGAACGCCACGTACCAGAATGATCGGTCGCTGGCGGGCAGGCGAATTTCGTCCATGTATTCGGCGGCGCGTTGATTTTGGGACAGGTCCATTTTTTTTGCGCTGCGGCGGATTACCAGACCCAGTGCGCCGGTAATGGTGTCGGTGGCCATGCGCACCAGTTGTTTTTGGGTAGGCCCCAGCCCGGCCAGCGTCGCCGGTTTTAGGAAGAAGGCGTTGAGCGCCTCACCGATAAAAGTGGTCATTATGTTTTCCAGCACCACCGGCTCCGGTTGCCGGGCGCCGTTGCGCATCCGTGTGATGAAGCCTTCGGTAAGCTGGTACAGGTGGTCGCTGGCTGGAAAAGCCATGTAAGGTGTCGTCATCGCGGCTCCTCGATTCCCGGGTATCGGCCGATGATACCCGTGATCACCGTGGATGGCGCAGCCGGCCGCATCATGCACCGCGCGGATGGTTGCGCATCTGCCTCTTTTCTTTAGGGGGCGAATGCCGGATGATGCGCCCCCGGACCAAGGAGCGAAGCAATGCCGATGGTGATTACTCCAGACGCGGGGCAAGTGATGCGCTGGCTGGAGCAGGCCAATATCCAGCACTACATTTGTGATCAGTGCCATGGGTTGCACTTGTCTGAATTGCAGGGCCGCGAGGCGGTGGTCGATTCACGCCTGTTCGTGGAAGAGGACGGCGTACTGCTGACCACCGAGCTGGAAGTGCGCCCCTCCGCGATCTTTACCGTACAGGCGGAGTTGACCCGCCTGAACATGGAGTTCCCGTCTCTGAAGCTGTTTCTGGATATCGGCGACGACTCCCTGCCGCGCCTGGTGGCCTGCGACTTGCTGCTGGGGCGCAGTGGTGTCACCTTTGACCAGTTCATCTATTTCGTGCAGGCGACGCTGGATGCCACCGTGCAGTTGCTGGAAGATTGTCTGCAAACGGGCTGGATGTGCTGGCCCGATGACGATGAGCCACCGATGGACTCCTCCTCGCTGCACTGAGGCCAGCCTCCGGCGGCACTGATACGAGGGACGACTCTCTGCAACAGCAAGCCGGTTTCACTCGGCCACCGGGTGGTTCTGACGGCCCCGGCGGCGATGCCCTCCAGTCGCTGGTCGATGGATTGGTGGCGCGGCGCTATGCCGTGGCGCCTGCCTTCTTTTCCCCACCGTTGATTGGCGCGCTGCGCCGCGAAGCACTGTTGCGTGACCGCCATGGCCAGTTTCAGCAGGCGGGCATCGGCCATCACCATGCTCATCAGCATGACCGGCGCATCCGCCGCGACCGCACCCTCTGGCTGGAGGGCGCCACCCTGGCTCAGTGCCGCCTGCTGGCGCGATTCGAGGAGTTGCGTCTGGAGATCAACCGGCAGCTGTTCCTCGGGCTGTTCGACCTGGAGGCGCATTTCGCCATCTACGATCCCGGGGCCTTCTATCGTCGTCATCTGGACACCTTCAACGACAGCAATGCTCGGGTGCTGTCGGTGGTGCTCTATCTCAATGAACACTGGCAGCCGGAGCAGGGCGGGCAGCTGCGATTGTGGGCGCAGCCGGAGGCGGTTGCCCCGGCGGCGGAGGTGGAGCCTCGCGCCGGGGTGCTGGCGTGTTTTTTCAGCGACCAGATTCCCCACGAAGTGCTGGAGGCGCACAGCCGGCGCATCAGCATCGCCGGCTGGTTCCGGCGCCGGGGTGCGCCCTTGCGATCCGGCTTGGTGTGATCCCCGCTTACCGCTACCCCCTTGAAAAGCGGTTCGGTGCCCCTATCTAGGCCCTGTGACCAAGCCGGCTTGACGTCACGTCACTCAATTTACCCGAACGGTCGCCTGATGGGGCCGCACGGGATGCTATTGGAGAAACGTGATGAATACATTAGCACCTCTTTTTCGACACTCCGTTGGTTTCGACCGCTTCGATGAGCTGTTTGACGCGGCGCTGCGCTCCGACCAGTCCAACGGTTTTCCCCCGTACGACATCATCCGCGAGGGTGATGGCACTTACCGGGTGATCATGGCTGTGGCGGGGTTTTCCCGTGACGAGCTGGACATCGTGGTGCAGGAGAATGTCCTGCGCATCACCGGCAAACCCGCCAGCGAGCGGGATGAAAGCCGCACCTGGCTGCATCGTGGCATCGCCCGGCGAGCCTTCGACCGCACCTTCCGCCTGGCGGACCATGTGGAAGTGGAAGCGGCCGAGCTGCAGGACGGTTTGCTGGTGGTGGTACTCAACCGGGTGGTTCCGGAGTCCAAAAAACCGCGCCAGGTTCCCATCGGCGGTGGTGAAACCCGTTAACCCGCCGGGTCTTGCATTGGGGCGGTGGTTTGGCCACAATGCGCGCTCGCCCGAGGGCGAGTCATGGCCGACCTGCCGGTCCCCCCGCAATGACAAACTGCAAACCCCGCCAGGCCCGGAAGGGAGCAACGGTAGCAGTGGACTCGTGTGCCGGGGTGTGGCTGGCGGGAAGGCCTCCCTCCTTCCCGCTTTACCTTGCTTCAACCCCTTCCGTGCTGTCCTATACCAGCCAGATTCGCTAGCATACGGCTTTCCCCGAGAATCCGCCGCCGGCTGATTTTCCGCAATGCCTTTTGGCTGGAGAGCTATGAGTTATCAGGTTCTTGCTCGCAAGTATCGCCCGCGCACCTTTGATGAGCTGGTGGGCCAGGAACACGTGTCCCGGGCGCTGTCCCATGCGCTGGACCAGGACCGTTTGCACCACGCCTATCTGTTCACCGGTACGCGCGGCGTCGGCAAGACCACCATCGCCCGCATTCTGGCGCGCTGCCTGAACTGTGAAGAGGGCATCAGCAGCCATCCGTGTGGGGTTTGCCCCACTTGCCAGGAGATCGGCGAGGGGCGTTTCGTGGATTTGATCGAGGTGGATGCGGCCAGCCGCACCAAGGTCGAGGATACCCGCGAATTGCTGGAGAACGTCCAGTACGCGCCCACCCGGGGGCGTTACAAGGTGTACCTGATCGACGAGGTGCACATGCTCTCC
>CAYMKZ010000109.1:0-9364 GCA_964391345.1 uncultured Alcanivorax sp.
GCCTCGGCAACCAGTTTCTCGCCAACATCCGCGACACCGACGCCATCGCCCATGTGGTGCGCTGCTTCGACGACGAAAACGTGATTCACGTGGCCGGCAAGGTATCGCCGCTGGACGATATCGAGGTCATCAACACCGAACTGGCGCTGGCCGACCTGGAATCCGTGGAACGCGCCCACCAGCGCGCCTCGAAAGCCGCCAAGGGCCAGAACAAGGAAGCCCAGGCCCTGCTGCCGGTGCTGGAAAAGCTGCTGCCGCTGCTCAATGAAGGCCAGCCGGCACGCGCCGCCGAGCTGGACAGCGACGAACGCAAGCGCCTGAAAAGCCTCAACCTGCTCACCCTCAAGCCGACCATGTACATCGCCAACGTGGACGAAGACGGCTTCGAGAACAACGCCCTGCTCGACACGGTACGCGCACTGGCCGAAAAGGAAGGCGCTTCGGTGGTACCGATCTGCGCCAAGATCGAATCGGAAATCGCCGAACTGGACGACGACGAAAAAGCCGACTTCCTCGCCGATCTGGGCATGGACGAACCCGGCCTCAACCGCGTGATTCGCGCCGGCTACCAACTGCTCGGCCTGCAAACCTACTTCACCGCCGGCAAGAAGGAAGTGCGCGCCTGGACCGTCAAGGTCGGCGCCACCGCCCCCCAGGCCGCCGGCGTCATCCATACCGACTTCGAGAAAGGCTTCATCCGCGCCGAAGTCACCGCCTACGACGATTTCATCCAGTTCAACGGCGAACAAGGCGCCAAGGACGCCGGCAAATGGCGGCTGGAAGGCAAGGAATACATCGTCCAGGACGGCGATGTGGTGCACTTTCGCTTCAACGTCTGAGTCAAGGTGTCACTCTCCTGACGTTCTCGCGTTCAGATTGTTGTTCGCAATAAAAACCATTACAACGACTCTTACGTGGCATTCAGCGGCATTTTAGGTCATTCAAATGTCTTTTATGTTATCCACTTCCGCCGAAATCATGGATGCCTTGGGCGCCCGCTTGCGTGCGCAGCGTCTCGCCCAGGCACTGTCACAGCGCGACTTGGCACAAATGGCTGGTTTGTCCCTGGGTGCGTTGCGCAAGCTGGAGCATGACGGGCGGTGCTCGCTGGAGACCCTGGTTCGTGTGGTTCAGGCTTTGGGGCTTACCAGCGAGATGGACAACCTGTTTGTTTTGAAACGCCAGTCCATTGCCCAGATGGAACAAGCCGAAGCCATCAGCCAGCGCCAGCGTGCGCCACGCCGGAAATCCCCATGAAGCAACTGAACGTGCATTATTGCGGCTGGGGCGAGGATTGGCCCCTCGGACGGCTCGCCGATGACGGTCGGATGCTGCTATTCGAATATACCTCCGAGGCGCTCGCCCAGGGCCTGGAGCTATCACCTCTGCACCTCAAGCTGCGCGCGCAGGCCTACAGCGACTTTCCGACATACTTGTATCGCCTGCCTGGTCTGATCGCCGACCATCTACCCGATGGTTGGGGGTTGCTGCTGACGGATCGCCTGTTTCGCCAGCAAGGTCTGCACCATCCCAGGCCATTGGAACGCCTGGCATTCATCGGCAACAGAGCGATCGGAGCCCTGCGCTTCACGCCCGCCCAGGATATCGCTGCCAAGGAGCCGGACTGGAACCTGCTGGCCCTGGCCGAGAAGAACCGCCAGGCCTTGGCCGGTGAAGCCGGTGATACCTTGCGCGAGATGGCCTTGACAGGCGGCTCACCGCAAGGTGCCCGCCCCAAAGCGCTGGTGCAATACGATCCAGTCAGTGACCAGCTCAGCACCCGCTCGGATGCACCTGGCAATCCATGGCTGGTGAAGTTTCCTGCCCAGTACGAGTACAAGGAGGTTTGCGCCATCGAGCAGCTCTATGCCGAACTGGCCCGTGATTGCGGGCTGGAAATGCCAGACAGCCGCTGGTTCGATCTCTCCGCTGATCTGGCCGCCTTCGGCGTAGCGCGCTTCGATCGTGACCAAGGCCGGCGTGTACCCGTGCACAGCCTGGCTGGTCTGCTACAAGTGGACTTCCGCCTACCGGGATCTACCGACTATACCGTCCTGCTGCGCGCCACCCGGTTGCTCACTCGTGACGAGCGTGAAGTGGAGAAAGCCTATGCCCGCGCCGTCTTCAACGTGCTCTTTCACAACCGCGATGACCATTCAAAGAACTTTGCCTGGCGCCTCGGCCACGACCGGCGCTGGCGTCTGGCGCCAGCTTTTGATCTGACCTTCAGCAAAGGCCCGATGGGCCAGCACCACATGGATGTGTGCGGGGAAGTCACGACCATCGAACGCCATCATCTGCTGCGTCTGGCCGAAGAAGGGGGTGTACCACTGAAAGCTGCTGAAAATACCATTGAGCAGATGCTGTACCAGGCATCCGGGTTCGCCGAACGGCTGGCCGATTTCCCGATCCGCCGTGATACGGTACAGGCGATGAACTCAGCCATTAACACCTGCCGTCAGCACCTGAAAAAATGATCCATGCTCAGAAGCGAACCAGAAAAGGCAACGCGGCAAGCACCACACCAATCGCCACCAGCCACGCCGTGGTGGTGACGAAAAACGGATAGACCACCAGCAGTGCACCGCACAACAGCGGCATGAAGACGTTCTGCTTTTTTCCGTAAACGAACATGACGACACCGATGCTGCTGAACAGCAATCCCCATAGCAACGAAGCAGCCGTCATGTCGTTTCTCCGGCAGGGCTCAGGCGCGCTCAGTCGCCACTGCCGCCGTGCGCCTGCACCGATTCGAAGTCTTCGTTTTTCAGCTCCGGCAGTTTCTCGTCGCATCCCTGGATGCCCTGCCGGCGCAGGTTTTCACAAACACGCTCCAGTTTGCCGTCCACGGCGTGCAGGTGGTCGAGCAGCGCGCCGATGGCTTCGGCCACCGGGTCGGGCATGTCATCGCTGACGCCGTAGGCCTGGAAGCCGATCTTGTCGGCGATTTCCTTGCGATTGCGCTCTTTTTCCGTGCTCGGTTTGCCGATCACGCGACCGGGAATGCCGACCACCGTGGCGCCTTCAGGCACTTCCTTGGTGATCACCGAGTTGGAGCCGATCTTGGCATTCCTGTGCACCACGAAAGGCCCGAGCACCTTGGCGCCGGCACCGACCACCACGCCGTCCTCCAAGGTCGGGTGGCGCTTGCCTTTGTCCCAACTGGTGCCGCCCAGGGTGACGCCGTGATAGAGCGTCACGTCATCGCCGATTTCCGCGGTTTCACCGATCACCACGCCCATGCCGTGGTCGATGAAGAAGCGACGGCCGATTCGCGCACCGGGGTGAATCTCGATGCCGGTAAGCCAGCGGCTGAAAGTGGAAAGCAGCCGCGCCACCTGTTTGAGCCGGTGATTCCACAGCCAATGCGCCAGCCGGTGGAACAGCACCGCGTGCAGACCGGGATAGTTCAGTACTACTTCCAGAGTATTGCGCGCCGCAGGATCGCGGTGAAATACGGAACCGATGTCTTCTTTGATCTGATCGAACATAGCCACCTCAAACCGGGTCCCTGACCGGAGGCAGTGTCTTCTCCAGCGCCACCAGGGTGCCCCGCAAAATACTGATTTCCATCTTGTCCGGGCGAGCGCGCAGGAACAGCCGGCGCATGCGGGTCATCACCTGCCCCGGATTCTCCGGATCAAGGAAGCCGCTGTGTTCCATCACGCGCTGCAAATGCGCCAGGAACTGCTGCACGGCTTCATTGCTGGCCGGCGGCTCGTCCCAGAACATCTCCGGCAAGGGCATCGCCTCACGCCGGGCATGGGCGTCAGGCAGGGTCGGATCCTCTCCGACCAGCGCCAGACGCAGCTCGTAGGCGATCAATTGTACTGCCGATGCCACGTTCAGCACCCCATATTCCGGGTTGCCGGGTATGGTGACGTGCAGATTGCAGCGGCGCAATTCGTCATTGGTCAGCCCCCGGTCCTCGCGGCCGAACAGTACCGCGATGCGGGTGCTTTGCGGCTCCTTCTGCAACTGCACGCCAAGCTGGCGCGGTGTCAGGCAGGGCCAGGGAATGCGACGCTGACGGGCGCTGGTGGCGATCACCAGAGTGGCGCCTTCCAGGGCTTCGTCCAGAGTCGTGCACAGTTGCGCGTCGGCCAGCACGTCGCCGGCGCCGGAGGCACGTGCGGTGGCTTCGGCGCTGGGATGAATTTTCGGCGCCACCAGGCGCAGGTCACTCAGCCCCATGGTTTTCATGGCACGGGCTGCGGCGCCAATATTGCCAGGGTGGGTGGTTTCCACCATCACCACGCGCACGTTATCCAGCATGATTCGTCCTGAGATATGGTTGAGCGGGGCGTTACTTTACCAGATTCACGGTCAAAACCGTTGTCGTATCGCGCACGCTTGCCGCAAAGCGGGCCGTGCCATCTCCCCGCCCGGTTCCGGCTCTGTTACACTGCGCATCCCGAACCCCGGGTCACGTCGATCCACCGCTCTTTGAAACCGACAGGACAAGTGCATGCACGCGCCGCAAGTGAACATCGCCCTGCGAGCCGCCCGCCAGGCGGGCAATCTGATCCGCCGCGCAGCGGAGAACAACGACCCGCTGGCAATCAGTGCCAAAGGGCACAATGATTTCGTCACCCAGATCGATCAGGCTGCCGAGGCGCGCATCATCGACGTGCTGCGCAAGGCCTACCCGAACCACGGCATTCTCGCCGAGGAAAGTGGCGAAATCGCCGGGCAGGATGATGGCGCCGACCACCAATGGATCATCGATCCGCTCGATGGCACCACCAACTTCATTCACGGTTTCCCCCAGTATGCGGTTTCCATTGCACTGAAAATCAAGGGCCGCCTGGAGCACGCGGTGATCTACGATCCGCTGCGCGACGAAGAATTCACCGCCAGCCGGGGCCGTGGCGCGGCGCTCAATGGCCGCCGCATTCGCGTCACCAAACGGGCCGGTCTGGACGGCGCACTGATCGGCACCGGCTTCCCCTTTCGCAAAGACCAGGCCGCCCACATGGACGCCTACCTGGGCATGTTCCGCGCCATCTCCGAAGCCACCGCCGGCCTGCGCCGCCCCGGCTCCGCCGCGCTGGACCTGGCCTGGGTGGCGGCCGGCCGGGTGGACGGTTTCTTCGAGTTGGGCCTTTCGGAATGGGATATTGCCGCCGGCGTGCTGTTGATCACCGAGGCCGGTGGTCTGGTCGGCGACCTGGCCGGCGGGCACACCTACATGGAACGCGGCAACGTGGTGGCCGGTAATCCCAAGGTCTTCAAGGGTCTGCTGCAAAAGATCAAGCCGCATCTCACGGACAGCCTGCAACGCCCATAACCGGCAGCCTCACTGCCCGGCGCGGGCAGCCTGATGACACACCCGCCCGGCGTACGGTATTGACTTGACGTCACGGCCTGTTATTTTTTACCCGTATCAATATCCCGTTTTCCCAGCACGCATTCGTCGCGTACTGCGCCACCCCGAAACATCAGGCACAGGGGCAGCATCATGGGTCAGTTTCTTGAACGTCTGCGTTATTTCCGCCGCACCAGAGAGCCCTTCTCCGAGGGCTGGGGCGAGACTCGTGACGAAGCGAGGCAATGGGAGGATGGCTACCGCAACCGCTGGTCCCACGACAAGGTGGTGCGTTCCACCCACGGCGTCAACTGCACCGGCTCCTGCAGCTGGAAAATCCACGTCAAGCAGGGCGTGGTCACTTGGGAAACCCAGCAGACCGATTACCCGCGCACGCGCCCAGACATGCCCAATCACGAGCCGCGCGGCTGCTCCCGGGGCGCGTCCTACTCCTGGTATCTGTACAGCGCCAATCGCCTGAAGTATCCGATGATACGGGGCCGGTTGCTGAAACGCTGGCGCAAGATGCGCGAGACACTGCCTCCCGTGCAAGCCTGGTCCGCCATCATGGACGACCCCGACGGCAAGGATTACAAGACCTCTCGTGGCCTGGGCGGTTTCGTGCGTGCGGACTGGAACGAAGCGCTGGACATCATCGCCGCCGCCAACGTGCATACCATCCAGCGTCACGGCCCGGATCGCATCGCCGGTTTCTCTCCCATTCCGGCCATGTCCATGGTGTCCTACTCCGCCGGCACTCGTTATCTCAGCCTCATCGGCGGCACCATCCTGTCCTTCTACGACTGGTACTGCGACCTGCCGGCGGCCAGCCCACAGACCTGGGGCGAACAGACCGACGTTCCCGAATCCGCCGACTGGTACCACTCCGGCTATCTGATCGCCTGGGGCTCGAACGTGCCGCAAACCCGCACCCCGGATGCGCACTTCTTCGTCGAAGCCCGCTACAACGGCACTCAGGTGGTGGCGGTCAGCCCGGATTACTCGGAGGTGGCCAAGCTCTCCGACATCTGGCTGCACCCGAAACAGGGCACCGACGGCGCCATGGCCATGGCCATGGGACACGTGGTGTTGCGTGAATTTTTTCTCGACCGGCAGGTGGATTATTTCCAGGATTACTGCCGCCGCTTCACCGATCTTCCCATGCTCGTCACCTTGCGCCGCGACGGTGAACGCTGGGTTCCCGACCGTTATCTGCGCGCCGACGATTTCACCGGTGCGCTTGGCACACCGGAAAACGCCGAATGGAAAACCGTCGGCTTCGACAAGGATGGCAACCCGGTCGCGCCACGCGGCTCCATCGGTTTCCGCTGGCCCGCGCAGGACAGCCCGGATCGCGGCAAGTGGAATCTGGAGCAGAAAACCGCCGAGGGCGGCGACATCGAGTTGCAGCTCACCGAAATCGAGCGCCGCGATGATGCTCTGGACGTGGCGTTCCCCTACTTCGGCGGCATCACCAGCGAGCACTTCCCGCCCAACCCGCAAAGCGACGTGCTGCTACGCAAGGTGCCCGTCAGAAAACTGGCCACCAGGAATGGCGAAACCCTGGTAGCCACCGTGTTCGATCTGCTTTGCGCCCATTACGGTCTGGATCGCGGGCTGGGTGGTACCTGTGCCGCCAGCTATCAGGACGACGTACCTTACACACCCGCCTGGCAGGAAGTGATTACCGGCGTCCCGGCCGCGCAGGTCATCGAGGTGGCCCGTGGCTTCGCCAGTAACGCGGAAAAAACCCACGGCCGTTCGATGGTGATCATCGGCTCCGGAATGAATCACTGGTTTCATCAGGACGTCAGCTATCGCGCCATCATCAACATGCTGCTGCTGTGCGGCACGGTCGGCCAGTCCGGCGGCGGCTGGTCCCATTACACCGGCCAGGAGAAGGTGCGCCCGCAGACCGGCTGGGCCGCCCTCGCCTTCGCCCTGGACTGGGTACGCCCACCCCGACAGATGGCCGGCACCGCTTTCTTTTACCTGCATTCGGATCAGTGGCGCTACGAAACGCTGAAAGTCGGTGATCTGCTTTCGCCACTGGCCGATCCCACACGCCACTCCGACAGCCTGATCGATTGCGACGTGCGCGCCCAGCGCATGGGCTGGATGCCCTCCGCGCCGCAACTGAACCGCAACCCTCTGGAAGTCGTGCGCCAGGCCGAAAGCGCCGGCAAGGACATCCGCCAATACGTGGTCGATGCGCTGCAATCCGGTGAGTTGGCGATGGCCTGCGAAGACCCGGACCATCCGGACAATTTTCCGCGCAACCTGTTCGTCTGGCGCTCCAACCTGCTGGGTTCGTCGGGCAAGGGTCACGAATATTTTCTCAAGCACTTTCTTGGCACCCAGTGCGGCCTGCAAGGCAAGGACCTGGGCGCCGAAGGCGGCGAGAAACCGGAAGAGGTAAAGTGGCGCGACCCTGCTCCCGAGGGCAAGCTGGATCTGGTGGTGACGCTGGATTTTCGCATGTCCACCACGGCGCTGTATTCGGACATCGTGCTGCCCACCGCTTCCTGGTATGAGAAAAACGATCTCTCGACCACCGACATGCACCCGTTCATTCATCCGTTTTCGGTGGCCGTGGATCCGGTCTATGAATCAAAAAGCGACTGGGAAATCTTCAAGGCCATCGCCCGCCAATTCTCGAAACTGGCCGAAGGGCAACTCGGTAACGAAAAGGACGTGGTGCTGACGCCGATTCTGCACGACACCGCCGGGGAACTGGCCCAGCCTTTCGAGGTACGCGACTGGAAGAAAGGAGAGTGTCCGCTGGAGCCCGGCGTCACCGGCCCGAACATCAGCGTGGTGGAAAGAGATTACCCGGCCGTCTACGATCGCTTCACCTCGCTCGGCCCGCTGCTGGATTCACTCGGCAACGGCGGCAAAGGTCTGAACTGGGACATGCAGAATGAAGTGAAAGCGCTGGGCGCGCTCAACTACACCCTGGCCGACGGTCCGGCCAAAGGGCGGCCCGGCATTCATTCCGACATCAACGCCGCCGAGACCATTCTCATGCTGTCGCCGGAAACCAACGGCGAGGTGGCGGTGCGCGCCTGGGAGGCGCTGTCCCGCTCCACCGGGCGCAGCCACAAGCATCTGGCCAGCGCCCGTCAGGAAGAGAAGATCCGCTTCCATGATCTGCAAGCACAGCCGCGCAAGGTTCTCACCTCGCCCACCTGGTCGGGCATGGAAAACGAGGAGCTCAGCTACAATGCCAATTACATCAACGTGCATGAGCTGGTGCCGTGGCGCACGCTGAGCGGCCGCCAGCACTTCTATCTCGATCACCCCTGGATTCGTGACTACGGAGAGGCATTCGCCCTGTACCGCCCGCCGGTGAAAACCGGCGCCGCCCAGGCGGTGGCGGGCAAGCATGGCAACGGCCATCCGGAAATCATGCTCAACTTCGTCACCCCGCACCAGAAATGGGGCATCCACAGCACCTATACCGACAATCTGATCATGCTCACATTGTCGCGGGGCGGCCCGATCGTGTGGCTCTCCGAGGTGGATGCGAAAAAAGTGGGCATCGAAGACAACGACTGGATCGAATGCTTCAACGCCAACGGCGCGCTGAGCGCCCGGGCGGTGGTCAGCCAGCGCGTCAAGGAAGGCATGTGCATGATGTATCACGCACAGGAAAAAATCGTCAACGTGCCGGGCTCGGAAATCACCGGCATGCGCGGCGGCATTCACAATTCGGTGACGCGCATCGTCGTCAAACCCACGCAGATGATCGGCGGCGCCGCGCAGCTTTCCTGGGGCTTCAATTACTACGGCCCGGTCGGCTCCGATCGCGATGGTTTCGTGATCGTCCGCAAGATGGAAAAGATCGACTGGATGGATCACGTGCAGCGTCGTGCCCGGGAAGACGAACTGGACGCCAAACTCCCCTAGCAGAACGCCAGGAGCGAGAAATGAAGATTCGCGCACAAATCGCCATGGTCCTCAACCTGGACAAGTGCATCGGTTGCCACACCTGTTCGGTGACCTGCAAGAACGTCTGGACCTCGCGCAAGGGCATGGAGTACGCCTGGTTCAACA
>CAYMKZ010000110.1:0-9229 GCA_964391345.1 uncultured Alcanivorax sp.
GGGCGACGTCGCCGCTGCGCAGCCAGCCGTCCGCGGTGATCGCCTCGGCGGTGGCCTGCGGACGATTCCAGTAGCCGGGCGTAATGTTGGGGCCGCGGATCCACAGTTCGCCGGCTTCGCCCTGGGCCACATCGTTGCCTTCGCGGTCGACGATGCGTACCTCGGTGAGCAATTGCGGCCGGCCCACCGAGCCGACCTTGTCGAGCACTCGTGCTTCGTCGAGCAGGAATACGGTCGGGCTGGTTTCCGTCATGCCCATGCCGGTGCGCACGCGGATGCCCAACTCGACGTAGCGTTTGGCGACCGGCAACGACAGCGGTGCCCCGCCGCAGCCCCAGGAACGCACGCCGGCCAGTTTCTCGCCGCTCAGGCCGGGTTGCTCCAGCAGCGCCTGGTAGACCGCTGGCACGGCGAAGAAGAGGGTGGCCTTTTCGGCAAGCACCTGCAGGGTCTGGGCCGCGTCGAAGGTACGCGCCACCAATACCGTGCCGCCGACCAGAAATACCGCTGAGGAATACAGATTGATGCCGGCGGTGTGGAACATCGGCAGCACGTTGAGCAGGACATCGTTGCTGGTGAGGTTCACCGCCAGGCCGATGTTCATGTAGTTGGCCACCATCATGCGGAAGGTTTGTATGACCCCTTTGGGCCGCCCCGTGGTACCGGAGGTGTAAAGGAGGTACCAGGGGGTGTTTGGATCCCGCTCCGGATGTGGCGTCAGATCGGGGCGGCTGTTCGCCAGGTCGGCCTGGTAGTCGCGCTGGCGGCCGCCAGCTTTGCTCTCGCCGCTCTCCAGAGCGACCAGCGTGAGGCTGGGGTGCTGCTCGGCCAGAGTCATGGCGGCGGCGGTGAATTCGCTGCCGAATACCAGGGCGCCGGGTTGGCAGTCTTCCACCAGCACGGTCAGTTCCGGTACCGCCAGACGCCAGTTGAAAGGCACCAGAATCAGGCCTGCTTTGGCGCAACCGAACAGCATGGCGAAGAACTCGGCGCGGTTGTGTCCGAGGTAGGCAATCCGGTCGCCTTCCTCAAGCGCCCAGTGCGTGCGTGCGGCGGCGGCAAAACGCGCTGCACGTTCATTGAACTCGGCGTAGTTGTAATGCTCGCCGCTTTCCAGATCCGACAATGCCGGCTGTTCCGGTGTGACGCGGGCCCGGTGGGCAAGCAGGTCGAACATCTCCATTGTTTTTCTCCAGGACGTTCCGCGGCGGAGCCGCGGAGCGCCGTGCCGGTTACGGGTTGACTTCAGACCAGCCGAATCGGGTGGTGCGGTTGCCGATCAGCGAAAAGACGTGGACATTGCCCCCGCCGATGGCCACCTGCTCGGTGCCGAACAGGGCGCCATCGAGATTCAGCACCTTGATTTCGTGGTTGCCCATGTCCGCCACGTAAACTCGCGCGTTGCTTGAGCCGTTGCTCAGGGAGTCCCGGTCGCAGGTAACGGTAGAAACCCGCCGAGGGGCAGGATATCGCTGCCATGGTGCTCTCCCGTTTATTGATTCTTGTTCTGTGTCGCGTCGGTCTGCCGGTCGCCGGGACCTCAGCGCTTGAGGAAGGCAGCCATGCCGCGATCCGCTTCGTCGCTCTCGATCTGCTCCAGGAAATGCCGGTATTCCGCTTCCAGCCCGGCAGCCACCCGGGCCCGATCCGGGCGTCCCAGCGCCAGGGTGTGACGCAGGCTGCCGGGTTGCTTGTCGCGTATGGAAGAAGCGACTTTCAAGGTGTGCAGAGCCAGGTCGCCGACCTCGGCGCGATATTGCACCAGCCCCAGGATGTGCGCCTCGCGGATGGCGATACTGCGGTTGGTGAGTTGCGCTTCCAGCGCCCGTGCCCGGCCGATACGCTCGGGCATCAGCGCGCTCCAGCCGCCGTCCGGGCTGAAGCCGACGACGCTGTACCAGGGCTCGAACCGGGCCCGCTCGTTGGCTACCACCAGATCACAGGCCAGTACCAGACCGAGTGAGCCGCCGCTGACCAGCCCCTGTACGGAAGCGATGGTTGGCATCGGCAGGTCCAGTAGCGACAGGATCACCTGATTGAGCGTGCCCACCACCCGGGCGGCGTAGGCGGCGCGCTGGCCGCGCGGGGTGTCGTAAAAGCCGGCCACGTCGCCGCCGCTGGAAAACGACTCGCCCTCTGCCTCCAGTACCAGCACGGCGGGCCGCTCCTGGCGGCACAGGTCCAGCTTGTCGAGCAGTTCGTCGAGCAGTTCGGGGGTCAGTGCATTGTGACGTGACGGACGGTTCAAGGTCAGGCTGGCAATGCCGTTTTCCGTGCTGTAATTCACTAGGCTCATATCAACTTTTCTCCCTGCCATCGAGCGCCAGCCCGTGGCGGAACAGATCGGAAATGGTATCGACGATGTCGTCGAACGGAATATCCTGCTCCCAGAGGGCGTAACGCAGGCCGAGAAAGTTGGACATGCCCATCAGCGCCCAGACGCGCACTTCGTTGTTGCCGGCACGGATCTCTCCTTTGCGGGTGGCATTGGCCAGCATGCGCAAATAGCCATTACCGAAAGCCTCGTAGTAATCCCGGTAGATGGCTTCATCGACAAACTGGGCTTCCTGCAACACCCGGTAAAGAAAGGGGTTTTCGTACAGATAGAGCAAAAAGGCGTGCAGCCCCTTTTCTTCCGCCTCCAGACGATCCCGTGCGCCGCGAACCTCCGCCGCCAGATGAGCACGAACCTGGTGCCCCATGTCGCGTACCAGTTCGCGCAGCACTTCTTCCTTGCTGGCGAAGTAGGTATAGAAGGTGCCCTGCGCGACGCTGGCGGTGCGGGTGATGTCGGTGATGCCGGCCTTGTGGTAGCCCAGCGTACCGAAACACTGTTCCGCCGCCTTCATGATGCGTGCGCGGGTGCGTGCTCCGCGTGCTGTTTTCGGAGCCCCTGGCGAGTTTCTGGACGGCAGTTGCTGAGCGGCATCTGTTTTCATGGTGAGTGTCCAAATCCTTTTCTGGGCCGGTGAAATATGAACCACTATTCAACTAAGTTACGGCCAGTCCGGGAGGCTGTCAACATGGAAACCGACTTGATGTGACACTGTCCTTTCTTTCTCGGCCCGTATCTAAGCTCTGTATACGGAGAAAAGCAACCGCTGATTGAAAATCGGGCTGCAATTCCACGAATGTAGAATTTTCTCCAAAATTGCTTGCAGAAAGATGAATCAGTTGTCATATTTGGGCTGCAGTTTTCATAAACACAAAAAGCGACGGCCTGTGTCGTCTGAACAAGGGAGAGATCCTATGAAGCATCTCGTTACCGCTGCGGCACTGACTCTGGGTGTCCTCAGCCTCGCACCTGCCGCCCAGGCAGCCAATGACATCAAGATTGCCCATGTGACCGGTTTCAGTGGTCCGCTGGCGGCCTATGCCCAGCAGTTGCAGGTGGGCATGGAGATGGGGTTCGAGTACGCCACCAAGGGCACCATGAAGATCGACGGCCGCAAGGTCGACATCATCAAGAAGGATACCCAACTGGATCCGGCGCGCGCCCGTTCCCTGGTGGAAGAAGCCTACGCCGAGGATGACGCGGACATCGTGGTCGGGCCGGTTTCCTCCGGTGTCGGGCTGGCGGTGCTGCCGATTGCCGAAGAGTATCAGCGCATCATCATGCCGGAAGGTGTGGCCGATGCGATCACCGGCAAATCATGGAACCGCTACGTGGTCCGGGTCGGACGCAACTCGTCACAGGACGCCATCTCCAACGCGGTGGCCATCGGCATGCCGGGAGTCTGCGTGGCGACCATCGCACAGGATTACGCCTTCGGCCGTGACGGTGTGGCGGCTTACAAGAAAGCCATGGAAAAGCAGGGCGGCAAGATCGTCGATGAAGAATATCTGCCGCAGAACGCCACCGACTTCACCGCCGCTTCCCAGCGTCTGTTCGATGCCCTCAAGGACCGCAAGGACTGCAAAGAAGGCAAGTACATCTTCGCCATCTGGGCCGGCGCGGCCAACCCGCTGGCGGCGATCAATGACCGTCATCCCGAGCGTTTCGGCATCAAGCTGACCACCGGCGGCAACATTCTGCCGGCACTGGTGAGCTACGCGGCGTTCCCCGGCATGGAAGGGGCCACCTACTACTACTACGAATCGCCGAACAACAAGATCAACGACTGGTTCGTCAAGGAACACCGGGCACGTTACGGCGTACCGCCGGACTTCTTCACCGCGGAAGGCTTCTCCCAGGCCATGGCGATCACCGCCGCCATCAAGAAGGCGGGCGGCTCCACCAAGGCCGATGATCTGATCAAGGCCTTCGAAGGTCTCACTTTCGATTCCCCGAAAGGCGAGCAGACCATCCGCGCCGCGGACCACCAGGCGATGCAGGTCATGTACCACTTCCGCATCAAGCCGGAAAAACGCAGTGACTGGTTCAAGGACCGCACGGTCACCGTGGGTGTGCCGGTGCTGGTCAACACTATCGGCATTGATCAGATGGATATTCCGGTCAAGAACGGCCGCTGAGCATCGCGGACGGAGCAACGGCGTCGGGGTGTCAGGCGTAAGCGCGCCGGCATCCCGGCTTGCCGACCAGCAAGTTTCGACATTACCGATTTTCGACAGGATGGACTCGCGTCGTAGCTTCACCGGCGGCCTGGGCTCCGCGTCCTGAATCGTTGGCCGCAAGGGTATTTCTCATGCATCTGCAATCCTCGCCCCCTTCGACTCCGCCGGTTCTGGAGACCCGCGATCTGACCATCAGCTTCGGTGGCCACGTGGCGGTGAACCGGGTTTCCTGCGCCTTTCATGCGGGTACGCTGACCTCCATCGTCGGCCCCAACGGCGCCGGCAAGACCACCTGGTTCAATCTCATTTCCGGCCAGCTCGCCGCCACCGCGGGCAGCGTCCGTCTGTTCGATGAAGACATCACCGCACTGGGCGCGGCGCGGCGCGCGGACAAAGGGCTGGGGCGGGCCTTTCAACTGACCAACCTGTTTCCCAGCCTCACGGCGCTGGAGAACGTGCGCCTGGCAGTGGCGTCGCGCCATCACATCGGTCACGTTTTCTGGCAGATGGCGTCACGCCGCCGGGATTTGCGCGAGCGGGCCATGATGTACCTGGAGCGCGTCAATCTGGGCCCGCGCGCCGACGATCTGGTCTGCAATCTGCCGCACGGCGACCAGCGCAAGCTGGAAGTGGCGTTGCTGATGGCGCTGGAGCCGGAGGTGTTCATGTTCGATGAACCGACCGCCGGCATGAGCGTGGATGAAGTGCCGGTGATCCTCGAACTGATCGCCGACATCAAGAAACAGCAGGACAAGGTGATCCTGCTGGTGGAACACAAGATGGACATCGTGCGGTCGCTGTCCGACCGCATCGTGGTGCTGTACAACGGCGAACTGGTGGCGGACGGCGAGCCCGCCGAGGTGATCGCCTCGCCGATCGTGCAGGAAGCCTATCTGGGCGTCAGCGCCGACGACGCCAGCAACGAGGGAGCCTGAGCGATGGCAGAACCAATACTTTCGCTGTCCTCGGTCAGCGCCGATATCGACCAGTATCACATTCTCCATGGTGTGGATCTGCAAGTGCCGGTCGGCGAACTGACCGTGTTGCTGGGACGCAATGGCGCGGGCAAGAGCACCACGCTGCGCACCATCATGGGGCTGACCACCATCACCGCCGGGCAGGTGCGCTTCCAGGGCGCCGACATCACTGGCGAAGCGACCCCGCGCATCGCCCGTCGCGGTATTGCGTTCGTGCCGGAAAACATGGGCGTTTTCGGGTTGCTGACGGTGCGTGAAAACATGGTTCTCGCCGCCGTCGGCGGCACTCTGGACGAGCAGCGTCTGAACTGGATTTTCGATCTGTTCCCGCCCCTGAAAACCTTCTGGAACCGGCCCGCCGGCAATCTCTCCGGCGGCCAGAAACAGATGCTGGCGATTGCCCGGGCGGTGATCGAGCCGCGCGCGCTGCTGCTGGTGGACGAGCCCACCAAGGGGCTGGCACCGGCCATCATCAACGACCTGGCCGACGCCTTCGAGCAACTGAAACAGCAGCAGGTGAGCATTCTGCTGGTGGAGCAGAATTTCAATTTTTCCCGCCGCCTGGGGCAGTCCGTGGCCGTGATGAGCGATGGCCGCATCGTGCACCGCGGCAGCATGGCCGAACTGGCGGAAAACGAAGCCTTGCAGCACGAACTGCTGGGCCTGGGTCTGGGTGAGCATCAGTGAGAGGAAACCCTATGTCTGCGCAAAACGGAATGCTGGGTGACGAGGCTGGCAAGCCCGGCCTGCGTCGCCGCTTTCAGGACTTCCGCCGTGACAAACCGCATCTGTTCCTGCTGTTGCTGATGGTGGTGGTGCCGATGTTCATGATGGACCCGAGCACCTGGGTGGTGTTGACCATCAGTGGGCTGGCCATGGGCGCCATGGTGTTTCTGATGGCCTCCGGCATGACCCTGACCTTCGGTCTGATGAACGTGCTCAATCTGGCGCACGGCGCGTTCATTTCGCTGGGTGCCTTTGCCGGCGCCACCGTGCTGGCCTACTGGCTGGGTGGCTATGTGGGTAGCGAGTCGCTGGCGGTCAACATGGTGGCGATTCTGCCGTCGCTGGGTTTCGCCATCGCCGTCGCTGGCATCGCCGGGCTGGTTTTCGAACGGCTGGTGATCCGTCCGGTGTACGGCGACCACCTCAAGCAGATTCTGGTCACGGTGGGCGGTTCGATCATCATCATGGAGCTGATCAAGGTGATCTGGGGCCCCAGCCAGATTCCGGTGCCGCGCCCGGAAGCGCTGGGCGGCTCCTTCGTGCTCAGCCAGGCGATTCCGATCATCGGCGGCATTGCTCTGGAGAAATACCGGCTCATCGCCGTGATTCTGGGGCTGGCGGTCTACGCCCTGATGCTGTGGGTGATCGACCGCACGCGTGTGGGCATTCTGATTCGCGCCGGCGTGGAAAACCGCGAAATGGTCGAGGTGCACGGTTACCGCATCCGCCTGCTGTTTCTCGGCGTGTTCATCGCCGGCTCGGCGCTGGCCGGGCTGGGTGGCGCCATGTGGGCCATGTACCGGGAGATCATCAGCGCGCACATGGGCGACCAACTGATGATCTCGGTGATCGTGGTGATCATTCTCGGCGGGCTCGGCTCGGTGCGCGGCTGTTTTTACGGCGCCGTGCTGGTGGGGCTGATCAACCTTTACGTCGGCTATCTGGAGCCGCGCCTGGCGGCGGTGGCCACGGTGGGGTTGATGGTGGGGGTGCTGATGTGGCGCCCGCAAGGTCTGATTCCGGTTATCAAGGTCTAGGGGCGAGACGATGATCCATTCCCTTCTTTCCGGCGATACTCCGCGCAGCCGCGTGTTGACTGTACTGCTGCTGGTGATTCTGCTGTGCCTGGCGTGCGGGCCTTTTCTGTTCGACGACGTGCGCGCTTTCTCCACGCTGGGCACCATCTGCGTGTTCATCGTGGTGGTGGCCTCCTACGATCTGATGCTGGGCTACACGCACATCGTGTCGTTCGCCCACACCATGTTTTTCGGCATCGGCGCCTACAGCGTGGCGATCGCCACCGGCGCTTTGGGTAGCACTTTTTCTGCGGTACTGGTGGGCGCGCTGTGCGCGATCCTCATCAGCACCGCGCTGTCGTTGCTGCTTGGCTTACTGTCATTGCGGGTGAAGGCGCTGTTTTTCGCCCTGGTGACGCTGGCGGTGGCGTTCGCCTTTCTCAGCCTGGTGACGCAGTTGTATCACCTGACCGGCGGTGAAGACGGGCTGCGGGTGCGCGTGCCCCAGACGCTGGGGCCGGCGTTCCGGCCTTTCGATAGTCAGCTTTATGGCTTCGATGTGCCGGGTTTCATCGCCGCTTTGTTCAGCGATCCGGCGCATGCGCTGCAAGAGGCCGTTTTCAAGGTGCGTTTCAGCGGCCGTCACCTGATGTACTACATCAGTTTCGTTTGCTCGCTGTGTGCCTTCCTGTTCCTGCTGCGGGTGGTCAATTCGCCATTCGGCCGGGTGCTGCAAGCGATCCGCGAAAACGAATTCCGTGCCCAGGCGCTTGGTTACCGGACAGTGTTTTACCGCACCGCGGCGGTGATTCTGTCGGCGGTGATGGCCAGCCTGGCCGGTGTGCTGTTCGCGTTGATCAACCGCTACGTGAACCCGGAGAATACGCTCGATTTCGAGCTGATGGTGTTCATTCTGCTGATGTGCGTGATCGGCGGCATGGGTACCCTGTATGGCGCGGTGGTGGGCGCATCGCTGTTCATTCTGGCGCAGAATTATCTACAGGACCTGCTGCGCTTCATCGGCCACCGGATGCCGGAACACACTGTGTTCGCGGAGTTGGTCCAGCCCGACCGCTGGTTGCTGTGGTTCGGATTGCTGTTCGTGCTCAGCGTTTATTTCTTCCCCACAGGCGTGGTCGGGCAATTGCGCATCTGGGCGGCGCGGCGGGCCGACCGGTCAGGAAATCGGCGGACAGGGAATCAACAGGAGGAACATCATGCGTCTTGAACAACGGGTGGCTTTGATTACCGGCGCTGGCCGTGGCATCGGCCGGGCCATCGCCGAAGGGTATGCCAGAGAGGGCGCCCGGGTGGCAATCGCCGACCTGGACGGCGACAGCGCCGAGCAGGCCGCCGCGGCGATTCGTCAGGCCGGTGGCGAGGCCATGGCGGTGACCATGGACGTCACCGACGAAGCGGCGGTGGATGCGGGGGTAGCGAAAGTGGTGGAGCAGTGGGGCCGTCTCGATGTGGCGCTGGCCAATGCCGGTATCCAGCATATCGATCCGCTCGACAAGCTGGATTTCGCCACCTGGCGCAAGGTGGTCAGCGTGCATCTGGACGGCGCCTTTCTGCTGACCCGTGCCGCGCTGCGGCGGATGTACGCCGGCGACGGCGGCCTGATGCTGTACATGGGCTCGGTGCACTCCCTGGAGGCGTCGCCGCTGAAAGCGCCTTACGTGGCCGCCAAACACGCCTTGCTGGGGTTGTGCCGCACGGTGGCCAAGGAAGGGGCGGCGCACAATGTGCACAGCAACATCATTTGTCCGGGGTTCGTGCGCACGCCGCTGGTGGAGAAGCAGATTCCCGAGCAGGCGAAGGAACTGGGCATCTCCGAGCAGCAGGTGATCAGCGACGTGATGCTGAAGGAAACCGTGGATGGCGAATTCACTACCATCGAGGATGTGGCGCAACTGGCCATCGACCTCGCCGCGTTCCCGTCCCGCGCACTGACCGGGCAGGCGATGGTGGTCAGCCACGGCTGGAACATGCACT
>CAYMKZ010000111.1:0-9221 GCA_964391345.1 uncultured Alcanivorax sp.
GCTGGACGCCTTCGCCCGCTTCGTGGTCATCGAAGAGCTGCTGTGCGCCGGCGCCCCGGTGGCCGCGCACTGGATCGCCGATCGCCAGAGCGGCCCGCTGATTCTGCGCTTCGGCAACGAACAGCAACGTGCCTTCTACCTGCCGCGCATCTGTGCCGGCGAGGCGTTCTTCTGCATCGGCATGAGCGAACCGGATTCCGGCTCCGACCTGGCCAGCGTGCGCACCCGCGCCGAACCCAACGCCGACGGCTGGCTGCTCAACGGCCAGAAGATCTGGACCACCTACGCCCATTACAGCGATTACATGATCGCCCTGGTGCGTACCTCCGGCAGCAACGAGGATCGCCACAAGGGGTTGTCACAGGTGATCATCGACCTGCGCCTGCCCGGCGTGGAGGTGCGCCCGATTCAGGATCTCACCGGCAACCGGCCCTTCTCGGAAGTGTTCTTCAATAACGTGCAGCTCCCCAAAGAAGCGCTGGTCGGCGAAGAAGGCCAGGGCTGGACACAGGTGACCGCCGAGCTGGCCTTCGAACGCAGCGGCCCGGAACGCATCTATTCCAGCATCGCCCTGCTGAACGCCTGGCTGGACTGGCTGCGCAGCCGTGGCCAGCGCGGCGACGAAGCCCTGATCGGGCGTTTCCTCAGCGAGCTGACGGTGCTGCGCGCGCTGTCCATCGCCATCACCGGCAAGCTGGCCGCTGGCGAAAGCCCGGTGATCGAGGCGGCGCTGGTCAAGGACCTGGGCACCGGCTTCGAGCAATCGCTGCCGGTATTGCTGGCGGACGCCATCGGTAGCGCCGATGAGCCACCACCGCCGGTACTGGCCCGCACCCTCGCCTACCTGTCCCGCATCGCGCCGACCTTCTCGCTGCGCGGCGGCACCCGGGAGATCCTGCGCGGCGTCATCGCCCGGGGTCTGGATTTGCGTTAACAGGACAATCATCCCCATGAGTATTCCTTCCCATGAGTATTGATACCGCCATCACCGACGCCTTCCACCAGTGGCTGGAAGGCGAATTCCCCACCCATCGCGTGCGCGAGCTGGAAAATGGCCAGGGGCTGGACGCCGCCTGGCAGGCGCTGCAACACAGTGGCTTCTGCGACGCGCTGATCGCCGAAACCCAGGGCGGCGCCGGCATTGCCCTGGAAACCGCCGCGCAACTGCTGATCGACGCCGGCCGCGCCGCCCTGCCGCTGCCGTTCGCCGCCACCCTGTGGGTGCGCGCGGCGCTGGCCGCCAGGGAGCTGACGCCGCCCGAAGGCCCCATCACGCTGGCGCGCGGACGCCGGGACGGCGCCCGCATCGAATGCCCCAATGCGGATTTCGGCCGACTGGCGGAATGGGTACTGGTGGCGCTGGAAGAGGAAGCATTGCTGTTGCCCACCGGCAGCGCCGAACGCCGGGAGGATGGCATTCACGGCAGTCTCAGCGCCCATCTGGTGTGGAGCGACGTGCCGGCCGACGCCCTGAGCCTGGGCGACGATCTCGACTGGCAACTGATCGGCGCAACACTGTTCGCCGCGCAGATCGCCGGCGCCGCCGATCGCACGCTGTCCATGGCGCTGACCTACGCCGGCGAGCGCAAGCAGTTCGGCAAGCCGATCGGCAAGTTCCAGGCGTTGCAGCAACGTCTCGCGGTGATGGCCGAAGAAGCGTTCGCCGTGCGCATGGCCGTACAACTGGCACTGCGCGGCCAGTCACTGGCGCCGGCGCCCCAGGCGGCGATGGTCGCCAAGGCCCGTTGCAGCGCCGCGGTGCCGGAAATCACCGCCGTCGCCCATCTGGTGCACGGCGCCATCGGTGTGACCGAGGAACACGACCTGCAACTGTTCAGCCGCCGTCTGTACGACTGGCGCGGCCAGTTCGGCAGCGAAAGTTACTGGTACCGCCGGCTGGGGAGTACCGCACTCAGCAGCGATGAACCGGTGATCGGTCTCATCCAGCGCTGGCAGGAAGACGCCGCCGTCCAATCCCGCTGACCGCCAGCAGGCCGGCCACGATCAGCACGATACCGACGGTTTCCATGCCGTCGGGTCGTTCGTGCAGAATCACCCAGGCCATCAGCACCACCGTCACCGGCACCGCCAGGCCGGACAAGCCCGCCACGGTGGTGGGCAGCGTGCGCACCACGAAGGTCCACAACAGCCAGGCCAGGCTGGAGGCGAGAAAAATGCTGTAGGCCAGGCCGTAAATGAACTCGGGCGCCCAATCGATCGGCCGCGAGGGCACCAGCAGCGCGATCACGCACAGCGCCAGCGCGCCATACAGCATTTGCCAGGCAGTGAACGACACCGGCGATACCGAATGCAACTGGAACATGCGTTTGCTGAGCACCACCCCCAGCGCCCAGCCCACACCACCGATCACCGCCAGCAAGGCACTGAACAGGCTGCCCAGCCCCTGCCAGGGCTCCATCACGCACAGCAAGCCAGCGGCCGCCAGCACCAGCCCCAGCCAGTGACGCGCCGTCGGCCGCTCGCGCAACAGCCACCAGGCCAGCAGCACCACCCAGAACGGCATGGTATAGGCCAGCAGCGACACATGACCGGCCCCACCGCTGACCAGCGCCCATTGCACCAGCGCCTGAAACCCGGTGGTCTGGCACAACCCGACGGCCAGCGTCAGCCGCCAGGGGGTCGGCTTCAGCGAGCGCCCGCGCACCGCCAGCAACGCCAGCAGCACCACCGCCCCGCCCAGATAACGCAACGCGGCGAACTCGAACGGCCCGGCGTATTGCATCACCTGCTTCATGACAATCCAGCTGTAAGCCCATACCAGGATCAGGAGAATCAGCGCCAGCAAGGAGCGGCTTGAGGAGTCATCGGTCATCGGAGAACTTCAGGCAATAAACTTGCCCAGTGTAATGAATGGCCCCTGAATAGGACAGTGCCCACCGTCATTCCGCACACAGCAAAGCCGCCCCACCACTCCACACGAAGCGAAGCCCTCCCCCGTCATTCTGCACGAAGCGAAGCCCTCCCCCGTCATTCTGCGCGAAGCGAAGCCCTCTCCCGTCATTCTGCGCGAAGCGAAGCCCGCCCCCGTCATTCTGCGCGAAGCGAAGCGGAGTCGCAGAATCCAGAGCAGCCACTGGATCCTGCAATTCCAGCCGCTACGCGCCTTCCATGCAGGATGACGTGGCAGTCCGCATTGCGCCCCGCGGGGGCGCCCGATAGACTTTACGGGCTCCGTCCTTTTCATTTGCACAGACAAAACCCGAAATGCCCGAATCGATTCCCCAGGACTCCATCGGCCTGGTACAGCCACATATTTTGCATGTGGATCAACCACTGGCCCTGGAGTGTGGACGGGAGCTGCCGGCCTACGATCTGGTGTACGAGACCTACGGCACGCTCAATGCCGATGCCAGCAACGCGGTGCTGATCTGCCACGCGCTGTCCGGCCACCATCACGCCGCCGGCTACCATGAAGGGGATACCCGGCCCGGCTGGTGGGAAACCTGCATCGGGCCCGGCAAGGTCATCGATACCAATCGCTTTTTCGTGGTCTGCCCGAACAACCTCGGCGGCTGCCACGGCTCCAGCGGCCCCACCTCGCAAAATCCGCAAAGCGGCCAGACCTGGGGCCCGGATTTTCCGATGATGACGGTCAAGGACTGGGTGAAAAGCCAGATCCAACTGGCTGATGCGCTGGGCATCACGCAATGGGCCGCGGTGGTCGGCGGCAGCCTGGGCGGCATGCAGGCGTTGCAATGGGCCATCGATTTCCCCGAGCGGTTGCGCCATTCCGTGGTGATCGCCACCGCGCCCAAGCTGTCCGCGCAGAACATCGCCTTCAACGAGGTGGCCCGGCAGTCGATTCTCACCGACCCCCATTTCCACGGCGGCCGTTACTACCTGCACGACACCTACCCCCGCCAGGGGCTGATTCTGGCGCGCATGGTCGGCCACATCACCTACCTGAGCGACGATGCCATGCGCATGAAGTTCGGCCGCGATCTGCGCTCCGGACGGTTCCACTTCGGCTTCGACGTGGAGTTCCAGGTGGAATCCTATCTGCGTCATCAGGGCGAGACGTTTTCACGCAACTTCGACGCCAATACCTACCTGCTGATGACCAAGGCGCTGGATTATTTCGACCCCGCCAGGGAGCACGACGATTCCCTGGAGCAGGCGCTGGCGGAGACCAGATGCAACTTCCTGGTGATGTCGTTCACCTCGGACTGGCGCTTCCCGCCGGAACGCAGCCGCGAGATCGTCGACGGCCTGATACAGGTAGGGCGCAACGTCAGCTACGCGGAAATCGACACGCCCAAAGGCCATGACGCCTTTTTGCTGCCGATCCCCGAGTACACCCGGCTGTTCGGCGCCTACATGAACCGCGTTGCCGATGAAATCCAGTGCGCGGAGGGCCGCCGGCATGCGTGAAGACCTGAAGCTGATCAGCGGCTGGATTCCGCAAGCCGCGAGAGTGCTGGACCTGGGCTGTGGCGACGGCACCCTGCTGGCGCACCTGCGCCGCGACAAGCAAGTGGTGGGTTACGGCCTGGAGATCGACCAGGACAATCTGGCCGCCTGCTTCGAGAAAGGCGTCAACGTCATTGGACAGGACCTGGACAAAGGGCTGGACAATTTTCACGGCGCCCGCTTCGATTACGTGATCATGACCCAGGCGCTGCAAGCGGTGATGCGCCCGGATCGCATTCTCGATGAAATGCTGCGCGTGGGCCGCGAGGCGATCATCACCTTCCCCAATTTCGGCCATTGGCGGGTGCGCAGCTATCTCGGCTTCAAGGGCCGCATGCCGGTGTCTTCCACGCTGCCTTACGAGTGGTACGATACGCCCAACATTCACCTGTGCACGGTGCGCGATTTCGAGGCTCACTGTGCCGGGCACGGCATCCGCATCATCGAGCGGCACGTGGTCAATCGCGATCACCGCAGCGGCCCGCTGACCCGCGCCTGGCCCAATCTGTTCGGCGAGATCGCCATCTACCGCGTCACGCGCTGAGCGCGCCCTTTCCCGCAACGCAACAGGGAGCATCCCATGGAACTGGTGCTGGCTTCCGGCAACCGGAAGAAACTGCAAGAAATGAGCGCCATCCTGGCGCCGCTGGACATGCAGGTCACCGCACAGAGCGCCTTCGAGGTGCCGGAAGCGGAAGAAACCGGCCTGACCTTCGTCGAGAACGCCATCATCAAGGCACGCAACGCCGCCCAGCACACCGGCCTGCCGGCCATCGCCGACGATTCCGGCCTGGAAGTGGACGCCCTGAACGGCGCGCCCGGGGTGTTCTCCGCGCGCTTTTCCGGCGCCGACGCCACGGACGCCAAGAACAACGCGCTGCTGGTGGAAATGCTCGGTGACCTGCCGGACGCGCCGCGCCGCGCCCGTTACCGGGCCTTGCTGGTGCTGATGCGCCACGCCGACGACGCCACGCCGATCATCTGCCAGGGCACCTGGGAAGGCGAGATCGTCCTCGAACCTCGTGGCCACAACGGCTTCGGCTACGACCCGCATTTCCTGCTGCCGGAGCTGGGGCTGACCGCCGCCGAACTGGATGCCGGGCACAAGAACCGCATCAGCCATCGCGGCCAGGCCATGGCGGCGCTGATCGCCCGGCTGCAAGCCGAACCGCTGTGAACGCCCCGAGACCACCATGCCCCTGCGCCACCCGCCGCTGAGCCTCTACATCCACATCCCCTGGTGTGTGCGCAAGTGTCCCTATTGCGACTTCAATTCCCACGAGCGCGCCGAGCGCCCGGAAGACGATTACCTGCACGCCCTGCTGACGGATCTGGATGGCGATCTGCAAGACGCCGCCGAGCGGCCCATCGAAACGGTGTTCATCGGCGGCGGCACCCCCAGCCTGATGAGCGCGGCCTTTTACCGGCAACTGTTTTCCCGTCTGCGCGAGCGGCTGACCTTCGCGCCGGACGCGGAAATCACCCTCGAAGCCAACCCCGGCACCCTGGAAGCAGGCCGCTTCGCCGGCTTTCGGCAGGCCGGCATCAACCGGCTTTCCATCGGCGTGCAAAGCTTCAACGCCGACCACCTGAAAGTGCTGGGCCGCATCCACGGCCCGGAAGAAGCCCGCGCAGCGGTTCGCGAAGCGCGTGCGGCCGGTTTCGACAACCTCAACCTCGATCTGATGCACTCACTGCCGGGGCAGACCCCCGAACAGGCCCTGCAAGACCTGCGGCAAGCCATCGACCTGGACCCGGAACACCTGAGCTGGTACCAGTTGACCATCGAACCCAATACCGCCTTCTACCGCGCGCCACCCACCCTGCCCGACGACGACGCCATCGCCGATACCGAGCAGGCCGGGCTGGCGTTCCTCGCCGACCACGGCCTGCAACGCTACGAAGTGTCCGCCTTTGCCCGCCCAGGGCGCCAATGCCGGCACAACCTCAACTACTGGCGCTTCGGTGATTACCTCGGCATCGGCGCCGGTGCCCACGGCAAGATCACCCGCCCCGAAGAAAACCGCATTCTGCGTTACCGCAAGACCCGCCTGCCGGAGCACTACCTGGCCGACCCCGCCGGCGCCCGCCGCGGCGACGAGCCCATCGAAGACCGGCTGCTGGAAGTGCTGCTCAACGCCCTGCGCCTGGTGGACGGCATCGACCGCGACAGCCTGCTGGCGCGCACCGGCCTGCCCCCCACCGACGTCGAAGCCACCCTGGCACCGCTGCGCCACAGCGGCCTGCTGGTGGCCGACCGGCAACGCATGGCCTGCACACCGCTGGGGCTGCGTTACCTGAACAGCGTGCTGCAACGCCTCTGAATCGCTCCGATTACCGAACTGTGCAGTCACTCACAAACCTTGATGCTGGCGGTAAATGTGTTCACACTCTGAGCGCAAACGCACTTTGGTCCTAGGGAACACCGGCCAGCAAACCTTTGCCACCAGCGGCTTTTAGCATGAGCCGGCCAGTCAGCAGCCAGCGGTGTACAACCAGCAGCACAACCAACAACACAACCAACAACGAATACCGCACCAGGGGTTCACATCAATGAGCAAGCGCATCATCAGCAAGCGCATGGTGATAATGCTGATTTCCGTCGCGGTCCTGTTCGGGCTGGTGTTCGGATTCAAGGCGTTCCGCAGCCACATGATCACCCAGTTTCTGGACAACCTGCCGCAACCGCCAGCCACCATCTCCACCTACAAGGCCCACCAGGACAACTGGGCGCTGACCCTGAATGCCGTGGGTACCGTCAACGCCGTCAACGGCGTGGAGGTCACCACCCAGGTGGGCGGCGAGGTGCAAAGCATTCGCTTCAAGTCCGGCGATACGGTGAAGAAAGGCGACACTCTGATCGTGCTGGAATCCGCCGCCGATCAGGCTCAGTTGCAAGCCCTGGAGGCCACCGCCCGGCTGGCCGAGCAGGAATTCGGCCGCTACCAGAGCCTCTACAAGCGCGGCAGCATTTCCCGCTCCGAGCTGGACACCCGCCGCGCCCAGCGGGATCAGGCCATGGCGCAGGCGCAGGCGCAACGCGCCCAGCTCGGCTACAAGACGGTGCGCGCGCCCTTCGATGGCGTGCTGGGCATCCGCAAGGTGGATCTCGGCGAATATCTGCAACCCGGCACACCGGTGGTGACGCTGGCCCAGTTGGCGCCCATTTACGTGAATTTCTCGCTGCCACAACAGAATTTCAGCCAGATACAGGACGGACTCGAAGTCCACGCCACGCTGGATGCCTACCCGGATGAAACCTTCGCCGGCACGGTCACCGCCATCGAATCCGGCGTCGAACAGGCGACCCGCAATTTCACCGCCCAGGCCACCTTCGACAACGGCGGCCACAAGCTGCGCCCCGGCATGTTCGCCCATGTGGAAGTGCGCCTGCCGCAATCTTCCGAGGTGGTGGTGATCCCGAGAACGGCGATCAGCTACGCGCCCTACGGCGATACCATCTACGTGGTGGAGGATGCCCCCAAGGGCAAGGACCAGAAATCGGACAAGATCGTCAAGAAGCGCTTCGTCAAACTCGGCATGCAACGCGGCGATCTGATCGCCGTGCTGAAGGGACTGAAACCCGGCGAAGTGGTGGCCACCAGCGGCTTGCTCAAGCTGCGCAACGACGCGCCGGTGGTCATCGACAATCAGGTTCAGCCGGAAGCCAGCGCCCACCCTCACCCTGACAACAGCTGAGGGCGGCGGCCATGAAATTCACCGACATTTTCATCAACAAGCCGGTTCTGGCGACGGTCATCAGCCTGTTCATCTTCCTGCTCGGGCTGCGCGCCGCCACTGAATTGAACGTGCGCCAGTATCCGAAGCTGGAAAACGCGGTGATCACCGTCACCACGGTGTACACCGGCGCCGATGCGGACCTGATTCAGGGCTTCATCACCACCCCACTGGAGCAGGAAATCGCCTCGGCGGAGGGCATCGATTACCTGGTCTCCACCTCGCAGCGCGGCGTTTCGGTGATCCAGGCCTACGTGCGTCTGGACAAAGACCCCAACAACGTGCTCACCCAGGTGGTCGCCAAGGTCAACAAGATGCGCAGCGAGCTGCCATCCGAATCCGAAGACCCCACGGTGGAGCTGTCGGTGGGCAGCACCATCGCCGCCATGTATCTGTCGTTCTCCTCCGATGTGCTGGACAACAACCAGATCACCGACTACCTGACCCGCGTGGTGCAGCCCAAGCTGGCCACCATCGACGGTGTGCAGCGCGCCAACATCCTCGGCGACCGTACCTTCGCCATGCGCGCCTGGTTGCAGCCCAACCGCATGGCGGCATTGGGTGTCACCCCGTCGGACGTCTACAAGGCCCTGCAACAGAACAACGTGCTGGCCGCCGTGGGCAGCACCAAGGGCACCAACGTGGCGCTGGACCTCAAGGCGGATACCGATCTGCACTCGGTGCACGACTTCCAGCAACTGGTGATCCGCGCCAACGGCAACGCCATCGTCCGCCTCGGCGACGTGGCGACCGTGGAGCTGGGCTCCGAGTCCTATGCCTCTTCGGTGACCTTCAACGGCAAGCAGGCCACCTTCATGGGCATCGAGGTGGCGCCGGACGCCAACTCGCTGGACGTGATCGCCCGCGTGCACCAGGTGCTCGACAACCAGATTTTCCCGCAGTTGCCGGAAGGCATGAGCGGCGACGTACCCTATGACGGCACCGAATACATCCAGGATTCCATCGACGAGGTGGTGAAAACGCTGGTCGAAGCGGTAGTGATCGTGATTCTGGTGATCTACCTGTTCCTCGGCTCCCTGCGCTCGGTGCTG
>CAYMKZ010000112.1:0-9214 GCA_964391345.1 uncultured Alcanivorax sp.
CTGCACGCTGAACATCGTGCAGAACCCGGTGGGCATCAAATCCATCGAGCACAAGATCATCGACAAGGGCTGGGAAGAAGGCTGGGTGGTGCCGCAGCCCGCCGAGGTGAAGACCGGCAAGAAAGTGGCGGTGGTCGGTTCCGGCCCGGCCGGGCTGGCCTGCGCCCAGCAACTGGCGCGCGCCGGCCATGACGTCACCGTGTTCGAGCGTGACAGCCGCATCGGTGGTCTGCTGCGCTACGGCATCCCCGACTTCAAGCTGGAAAAGCACCACATCGACCGCCGCATCGAACAGATGCAGGCCGAAGGGGTGGTGTTCGTCACCAACGCCTATGTCGGCAAGAAGGAAGACGCCGAAGCCTATGGCGACGTCAAGGCGGTGACACCGGAACAGCTCGACAGCGAATTCGATGCGGTGGTGCTGGCCGGCGGCGCCAAGAAATCGCGCGACCTGCCGATTCCCGGCCGTGAACTGAATGGCGTGCACTTCGCCATGGAATTCCTGCCCCAGCAGAATCATGTAGTGGCCGGCGATCCGGTGGACAACCAGATTCTCGCCACCGGCAAGCATGTGGTGGTGGTCGGCGGCGGTGATACCGGCTCCGACTGCGTTGGCACCTCGAACCGTCATGTAGCGGCGTCCGTTACCCAGTTCGAGCTGCTGCCGAAACCGCCGGAACAGGAAAACGGCCCACTGGTATGGCCCTACTGGCCGCTCAAGCTGCGTACCTCTTCCTCTCACCTGGAAGGTTGCCAGCGCGACTGGGCGGTGGCCACCAAGTGCATCAATGATGACGGCCACGGCAACGCCAAGAGCATCACCTGTGTGCGGCTGAACTGGGAAGGCGGCAAGATGACCGAGGTCCCGGGCAGTGAGTTCGAGATCCCGGCGGAGCTGGTGTTGCTGGCCATCGGCTTCGTGTCACCGGAGCCCGAGGTGGTGGATGCCTTTGGCGTCGACAAGAACCAGCGCGGCAACGTGGATGCCACCACCGACGGCGAAGGCTGCTATCACACCAACGTGGACAAGGTGTTCGCCGCCGGCGACATGCGCCGTGGCCAATCGCTGATCGTCTGGGCGATCCGTGAAGGGCGCCAGTGCGCACGGGCCGTGGATGAGTATCTGATGGGCGTCAGCGAGTTGCCTCGATAACGTTCTTCTGCGGCCTGCTGGCACGGCGCCGTCGCCACCAGGCAAAACCCGCCAGCCCGGTGAGCGCCGACAGCAAGCCGCTGGTGGCGCCCACGGCCAGCCCCCAGCGTGGGCCGAAGGTGTCGGCCACCCAGCCGATGGTGGGTGCGCCGAGTGGTGCGCCGCCCAGGGCGACGGCCATCATCAGCGCCGACATGCGGCCGCGCAGGCTGGCCTCGCTCCATAACTGGATGGCGCTGTTGGCGCTGGTGGTGAAAGTCTGCGAGCACAGGCCGATGAAAATCAGTACCAGACTGAACAGAGTATAGCTCGGCATCATCGCCGCCAGCCCCAGACCGATACCGAAAGCCGCCGCCGCACCGATCAGCAGGCCCGGGGTCGGCGCTTCGCGGCGCGCGGCGAGCAGGGCGCCGGTCACCGAGCCCAGCGCCATCATCGAGGCGAGTGCGCCATATTCCCCGGCGCCGGCATGGAACACGCTGACCGTCATGGTGGAGATGAACACCGGGAAGTGCACCCCGAAGGTGCCGATCAGCGCCAGCATCATCAGCACCACGATCAGATCCGGCCGGCCACGCGCGTAGCGCAACCCTTCCGTGAACCCTCCCGGGCCCCGCCGGCGCAGGCCGTCACGGTGCAGCAGCGCAACCCGCAACGCCGCCAGCGCCCCCAGCACCGCCACGTAGGAGACGGCATTGAGCAGGAATACCCAGCCGGTGCCGATGGCGGTGATCAGCACCCCGGCGATGGCCGGCCCCAGCATGCGGCCGAGGTTGAAAGAAGTGGAATTGAGCGCCACGGCGTTGGAAAGATAGGTATCGCTGACCAGCTCGGTGACGAAACTCTGCCGCGCCGGAATGTCGAAGGCGGTGGCGCAGCCCAGCAGCAGCGCGAAAACGTACACTTGCCACAACTGCACCAGCCCGGTGACGGTCAGCAGCCCCAGTCCCAGCGCCAGCAGCCCCAGAGCGCCCTGCGTGAAGAACATCAGCTTGCGGCGGTCGAAGCGATCGGCGGCGGAGCCGGTGAAGGGCAGCAGCAGTATTTGCGGCGCGAATTGCAGCCCGGTGACGATGCCCACGGCGGTGGCGTTGTTGTGGGTGAGAACGGTGAGGACCAGCCAGTCCTGGGCGGTGCGCTGCATCCAGGTGCCGATGTTGGAGATCAGCGAGCCGGCGGCCCATATCCGGTAATTCGGGTTGCTCAGCGAACGGAGAATGCCGCGCCAGGGGCTTCTCACCGGCTCACCCTTCTTCCCCGCGGGGCATGATTGTTTCTGGCCATGGACCCTCATAGCGTACTATCGGCGGATTGTCATTGTGCGTTGAGAGAGGGGCCGATGCCAATCGGAAATATCCGCGCCCACCTTGGGGAGGCGCTGCAATGGTCGCCCGCCGGCCAGGCCGGTGGCGGCCATGCTCTGGTTGCCGCCGCGGCGATGGCGGCACCGACGGCGCTGGGTTTTGCCATTGGTCAGCCGCAGGCGGGTATCGCCGCCGCGCTGGGGGCGATGATGGCCACCGGCGCTACCCTGGGCGGCGGCACGGTCGCCGGTTACCTGCGCGAGCAGGCGTGGATTCTGCTTGCCACGGTGGTGGCCGTGCTGGCTTTGTCGCTGTTGGCCGGCGCTGGTTCCTTGGCGCTGAGTGGGACGCCGACGCTGATCGAGGCGGCGGCGCTGGCCGGCATGATGGGGCTGGCGGCGTTGCTGGGCGGCGTCGGTTATGGCGCCGCGCTGCTCAGCGTCCGCTTCATGCTGTTTCTGCTGTTGCTGCGCGGCAGTGTGGCGGGGACGGTGGGGGCGGACGGAGCACTGCTGTTCGCCGCGGTGGTGGGCGGCGTGCTGTGGTGCACGTTGCTGGGTTGCCTGATGATGCTGTGCGGAAAGTATCGATCGCCAGTGAACGAGGCGCTGGAACGGGCTCGCCCGGCGCTGTCCTGGCGGCGCTGGTGGGGCGGGTTGCGGCACTATGCCGGCTGGCATTATCCGCTGCGGCTGTTGCTCGGGGCAGCGCTGGCACTGCTGTTCGAGGTGCTCTGCCCGCAGTGGGATCTGCACTGGGCGGCGCTGACAGTAGTGCTGCTCAGCGAGCGGCGCCCAACGGCGGCGCTGTCGGTCAAGGCCACCCAGCGTGCGCTGGGCACCGTGGCGGGAGTGTTGCTGGCCAGTTCACTGCTGCTGACGCCGGCCGCCTGGCTGCTGGTGCTGTGCATTGCCGTACTGGCGGCGCTGCGGGTGCTGCTGCGTCACCGCAACTATCTGGCCTATTCGGTGATCATGACGCCGTTGCTGGTGCTGATGATGGATGCCGCCCAGCCACCGGACCCGGACATACTGCCGGAGCGGCTGGTGGCCACGTTGGCGGGAGTGGCGCTGGTGATGCTGTGCAATGCGTTGTTGCCGTCGCCCCGGCCGGCTTCTGCTCGATGAAAAAAGCCGTGGCCGTGAGCGCCAGGTTGTGCAAGGATGCGGGTCGGATTTTTAAAAGAGAATTCCAAATTCACGTTTTGAACGGGAGAAAATCATGATCGGTATTACTGCCGTGATGACCGCCCAGGCGGGCAAGGGCGACGCTCTGGTTGAAGCCATGCGCAACATTGCCGCCGAAGTCGTCAAGGAAGAGGGCAACCATTGCTATCTCGTACATCAGTCCGTGGACGATGCCGACAAGGTGCTGATCTACGAGCAATACAGCGACCAGGATGCGCTGGTCGCGCACCGCGAGCATCTGAAGGAAATTGGTGGCGGGCTCAAGGATCTGCTGGCCGGCCGCCCGGACGTGACCCTGTATACCCTGAAAAGCTGATTTTCGGCATACGGACTGAAAGGGGCCCCGCGGGGCCCCTTTTTTCGTGACGTCCTGTGCGGAGCGGATCAGTGGGAGGTGGCGGTTTTGTCCGTTTGTCCGGCCGCCTTCTTGCCGTCGTCCTTGGCCTTTTCCGCTTTGGCTTTGCTGAGGCTGGCTTTGTCGGCCTGCAACAGCGGCGCCACCCGTTCATCGCTGACGGTGAACACGAAATCACCATCGGAGCGCGTCACCCACCAGGCGGGCTTGGCGCTGTCCTTGTCGGCTTTGCCCTTGCCTGCCTTCTTGCCCTGGGCCGGTGCCGGTTGCTGATAGAAGTGGTAAACCAGAGGCTTGCCCTTCTTCGGCGTCACCGTCATCTCGAAGGTGGCCTTGGCGGGTAGCTGAACATCCGCCTGTTTGCCGTCCAGGCTGTCCCAGCGCAGGGTGCGCAGGCGGTCCAGCAGCGCCTGGATGTGGTCCTGATCGGCCAGCCGGTCGGCGGGCAACCCTTCAGGCTGCCAGAGGTTGTCGGTACGAGTGAGGGTGACTTTCGGCAGCACCACCTGTTTCTGCTGGCTGACGGTCAGCTCCAGATAGCCCTTGTCGAGCCAGTCGGAGACATCGGTGCTGGCCCGCCAGAGCGGGATGCGCAGATCCTGGATGGCGGTGTTGCCGGCGAGGCGGGCATAAAGCCGCCCGGAGCCGGCGCTTTCGCCCAGGTACAGGTCGGCGACCACGGCGCCCTTGTCGCCTTTGAAGACCAGGTGACGCTGGAACTTGTCCTTGGCCACCTGGAAGCGTTTCTGAGCGTCCTTGGAAACCGCCACCGGCAAGCCCGGGCGGACGCCATCGAGCGCACCGATCAAACCCTGGATGCGCTGTTTGTCCACCGGGAATGCGGATTTGGCGGGCACCGTCCAGCCGCTCTTGTCGTGTTTCAGCGTGACGCTGTTGCCCTGGTCGTCGCTGATCACCAGTTCGCCCAGCTTGCTCTGGTCGAGTGTCAGCCAGGGGCCGGTCGCTGCCGCGTTACCCTGACCGTAGCCGTGGTACATCAGCACGGTCAGCACGATCTGCACTACCAGTACCGCTATGAGAATGGCATTGAACTTGCGCATCAGGCCCGTCCCCCCTGGTTGTGTTCGTCGTTCAGTTCGGCGACATAGCGGTTTTCACGCCGGCGGCGGGTACCGCGGGCAATCAGGAATACGATGATCAGGCCGAGCAGGGCGAGGCCGTAATTGAGGTATTCCCAGAACTGCCGCTGGCCGTCGCTGAGTGGTTCGAGGATGCGTGAGGTGCGCTGCTGGTCACGCAGCGCCAGCAGTGCCGGATCTTCCAGCGCCCAGTCCAGCGTGTTGCGCAGCAACTGTACCGGCTGCTCGTAAGGCTGGCCGGCGGCCAGACCTTGCAGCTGCATCATGGTGTCGTCCAGGAAGGTCGGCGAGGAGAACAGCACCAGCCGGGTATTGGCCGGTGAATGGGCAATCACCGAACCCAGCTTGAAGGCATCGTCCTTGTCCTTGGGCTTGCCGGCGCTGTCTTTCTTGCCGTCTTTGCTGGCCTGCGTCTTGTCCGGCGCCAGGAACGGGTTGTCATGATCCTTGAACCAGGAGTCGAAGCGGCCGGTGATCACGGTACCGAGAATCTGGCTGCCGCGATGACCTTCGGGGGCATGCCAGGGCGGAGAGTTTCCGTCGATGGCCGGCATGATGTTGGTGGAATCGGACAGCCAGGACTGATCGGAGCTGCGCAGCAGGGTTTGTGCCTTGAGATCGCCGGGCAGTTTCTTGCTCAGTGTGATCGGTGAAGCCCAGGTCATGGTCAATTGACCCAACCCGTCGGTGATCACCGAATGATCGGCCATGCCGTTCTGGCGAACGTCCACGAAGTACGGATAGTCGGTCTGTTGATATTCCCGTACCGGAATGCCGCCGAGATTGCGCGTCACCGGAATCGGGAAGCGCGCGTTGTGCGGGTCGAGCACCAGCGTCTTGCCGATCTTCACGCCCTTGGCCGCCAGCCACTGGGCCAGCCCGGTTTTCCCGGTATGGGCGCTGAGCCCCTGACGGCCGATGCTGACATCGAAGGGGCTGGCGGCGATCACCGTGGTGCCGCCGCGCATCATGAACTGGTCGATGGTGAACAGTTGCTTGTCGGACAGATCATTGGGTGCCAGCACGATCAGCAGGTCGGTGCCGGTGGGCAGTTGACCGCTTTTCAGATCGGTATGGCGGATCACCGCGTCGGTACCCAGCGCTTTCTTCAGGGTATTGAAGGTGTTGCCGCCGCTCATCGACGGCATATGCAGATAAGGCGGTGGCTGCGGCGGTGTGTAGAGGGCGATGGTGTTGAGCAGGCCACTGGCGAAGCGGGTCAGGCCGGCGTCGATGCTCTTCTTCAGATCCTGTTTCTTCAGGCTTTGCGGCAGCGGCACCGGCACACGCTGGTCACCGCGTTGCAGCACCAGGTTGAAGAAGAACGGGTTGTCGCCCAACAGACTGGTGCTGTAAGGCTGGAAGCCGTACTCGCTGGCGATCGCTTCGGCGGCCTTGCTGTTCGGATCACCGGGGTCGCTGATGTCCACTTGCAGCTTGTCGCCGGCCTGTTTTTTCAGGTCGGTGACGATCTGCTTGAAGTCGTCCCGCAGGCTGTCCAGTTTGCCGGGCAGGCGGGATTTGCCGGAAATGAACGCTTTCAGTGTCACCGGCTTGTCGATCGCCGAGAACAGGTTGCCGCCGCGACGGTAATCGGACACCACCTTCTTGATGGCGCTGGTGATGCGGTATTCTGGATCGTTCAGCACCACATCCACGTCGGTGCCGCCGTGATGCTGAATCTTGATCAGGTCACGGAAGTCGAGCACCTTGTGCTGGTTGCCGTACTGCACCAGCACGTTGAAGTAGGAATTGACCACCGCCGCTTCGTATTTGCTCTGGGTGCGGAACGGCACCGGCTTGATGTCGTAGCGGTTGGCGGCTTCCTTGGCGGCCTGCGGGTCGTCCTGTGGATCGACGATTTCCACTTTCACTTTGTCGCCACCGCGCACGCCGTATTCGCGCAACAAATCTTCCAGTTGCGGCACCAGCGGCGCCAGCAGCGGATGGGTTTTCTTGCTGAAGTAGCCGCGGATCAGCAATGGCTCCTGAAGCTGATGCAGATAGGTGGTGGTGGTGTCGGACAGCGAGTAGATATGGCCTTGCGTAAGATCGGCGCGCAGATCGCGTACCGGCGCCAGCCAGATGTTCAGCAGCAGCACGTTGACGATTACCAGCAGCGCCGCCAGACGCCAGCGGCGGTGGCGTCCGCCGCCGCCCTGGGCGGACCAGCGCAGCCGCTCCAGCACCAGCACGTTGAGCGTCAGGAACAGCACCGTCAGGCTCAGGTAGTAGACCAGATCACGCAGATCGACGACGCCACGAGTGATGCTGTCGAAACGGGCGCCGGTGCTCAGTGAAGCGAGTAGATCGGCGACCGGTTGGCTGGTCAGGCTGGTCAACTGCGAAGCACCGATGAAATACAGCGCCAGGCCGATCAGCAAGGTGCCGATGAGGCTGATGATCTGGCTTTCGGTGAACGAGGAAACCAGCAACCCCAGCGCGATATAAGTGCTGGCCAGCAGTAGCGTGGCCAGATAGCCGCCGATCACCGGACCCCAGTCCAGCGGCCCGATCAGCGATACGGTGATGGGAATCGGCAGCGTCAGCAGAATCGCCACCGCCACCAGGCCCAGACAGCCGAAGAACTTGCCCAGCACCAGCTCGATATCCGAGCGTGGCGCGGTGAGCAGCAGTTCCAGCGTGCCGGAACGGCGTTCCTCGCTCCAGCCGCGCATGGTGATGGCGGCGACCAGAAAAATCAGCAGCAACGGCATCCACTGGAACAGCGGATGGACGTTGGCCACGTTGCGAGAGAAAAAGGTTTCCACCCAGAAAAAGACAAACAGCGTCACGCCGAGAAAGGCGGCCATGAACAGATAGGCCACCGGGGAACCGAAATAGCCGCGCAGTTCGCGCAGGGTGATTTGGGCACTGTTACGCATTGGCGGCCTCCGTGATCGGTGTTTCGTTGACTTCACGGAACAGGGTTTCCAGATCCTGGCTGCGTGTTTGCAACTGGAACAGCCGCTGGTCGTTCTCCACCAGAATGCGCGCCGCGCGCGGCGCCACCAGTTCGGCGCTGTCGTTCAGGTTGAGTACGTAAAGCCCGCGCTCGCCACCGGAGGCCAGACTTTCCACGCCGGCAAGCTGGCCGAGCAGGGCGCGCGCCCGTGGTTCGTCGGCGTCGGTGCTGATCAGCAATTGCCGGCCCTGGTTGAGCGCCGCCAGGGGCGTATCGACCACCAGTTCCCCGTGACGCAGGATCAGCACGCGCTGGCAGACCGCTTCCACTTCCTGAAGAATGTGCGTGGAGACGATCACCGTGGCGTTGCGCGCCAGCTCGCGGATCAGATCGCGCATATGGCGGATCTGTTGCGGGTCGAGCCCGTTGGTGGGCTCGTCGAGAATGACGATGTCCGGTTTGTGCAGGATCGCCTGGGCCACACCGACCCGCTGGCGGTAGCCGCGTGACAGCGTGCTGATCGGCGACAGCAGCTTGGATTCCAGCTCGGCCCGCGCAATCACCTCGCGGATGGCCGGCATGCGTTGTTGCGGCGGCACTTCCAACAGCGCGGCGCGGTAATCGAGATATTCGACCACCGTCATTTCCGGATACACCGGGCAGTTTTCCGGCAGATAGCCGATGCGTCTCTGCAATTCACGGCGGTGCTCCGCCATGTCCTTGCCGTCGATCACCACGCGGCCGGCGTCCGGTTCCAGGGCGCCGGTGAGCATTTTCATGGTGGTGGTTTTTCCAGCCCCATTGCGTCCCAGCAGGCCGATGATCTCGCCGGATTCGATCCGGCAGGAAAGATTGCCGACGGCGACGGAATCACCGTAGCGGCGGGTCAGGTTTTCAAGATGGATCATCCTCAGACTCCCGGTCTTTTTTATCGCTTCCGGCGCAACCTGCACCGGGTGGGAGAATGGGCCGGGCGGCATCGGCTCGCCGCCACGGTCCAGCACAAAACCAATTGAATGGCAATGTGGCAGACCGCCTCAGCGGCGAAGAGGTTCCCCGAACGGGGGCAAAAAGAGAGTAGGAAAGATTTCCCGAAGCAGCGAAAAATACCCAAGGCCGTCATCCCGGAAGCGCATAGCGCTATCCCAACGTCATCCCGGAAGCGCATAGCGCTATCCCAACGTCACCCCGGAAGCGCGTAGCGCTATCC
>CAYMKZ010000113.1:0-9075 GCA_964391345.1 uncultured Alcanivorax sp.
GACACCGGACCCCGGATAACGCTATGCGCGTTTCCGGGGTGACGTTCAAGGGGGCGCACCTCTGGGGGCTAACCCCGTCATTCCGCACGCAGCGCAGCGGAGATGCGGAATCCAGTGCCTTCTGGTTCGTGAGACGCCGATTACTTGCCCGGTTGCTTGGTAACGCGCAGGTACGGCTTCTGCTCGTCCCAGCCGGCCGGGAACAGCTCCTTGGCTTCTTCGGTGCTCAGGGACGGGGCGATGATCACGTCATCACCGTCGTTCCAGTTCACCGGCGTGGCAACCTTGTAGTTGTCGGTCAGTTGCAGGCTGTCGATGGCGCGCAGCACTTCGGCCCAGTTGCGGCCGGAGCTGGCCGGGTAGGTGAGGATCAGGCGGATCTTCTTGTTGGGGTCGATGACGAACACCGAGCGCACGGTGTGGGTGCTGTCGGCTTTCGGGTGGATCATGTCGAACGCTTCCGGCACCTTGCGGTCGTCACCGGCGAGCAGCGGGAAGTTGAGGGCGGTGCCTTTGACGTCCTCGATATCCTTGGCCCAGCCTTTGTGATCGGACAGCGGGTCCACGGAAACGCCGATGGCTTTGACGTTGCGCTTGTCCAGTTCCGGCTTCAGTTTGGCGATTTCACCCAGCTCGGTGGTGCACACCGGGGTGTAGTCTTTCGGGTGGGAGAAGAACAGCACCCAGGAGTCGCCCGCCCATTTGTGAAATTCAATGGTCCCGGAAGTGGATTCCTGCGTGAAGTCGGGTGCGGTATCGCCCAGTTGCAATGCCATGTCGTGTCTCCTGTTGATGTAACGATCTGGGTTAAAAACATATAGATGTCTGGCCCCGGTTTAAAGGGGTAGAGCAAGACGGATTTGCACTAAGCAAATGCCGCGGTGCATGGGCCGGGCCGTTCCGGCGTCAGGCGCTGACCCTCTGCAACTGGTTGAGCGTGCGTGCTTCGAGGCGGTCCAGCCGCTCACGGCAAGCGCGGAAGGTGCGGCTGATGCGGGTGGTGTTGCCGATCATGGCCAGCTTCGGCCAGGTGCTTCTTTCGCCCTGACGGATGAAGTTACGGACGTCCTGCAATGTCGGGTTGCTGAGCACGCGCAGGGCGTTGAGGGGCTGGCGTGGCGGAATCAGGTTGATATCGCCGATGTAGCGTTGCCGGACCACGTTTTGGGCCTTCTCGATGAGCAGCCCGAGATCATTGGAGCGGGTGCGCCGATGAGCCAGCTTGAGGGCGTAGTGCAGGTTCATGGACAGATTGCGCAGGCCCCAGTCGGCCAGGGTGGCGAGGCTGGAACTGGTGCTTTCGCTGCGCGACAGGAACGGCACGATGTGCGGATTGGTCTGGCTGACGATGGAATGGTTGACGCCGAACAGCCGGGCCAGACGCCGTACCGGCAGGTCGTCCTGAATGGAGCCATCGACGAATTTGCGTCCGGGAATGTAGGGCACGCGCTCGCCGTCGATGTTCTTCGCCCACAGATTGACCGGCGGATAGATGCCGGGAATCGCGCAACTGGCCAGCGCCGCCTTGCGGATCAGCACGTTGGGTGAGGTGCGCCAGTTGAGCAGGCGGCTTTGCTGGTTGCGCTCATAGGGGCTGACGGTGATATTGATTTCGCGGCCGGTCTTGCGATAAGCCTCTTCAAAAGTCAGGTCGGGGATGTTCTCTTCCAGACAGGCTTCCAGTTGGTCGCCATCCAGCACCGGCCGGCCTCTCAACAGACCTTTCCAGCCTATCGCACGAAAGGCTTCCAGATACAGGTTCTCCGGTTCCAGCTTGTTCGCCAGTTCCGTGCTGTTATGGGTGCCGGCCACGGCGGCGACGATGCTGCCGGCGCTGGAGCCGGCGATCACCGAGGGCAGCAGGGCCATTTCCCACAGGCTTTTCACCACGCCGATATGAAACAGGCCGAGGGCCGCACCGCCGGAAAGCATCAGGCCGCTCTGGCCGAAGGCGTGCCCGGTGACATCGAAAAAATCGAGCTTTTGCTTGAGCCCGAAATCATCGAATTCGCCATCGCACAGGTAGTCCAGAGCGGCGCAGACTTCATCCAGATAGCGTTCGATCAGGTGCTTGGTGCCGACCCGGCTGTGGCCGTAAAGAGCCGGATTGGAGATGTTGCCGAGATTGCCGTGCAGGCCCTCATGCAGGTGGAACACCAGCTTGTTGACGTTGTTGCGCTCGCGGGCCTGGCGGATTTGCCACAGGCGGTTGCGGATCAGCTCGTAGTCGTAATGCGGAGAGCGGTCGATTTCCTTCCACTCATTGGCGCCGGAGAGGCGGTCATGCTCCTGGCTGGCCTCCAGCCAGTCCTGATAGCGGGTGGCGTGTGCTATGGCGCGTTCGGTCTGCTTGAGCGTGTGGCTCATTCGGGTCCCCCTGGCGGCCTCTGGATAAACGGTTTTTAGGTGAATGCTGTTTCACTTGAGTGTAGCCATGGAAGGTCGGTTCAGGTTGTCTGGATTGTCCGACAATTATTGAAATTATGACAGTGTCGGATGTCATGGACGGGGCACCGTACCGCCGGCCCCTGATGGCGCCGTGGTTAGCCCGATACGGCAGCAAGCTTGGCCAGCAAGGGCTGGATCAGCTTTTCATGGTCCCCTTTCCGCCACACGCCGATGAGCTCGGACTGGACGGCAGTATTGGCCAGCGGGCGAAAACACAGGCCATCGATGGCGATCCGGCTTATGGACGCTGGTACGATGGCCACACCGAACCCGGCGGCGACCAACGCGGTGGCGATGGCGTTTGTCCGTGCCTCGTATCGGATATGGGGAGTGAACCCTTCCTTTATGCACATGGACATGATTCGGTTGTGATATTCCGATGAAAAGTAGCGTGGGGGCAGGACGAACGATTCATCCTTGAGCGACCGTAGATGAATGCTCTTCCCTTGTGCGACGGGATGGGGCGCCGGAAGGGCACAGACAAAAGGTTCGCGATACAGAATCTGAAAATCCAGACTGTCAGGAATGGAACGCTGGTAGAGGATGCCAAAATCGATCTGGTTCCCCTGTAAAGCGTCGATCTGCTCGAAGCTGTTGAGCTCGTGTACGCTGATCAGGGTATTGGGATGTTGCAAGTCGAATTGCCGCAGAATTTCGGAAATCGGTGAAAAGATCGCGGTGCCGACAAAACCGATGCGTATACTGCCGGACTGTCCGATGGAGGCGCGCCCGCCCAGTTGCTTGGCTTGCTCGACGACCCTGAGAACCCGGCATGCCTCGCTGTAGAACACTTTTCCAGCGGCGGTCAGCTCCACTTTTCGGCTGCTGCGGTCCAGCAGCCTGTATCCCAATGCTTCTTCCAGACGGGCAATGTTGAAACTCAGTGGCGGTTGCGAAATGGACAGCCGCTGTGCCGCGCGGCCGAAGTGCAGCTCTTCCGCAACAGCAATGAAATAGCGCAACTGTTTCAGTGTCATGGAAGCCTCGATGGAGCATCTCCGTTTCAGGCTTGCAGGGGTTCATGGAGCGGTCACTGGAAGATGACGGCGCCACTGAACGCTGTCAACCTGATCCCGCCGGTTCGTTTGCTGCAAGTACGACCGTGGTCCGCAACGGCCGGATAAGCCGGATCCAAAGTTTTATCCATCCTTGGATAATGAATCCGAGCCTGTCGGGGTTCGAATATCCAATACGGCATCGGCGGCGTAGGCGCCTTGCCCGTCGGGCAGAGCCAATACTGGATTGAGATCGATGGAGCCCAGCCGCTCGCCGGCATGGCAGGCGAACGTCGATAACGCTGTGAGCATTTTGGCCAGTGCCTCGACATCCGCTGGCGGCTGTCCGCGCGTGCCCCGCAGCAATGGCGCTCCCCGAATGGACAGGATCATTTCCCTGGCGCCGTCCAGATCGACGGGGCAGCGGCGCAAGGCCACGTCCTTGAGCGTCTCCACGAAGATGCCGCCGAGGCCGAAGGCGGCTATCGATCCGTATTGCGGGTCGTTCTGGATGCCCATGAAACATTCCACGCCATGGAGTTGAGCGGCCACCAGGATGCCCTCGATGCGGGCCTGTGGCGTGTGCCGGGCGGCGTTGGCCAGCAAGTCGTCATAACCGGTGCGTACTGCCTCCGCGTTGTCCACACCGATCAGTACGCCACCCATTTCCGATTTGTGGGTAATGTCGGGGGAGAGAATTTTCATGACCACCGGGAAACCGATGCGCTTGGCGGCGGCTACCGCCGCCTCGGCATCGTGAACCGCCTGTTCCCGGACGATGGTGATGCCGTGCTTCGCCAGCAATTGTTTGGCGTCCGCCTCATTGGGCGTTTGCTCCGGCAGGGGCAGGGGCAGCGGCAGGGGCTCGATGCGCGCCGGCAATGGCCGCGCGAACGCTTCGCCAAGACGGCCCATGGCGTGGACGATGTGGACCGCTTCCACCAGGTCCTCGATGACCACGAAGCCGGCGTTTTCGTAGCGCCGCAGGTCTTCCTGGCTGTCACCGATGATGCATATCACGAAGAGTCGCTCGGGATAGGCGTCCCTGATCTTTTTCAGTTCCTGAAACAAGCCCGGTGCGATCAGTGGTGCCGTACCGGCGGTGCTGAAAAACGCGATCAGGGACTGGTAGCCACCATCGGTGACCATGGCTTGACAAAAATCACCTACCAGGGAGAAATCGTTGAGTATGTGGGCAGTGCAGTCCAACGGGTTGACCGGGGAACTGAAGGGGTTCTTCTGTTTGAGTCTGGCTTGCGCCGCTTCCGGCATGGGAGGCAATGGCAGGCCCCGTTCTTCTGCCGCATCACAGGCCATGACGCCGGCGCCGCCACTGACGCTGAGCACGCCCAGAGTATTGTTCAACGGAAAAATCCGGTGAGTGGCGGCGTAGGCCAGTTTCAGTAATTCATCGCTGCTTTGCGCACGAATCACCGCGTAATCGGCCAGTATGGCGTTGAAGGCATCGTCGTTGCCGGCCAGTGAGGCGGTGTGCGACAGCGCCGCTTTGCGGCCTAAGACGCTGCGTCCCACTTTCTGCAAAATCACCGGTTTGCGGGCGGTGTGCGCTTCCTGCAAGGCGGCCGTGAAGGCATCCACGTCGCGGATCATTTCCGCGTAGGCCACTACCACGTCGATATCCGGGTTGCGAACCATCCAGCCAATCACTTCGCCGAGGGTCACGTCGGCCTCGTTGCCGGTGGCGACGCTGATCGGTGTGCCAAGCCCGTGGCTGCGCGCCAGCCCCATCAGGTGGCCGGCGTAAGCGCCGGATTGAGAGGCGATACCGATGCGTCCGGGCGCTGGGAAGCCACGCTCCAGGCTGGAGCTGAAGCTGGCATAGAAAGAGAGATTGCGGTTGACCACACCGATGGTATTGGGGCCCAGAATGCGCATGTTCCAGTGCCGTGCGCTGTGCCGCAGTTGCTCCTGCATGACACGTCCTTCCGGCCCGACTTCGCTGAAGCCGGACGAGAAGATGATGGCGCTGCGTGTGCCTCGCCGCCCCAGGGCGTTCACCGTGTCGACGACCGCGGTGGCCGGCAGTGCGACGATGGCCGTGTCCAGCGCCTCCGGCAGATGATCGATGTCGGCACAGGTGGGAATGCCCTGGACCTCATCGTGATTCGGATTGACCGGGATGAGTGGCCCCGAGTATCCACCGCGGGTCATGTAAGCGATCGGTCGTCCGCCGATCCTCGTGGCATCGGAAGAGGCGCCGATCACCGCCACGGATCGGGGGGCGATCAATGGGGTCAAACTGTCAAAGCTGTCCATCGTCTATCCAGCCTGTTCGATTGCCGGTGATCACACGGCGGGCGTGACCGTTTCCCTGTGCTTTTCGTGCACGCTGGAATGGAGCAGCTCCCGGGCTGAATCAAATGAAACCGGTTGGTCGGAGAGCAGCAGTTCGAAGATGGCCTCCTCGTTCTCGGCGGTATCGTCCCGCAACGGGTCTTGCGGTGACAGGCGATGGTCGAGGACCATTTGTGCGAGCAGCAACCGCCGTGCGTCTCTGCCCGCGGCGCCCAGCCGTGCGCCTTCCGTGGCCATCAGGACCGCGGTGACGGCGTGATAGAGTGCGCTGGCCGCTTTACGTGCCATCAGTTCGTTGCCTGATCTTCCCACCTTGTCCAGAAAAACGATGGTGCGATTCAGGGAATCACTGAGGCGGCCCGCAAATCCGCGAGGAATGTCTCTGGTCGCAGCCAGCAGGCTTTGCAGATCATCTTCCACATCGTGATGGGCCCCGACTTTGCCGACGGCCCGTGTCGTGACATCCAGCGCGTTGATATTGGACGTGCCCTCCCAGAGCACGCCCAGGTGGGCGTCGCGCACCAGTTTCGGATTGACCCACTCCTCGATATAGCCGTTGCCGCCGCGCGCTTCCATGGCGCCGGTGGCGACGCGGATATTGTCACGACAGGCACGATATTTGTGGACCGACGTCATCAACCGGGTGATGCGATCCGCACGGGCATCGCCGCTCATGGCCTTGTCGATCTTGTTGCCCAGATAGAGGGTCAAAGAGAGGGCTTGTTCGGTTGGAACCATCAGTTTCATCAACTGGCGGCGCATCAGCGGTTTGTCGATGACCCGGCTCTTGAACACGGTGCGGTTGCGGGCCACGACCATGGCCTCGTTCAGACAGCGACGCATCATCGACGTGGCGCGCGCACCATGGGACAAGCGTGACAGCGAGACCTGGGTCATCATCATTTTCAAGCCGTTGTTTTCGCCGGCTCCGGTTTTGCCCAGTGCATAGGCAAGTGCGCCATTGAATTCGATTTCGCCCGATGCCATGGAGCGGCTGCCGAGTTTCTCCTTGAGACGCACGATACGGTATGAGTTCCGCGTTCCATCCTCCAGATGACGCGGCATGGCAAAAAGCCCCAGCCCTTTGTTGCCCTCCGGCGCCCCTTTGGGGCGGGCCAGCAGCAGTGCCACATTACCGTCGGCACAGGAGCAGAACCATTTTTCGCCGTAAAGCCGCCAGGCCCCATCTTCCCATCGCGCCTCCAGTTCCATGTCGGATACATCGGAGCCGCCAGTGCGCTCCGTCATGAATTGAGCCCCTTTCAGAATGTCATCCATATCCTGGCTCAGCATCCGCTTGAGAAACTTTTCCTTCAGCGCGTCATCACCATAAAGAGTGATCAATGTCGCTGTCGTCTCGGTGGCGGATATGGGGCACAACTGGCTGAATTCCGACTGACCAAAAAGGTACTGAAAAACGTATTTGGCGGTGTGGGGAATCGGTTGTTTCCAGCCCAGCACGCCGGGCTTGTGAACCATGCAGGCCAAGCCGAATTCACTGAACGCGATTCTTTCCATCTGCCGATAAGACGGATGAAACTCCAGATAGTCGGTCCAGGCCCCCCGCGCCGTGCGCGGATGAAGGCGGGGGCTGTATCGGTCGGCGGTGCGAGACCAGTCATCGATTTCATTGCCGGCGTATTCACCGAGCCGCCGAAAATGAGGAACAAGGTGCTCGCGAAGGTCGTCCGGCAGATAAATCCGCAACAAGTTCTGAAGATTGTGGTCGATATCGAAAAAGTTCATTCCGTGGCAGTCTGGTGCGACCAGCGCTGTCAGAGGGTCCAGAGGGGCGTGCTCTTCCTGCTTCGGAAACATGGGATAACCTCCGTATGCGGAAACCGTGCGCGCGGTGTTCCAATGGCGCTTCCAGGACTTTTGATCATCGAAAGCGGCATCTTTGCCGTCCAACACAATTTTCGGGCTCATCAATACAAATTCCGTATCGACGGCGGGGAGGTTTGCGCTGCGTGGTGGGGTTACCTATCGGAGCGGATTCGATTCATCCTCCATTCGGCTGGTAAAACGCCGAACCCCGGAAGCGCTATCCGGGGTTCGGCGAATGTATTTCAGGCGGCAAAGTCTTATTGCAACTCGAAGGTGATATTGACGGTGGCGGTGACGTCCTGCTCGCCGGCGTGGTAGCTGGAGCTGCTGTCCGCCTTGGCGGCCATCATGCGCACCATGGGGACCGGCCCCGGAACCGGGCCGCTGTGGCTGGTGATGGTGATCGCCTGGCCCAGTTTGCGGCCCGCCGCTTCCGCCAGCAGCTTGGCCTTGGCCTGAGCGTCCGCTACCGCTTTCTTCAAGGCCTGGCTGGTCAGTTCATCGGCGTTGCTGATTTCCATTCCGCCGGGGCGCATGTCGGTGATGCCGGCCTTGGTGACGCCGTCGGTGAGCCTGGCGTAGCGATCCATGCCCTTGACGCGGAAGGTGACATCCCGGTCCACCTGGTAGCCCAGCAGTTTGCGTTCGGGCTGGTATTGCCATTGCGGGGTGATGCGCACGGTGCTGGCGGTGATGTGCTTGTCATCGATGCCCAGGTCATCGGCCAGGGCCAGCAGGTCGCTGACCTGGGCGTCGACTTTCTCCTTCATGCTGGTCACGTCGTTGCCTCGCTCGCTGGCGGTGACCACCAGAATGAAGGTATCAGGCTGTCCCTTGACGGAGCCTTCTCCCTGCACGGAAACTGTGTCGCGCTGGCCGGGGGCGGTCGTCGGGTTGCCGCAGGCGCTGAGTGCGGTTGCAGCGATCAGAAGGAACAGGGGAAGAAGCAGTTTCTTGGTCATGGAGCTCTCCTTGGCGCCACTGAGATGGTGTTGAAGAGGACTATTGGAACTGTGCAAGCACACATCCTATCATTGCCTGCCAACAGCAGGAGGTGTCATGTTCGGTGTTGAACGGGCGGTTAGACAAGCATTGACTCGATTTGTCCCTGAAGATCTCGGCGTGGATCTGGTGTCGGCCAGGGCCGTCACCCATATCGACGTGCGCAGGAAGGACAAGGTACTGGCGCTGACGGTGATCCTGGGCTACCCCTGTAGCTCGGTGCGGGAGACCTTGCGTGAGCAGATCGAGGCGGCGCTGGAGCCCTGTTTGAAGGGGCTCACTCTGGACCTCGATCTGCAAGTGCAGATCAAGCCGCACCGGGCGCAGCACGACATGCCGTCGATGAGCCGCGTGGCCAATGTCATTGCGGTGGCGTCGGGCAAGGGCGGGGTGGGCAAGTCGACCACCGCCGTCAATCTGGCGCTGGCATTGCAGGCGGAGGGCGCGCGCGTCGGCCTGCTGGACGCGGACATCTTCGGGCCCAGCC
>CAYMKZ010000114.1:0-1376 GCA_964391345.1 uncultured Alcanivorax sp.
GTCCTCCCGGAGGGGCGGGGCGTACAAACGTCACCCCGGAAGCGCGTAGCGCTATCCGGGGGCCAGTGTCTTTTCCAAGGCCGATAGAAACCAGGGAGGGGTATGAAGCAGCCTTGTGTCTACATTTTGGCGAGCAGGAGAAACGGGACACTTTATGTCGGAGTGACCAGCAATCTGGTGAAGCGTATTTGGGAGCACAAGAATGGTCTGGCTGACGGCTTTACCCGACGCCACGATATCCATGAGTTGGTGTACTTCGAGCAGCATCTGGATATGGTCACGGCCATTCGTCGAGAAAAGCAGATCAAAAGGTGGCGGCGGTCGTGGAAGCTGGGACTGATTGAGGAGCGGAACCCGTATTGGCACGATTTGTATGAAACCGTGATTTGATCGGGTATGGGTATTGTCCGGCGAGGTGTTCGGGTTGTTCAGGGGTTTGTGAGGGAAGACGCTGGGCCCCGGATAGCGCTGCGCGCTTCCGGGGTGACGGAGGTGGTGCTTCCGGGGGTGGCGGGAGCGGCATGTTTTCGGGGTGGTGTTGGGTTCGTGGACGCGGAGAAGGGTTGGGTGTACAACCGTAGCAGGTAGCAGCGATGTTTTTCCCGCGAAACAGGAGGCTTCGCCATGACCAAATCTCTTGCTGTAGTCGGAGCCAGTGGCCATGCCAGGGTGGCGGCGGATGCCGCTCTGGCGGGTGGTTGGCGCAGTGTGGTGTTCTTCGATGACGGCTTCCCCGAGCTGACCCATGTGGGGCGCTGGGCGGTGGAGGGCGATACCCAGGATCTGGCGGACATCGCCGGGCGTTTCGATTCCATAGTGGTGGGGCTGGAAGACAATCGATCGCGGTTGGACAAGCTGCTGGAGCTGGAGTCGCTGGGTGCGGCGGCGGGGATCATCATCCATCCGCAGGCGGTGGTGAGTCACTTCGCGGAAATGGGCGTGGGCTCGCTGGTGTTTGCCGGGGCGGTGATCAATGTGGATAGCCGTGTGGGGCGTGGTGTGATCGTCAACAACGGCGCTACCGTGTACCACGATTGCGTGCTGGAAGATGGCGTCCATCTGGGGCCGGGGGCGCACCTGGCGGGTGGCGTGACGGTGGGAGAATGCAGCTCGATCGGCATTGGCGCTTCGGTGAAGCAGGGCGTGAGCATCGGGCGTGATGTGATGGTGGCCGCCGGGGCGATCGTCATCCACGACATTCCCGACGGCACCACCGTGATGGGAGTGCCGGCGCGATCGTCGGGGTAGGGCGGTTGGCGATATCTTTCCTGCTCGTCGTTCCGCACGTAGCGAAGCGGAGATGCGGAATCCAGCGTCTTCGTGTTTTGAGGAAGTCGCTGGACCCCGGATAGTGCTACGCACTTCCGGGGTGACGG